>NZ_JBVVOS010000031.1:0-95803 GCF_055807515.1 Bradyrhizobium sp. Kon69 | reverse complement strand
CTGGAGCTTTTGCGTCATGCTTCGACGTCGTCACGGCGCCGGACACGCCGCTCCCGTCTTCACCCACGCCTCGACCAGCGCGCCGGCCTGCGCTTGCGTGCCCGGCACGGGCGAGCGGCCGAAGCCAGGCTTCCAGGCCCAGCCGACGAGGGTGTCCTTGCCGATATGGTCGATCAGGTCTTCCACCTTGCGCCCGCCATTGCGCGCGGGATCCCTGATCTGCTCGCAGATCTCGCCGACGGTCTTGCCCTCCCAGGCCATCTCGCGCGGGGCGAGATGCCAGTCGGGATGGCCGGGCATGCGGCCGGGCTCGAAATTGGCCTTCTGGTGGCAGGTGTTGCAACGCATCGCCTCGAGCCCATGGCCGTCGGCGCCGCGCGTGACCGGCGGCTGATGCAGGCGGGCATTGTCGCCCTGGTGCGGCCTGTCGCCGGCCGGATGACAATTGGTGCAGCGCGGATGCGTCAGCACCTTGCCGAGCTCGGTGAAGATTGCGGCCGAACGCTTTTCGGTGTCGCCGATCGAAGCAAAGCTCTCGGGCGAGGCGAGGGCGTGGCTTGCCGTCTCCGACGCCGCGTAGCCCGCACCGAGACTGCCGGCGAGGGCGGCGACCACGGCAATCATCTTGAACCGCACGTCGGAGATCATGATGCGTGTCACTTGGTGGCCATGAGGTAGCGCTTCGAGTCGGCGAGGATCACGTCGCGCACCGCCTCGTGATATTTGATGTAGCCGGTGCAGCGACAGAGATGACCGTCGAGCGCGTCCGCGATGGTCTGCTCCAGCGCCTCGCGCGCGACCGGTGTCCGCGACAGGCGCTCCAGCAGGACCTGGCCCTCATTGAGGAAGCCGGCGGTGCAATAGCCGCACTGAAAGGCGAAATGCGCGATGAAGGCCTTTTGCAGGGTCGAGAGCTCGCCGTCCCTGGCGTGCCCCTCGACGGTGCGGATCGACTTGCCGTCGAAATTCACGGCGGGCGCGACGCAGGTCGGGCTGGTGGTGCTGGTGCCGTCGGGCGCATCGATGATGACGGCGCAGCTCAGGCATTGCGCGGCGCCGCAGCCGAACTTGGTGCCGGTCATGCCCAGCATCTCGCGCAAAAAATCGTTCATCGAGAGATCGTCGCGGACGTCCATCGGACCGTGCTTCTGGCCGTTGATGGTGAGGCTGAGGGTCGTCACGCGAGCACTCCCTTCAATAGGCTTGCGGTGACCGGCAGCGCGCGGAAGCGATGGCCGGTGGCGTCGTGGATGGCGTTGATCAGCGCCGGCACGATCGGAATCATCACGACCTCCGCCATACCCTTCGGCGCTTCGTCCGCCGTTTGCGGCTTCAGCATCTCGATCTCGAGATCGCGGAGCGGCAGGTCGGAGCCGCGTGCGACCAGATAGCGCCCGAGATTCCATTCGCCGTTGCCCGGCCCGCCCTCGAACGGGGGCAGGGTTTCGAGCAGCGCATAGCCGACGCCCATGGCGAAGCCGCCCTGGGCCTGGCCCATCACCACCTCGGGCACCAGCGCGGTGCCGCATTCGAGCACGCTATAGGCCTTGGCGATGCGCAAGCTCCCGGTTGCGCGCTCGATCTCGACGCGGACGACCGTGCCGCACATCGAGGTGTAGGCGGTGCCGATCCGGTTGTTGTCGGTCGGCGGAAACTTGACGCTGGTGCGGTTGATCCGCGCGAATTTGCCGTTGCCTTTGCGGATCGCCAGCGCGTCGATCTCGGCGCGGTATTGCTCGCCGGACAGCGGGAAGCGTGCCCGCGACCACGCCCAGCGCGAGAAGCTGTGCGCAACCGCACCGGTGACGAAGCCGCGCGAATGAGCTGTCGCCGCGAGCGCGGGGAGGGCGAGCGGCTCCAGGCCGGGCATGGTGAGCTGGCCGTTCTGCCAGCTTGCGCTGGCCCATTGCCCCGCGCGCGGATCAGTCTTGGCGATGCGCCACAGCTCAAGCGCCGCGGGCCACAGGCCGAAGCGGAAAATCACGCGGGCGGCTTCCGCGGCGGAATGCGTGCCGACATGCGCGCCGATCGAGGAGCTTGTCGGCGAGCTGATCGCGGGCACCCAGCGCGGGTTTTTCTCCGCGGCATCCTGGGTCTTCTGGTCCATGGTGGAGGGATCGCCGGATGTGACCAGCCCGAGCATGTCATAGCTGTCGACGCGGGCGACCGAGACCTCGTCGGCGATGGCGCCGAGATGGCCGGCGACCCGGTTGGCCAGCGCCGTCCCGATGCCGTTGCCCATCTCGACATGATCGCAGAAGATGACGATCTTGCCGTCGGGGCCGAGCTCAACGCGTCCGAGCGAGCCGTCCGCGCCGGAGCCATAGTCTTTCGTCACGCAGGCAACGCCGGTGCCGACCAGCCGATCCGACGATGTCTGCTTGAACTGCGCCCGCTGCTGCCAGATCGGGTGCTTCTCGAGCTTGTCGAGGATTTCGGGCGTGCGCACCGAGACGATGTAGGGATTGCCCGTCATGGTCCGACCGTTCTGCGGTAGCGCGTTGCGCCGCCGGAAATCGATCGGATCGTGCTTGAGCTCGGATGCCGCTTCGTCGATCAGGACCTCCAGCGCCGTCATGGCTTGCAGGATGCCGTAGCCGCGCATCGAGCCCGCGCTCACGCCGCGCGAGTGCACCGCGACGGTCCTGACATCGACCTTCGGAATGTCGTAGATGCCGATCGCGCCGGTGCCTGCGACGACGGCGACGCTGGCCGAGAAATGGGCGAGCCCGCCGCCGTCGAGCACGTGATCGGCAGCGAACGCCTTGATCTTGCCGGTCGCGCGATCGATGCCGATGCGCGAGCGCATCTTGATCGCGTGGCGTTTGATGCCGGCCTGAAATTGCTGGTAGCGGTCATGCGCCAGCCGCACCGGCTTGCCGGGAAAGCAGACCGCCGCGAGCGCAACATAGAGAATGAAAGGCGTGTGATCGCGGCCACCGAAGCCGCCGCCGACATGGGCGAACTGCGCGTTGATGTGCGCCGGCTTGTAGGGCGCGCGGGCCTTGCCGAACAGATGCGCGATCGACTCCGCCGCCTCGTAGGGCGACTGGACGCCGAGCAGCAGTTCGAGATTGCCGCCCTTGCCGTCGTACCAGGCGAGCCCGCATTCCGGCTCCAGGAACATCGGGTCGACCGATTGCGTCTCGAACTCGCGGTCGAGCACCAGCATCGAGGCGTCATCCGCGGCAAGCTCGGCGCGGATCTGCTCGCCATGTTTCGCCGCCTTGGCGTAGTCCGCCGGCATGTCCTTCGCGAGCGGCGACCACACCGGCAGCGCCGCGCTCTGCACCTTCTTGGGCGAGACCCAACCCGCCTGGAGCGGCGAATAGACATCCGGTTGGTCAGGCGAGGGACCTGCCACGCGGGTGAAGCGGAAGGCCCCGTAATCCGGGACGACGACAGGCCCGGTCTCCTCACCGAATTGGACGAATGTGCCGTCGCGCAGCGCGAGACGCGCCTGGTCGAAGGCGTCGAACTTTTCGAAGATCAAAAGCGCGACCGGCTGCCCGAGATAAAGCGGTGTCTTGCCGATCGGACAGAACAGGTCGCCCGCATAGAATTCCGGCACCTGCGTCCCGATACGATCGAGATCGGCGGCAGTCACCACCACCGACGGCTTGAGCGCGCCGCCAAGCCGGGCGAGGTCGAGTCCGGTATAGACATGCGTGGCATCGTTGGCGCGGACCAGGATGGCGTGCGAGGTGGCCTGCGGCCAGCCCGGCAGGTCGTTGGCGCGGAAGTCGGAGGCGTAAAGTTTTGCGCCGGTGACCTTGGCGACGCCGTCGACACGGCCGGCGCCCATTGTCGCGGGATTGAACTTGCCGCGTCCAGGCAGCGTCTCGTGCGCTGCGAAGGGCACGCCCGCCGCGGACGCCAGATGTGACAGGCTGACCGAGATGCCTCCCGCCGACAACCACTTCACGAACTCACGTCGCGAAGGCCCCATGATCATATCCTTGTACAGAGTTTCGAGAACATCGGGATGCGGCCAGCATGTGATGTCCAGAGGGCATAGGCGAGCGCCAGCGCGAATCCGTCACGATGCATCATGCGACGATAGAACGGGTGAGGAGGTTTACAACCGCTGAATGTCGTGCGCTCGCAGATCGAATTGTGGTTTCGTGCTTGCTTTAGAGTCGAATCGAACGGAAGACGGTCCGGCAACAGGGGGCGCAATTCAAATGCAGCACGATCCGAACGGTGCGTCTTCAGTCACCAGCACCATGGGCACGACGACATTGTCGCGCCGCCAATTGCTGGATTGCGGTCTCAAAGCGGGCGCGTTGTCCCTGTTCGCAGGTGCAGCGAATGCCCAGCACGCCGTGCACGACCATGCGGGCACGTCCCACACCGCGGACATGTCGCCGACCATGGGGATGGTCGCTGAAACGCCCGTTCCCGCTATGGACCAAGCGCTGGTCGAGCCCGAGGTGCGGCGGTCCGTCAATGGCGTGCTGAGCACGACGTTGCGCGTCGGCTACGCCTATCGCCAGATCGGCGGCGTCCGGCTCTACGTCAGATCCTATGAAGGCGGCAGCCCCGGCCCGACCTTGCGCATGAAGCCCGGCGATACGCTGCGCATCAAGATGATCAACGATTTGCCGCCGAACCGCGATGGATTGCCGGCCGACATCAGCCATCCGCACCAGTTCAACAACACCAATTTCCATTTCCACGGCGCGCATACCAGCCCGAGCGGGATTTCCGACAACGTCATGCGCTCGATGGCTCCGGGCCGCAGCTACAACATCGAAATCACCCTGCCGGCCGATCACACCAGGGGCACCTACTGGTATCACCCGCATCACCACGGCAGCGCCGATATCCAGATGTCCTCCGGCATGGTCGGCGCCATCGTCATCGAGGGCGATTTCGCCGACGTTCCGGAGATCGCGACCGCCCGCGAGCGCCTCATGGTGCTGACCCAGGTGGTCTACGATGCCAACGGCATGGTCGAGAATTTCGAGACGCTGTTTCCCGAGACTGCGACGCGCTTTCTCGCCATTAACGGCCAGCGCCGGCCAATGATCGAGATGCGGCCCGGCGAGGTGCAGCGCTGGCGCATCCTCAATGCCGCCTATCAGGACGACATGCTGCTCGACCTGGAAAAGCACGATCTGCAAGCGATCGCCTATGACGGCATCCAGCTCGGCGCCATGCAGCCGCTCAAGCAGATCCTGATCGCGCCCGGCCAGCGCGCCGACATTCTGGTGAAGGCAGGGAGCCCCGGCACCTACGCCTTCAACGCGGCGCAGTACGACCAGGGCCATCCTTCGCCGGTGGGACCGCTGGCGCGGGTCGTGGTGTCAGGCGCGCCGATGGACATGAAGCTGCCGCGCGCTTTGCCGCCGGCGCCGCTCGCGACCATCAAGGACTCCGAGATCACCAACCGCCGCAAGGTGGTGCTGTCGGCCACCGCGCCGGAGGCCGATGCCGCCGGCCATTGGCAGGAATTCGAGTTCTTCGTCGACGGCAAGAAGTTCGACCCCGGCCGCATCGATCAGCGGGTGAAGCTCGGCGCGGTCGAGGAGTGGACCATCGTGAACACGCATGAGCATGACGACCACGTGTTCCACATCCATACCAACCCGTTCCAGGTGATCTCGGCCAATGGCAAGGCGCTGGCGGTGCCGGAATGGCGGGATTCCGTGATCGTGGAGCGCAAGGGCGGCGTGGTCGTGTTCCGCTCCCGCTTCATCGATTTCACCGGAGTCTACATGCTTCACTGCCACATGATGAACCATGAGGAGATGGGCATGATGCAGACCGTGGAGGTCTACAAGGCTTAAGCTGCGGGTCGAATTGGGCGAATTCGGCGGCGCGCGGGGCTGATCCGGGTCCGGCCGGGCTTCCCCTGACGGCCCGCATGGCCTATGACGCTGCAACGCAACAATCCCCCAAAAAGACCCCATGATCCGCCTCGACAACGTCAGCAAGCAAGCCGGCCACCAGATCCTGTTCATCGAAGCGTCCGCCGCCCTCAACAAGGGCGAGAAGATCGGCCTCGTTGGCCCGAACGGCGCCGGCAAGACCACGCTCTTCCGGATGATCGCCGGCGAGGAACCGCCCGATGAGGGGCAGGTCTCGACCGATCGCGGCATCACCATCGGCTATTTCAACCAGGACGTCGGCGAGATGGCCGGCCGCAGCGCCGTGGCCGAGGTCATGGACGGGGCTGGGCCGGTGAGTGCGGTGGCGGCCGAGCTGCACGAGCTCGAGACCGCGATGGCCGATCCTGATAAGGCCGACCAGATGGACGAGATCATCGCCCGCTACGGCGAGGTGCAGCACACGTTCGAGGAGCTCGACGGCTATGCGCTCGACGGCCGCGCGCGCGAGGCGCTGTCCGGCCTTGGCTTCAGCCAGGAGATGATGGACGGCGACGTCGGCAAGCTCTCCGGCGGCTGGAAGATGCGCGTGGCGCTGGCGCGTATTCTCCTGATGCGTCCCGATGTCATGCTGCTCGACGAGCCGAGCAACCATCTCGATCTCGAAAGCCTGATCTGGCTGGAGAAGTTCTTGCACGACTACGAAGGCACGCTGCTGATGACCTCGCATGATCGCGAGTTCATCAACCGCGTGATTTCGAAAGTGGTCGAAATCGATTCCGGATCGCTCACCACCTACGCCGGCAATTACGAGTTCTACGAGCAGCAGCGGGCACTGAGCGAGAAGCAGCAGCAGGCGCAGTTCGAGCGCCAGCAGGCCATGCTCGCCAAGGAGATCAAGTTCATCGAGCGTTTCAAGGCGCGCGCATCTCATGCGGCTCAGGTTCAGAGCCGGGTGAAGAAGCTCGACAAGATCGAGCGGGTCGAGCCGCCGCGCCGCCGCCAGACGGTGGCATTCGACTTTCCGCCGGCGCCGCGGTCGGGCGAGGACGTCGTTGCGCTCAAGAAGGTGTTCAAGGGCTACGGCAGCAAGCGGATCTATGACGGGCTCGATTTCATGATCCGCCGCCGAGAACGCTGGTGCGTGATGGGCGTCAACGGCGCCGGAAAATCGACACTGCTCAAGCTCGTCGCGGGTGCGAGCGAGCCGGACGACGGCACCGTGGCGGTCGGCGGCAGCGTCAAGATGGGCTATTTCGCGCAGCATGCGATGGATTTGCTCGACGGCGAGCAGACGGTGTTCGAGTCACTCGAATATGCGTTTCCGACCGCGGGGCAGGGCTCCTTGCGCGCGCTCGCCGGCTGCTTCGGCTTCTCCGGCGACGACGTCGAGAAGCGCTGCCGTGTGCTCTCGGGCGGCGAGAAGGCGCGCCTGGTGATGGCCAAGATGCTGTTCGATCCTCCGAACTTTCTGGTGCTGGACGAGCCGACCAACCATCTCGACCTCGCCACCAAGGAGATGCTGATCGCGGCGCTGTCGGATTTCGAGGGCACCATGCTGTTCGTCTCGCATGATCGGCATTTTCTCAGCGTCCTGTCGAACCGCGTGCTGGAGCTGACGCCCGAGGGCATCCACCAGTTCGGCGGCGGCTATACCGAATATGTCGCGCGCACGGGGCAGGAAGCGCCGGGATTGCGGAGCTAGTTCTTGTCCTTGCCCGCGATCGTGGCGATCGCCTCGATCTCGTTGGTCCAGATCCCGCCGGAATAGCCTTGCGGGAGCCGGGCGAAGAGCTCGGGCGTATCGACGCCGGTGGAGAATTCGCCTCCACTGTAGGGACCGAGCACGAACACTGCGCTGTTTGCGCCCTCCATGCGCGCGAGGAAGCGGTCAGGCCAGCCCCATAGAAAGAGCGCGATATTGATCGGCACCAGCACCATCGCGTTCCGACAGGCTGCCGGCACCAAGCCGGTCCAGCCGTAGCCGAGATAGCCGATCAGGCAGCTTCGGATTGCCGCGCGCGAGATCGTGCGAACTTCCGGGGTAAGGCGACGGATCATGTCGATGGGCTCGTCGCCCCCATAAACCATGATCGTCCGGCGGCGCTCGGCCGGCAGCGCGTTCAACACCGTGGCAAGTTTCTCGCCTTCATACGCGTCGCGGCTCTTCACGTTGATGAGGAGCTTCTTGTCAGGGAAGTCGGCGAACACCTCCGACAATGTCGGCATCATCCCGATGCCTTTGCCGCGAAACGGAAACGTCTTGCCGCCGTCGGCGGTGTAACCATAGCCGATGTCGAGCAGCTTCAGCCTCGCCATGCTTTGCTCGCGCGTCACGCCGTGGCCATCAGTGCGGCAATCGAGCGTCCAGTCATGGAATACGGCGAACTCGCCGTCGGTGGTCGGGTGCACGTCGAGCTCGACCACATCTGCGCCGGCGTCGAAGCTTGCTCGCATCGAACGTATGGTGTTCTCCAGATAATCGTGTGTCGGCTGCAACATTCTTGCGGCGGTGCAGGTGTCGTTCCTCACATCGCGCTCATCGAAGCGCTGCGCCATGCCGCGATGGGCAAGCAGCACTGGCTTGCCATCAGGACGACGCGCCAGCAGACTCGTGTTGTTGACGTAGACGCCCAATGCGACGGCGATGATGGCGGCCGTGGCGACTCTCAGTTTCGTGCCCACCGATTCCTCCCCCATTCCGTGATCACCGTCGGCGGCGTTTGGGGTTGATTTGCGGCAATCGCCGTCCGGCTTGAACCGTCCGACGGCGCCCGCTACGCTGCTTCAAAAATCGGGAGCGGAACGCGCATGAAGCAGCTGCGGATCGGCGACATCACCATTGACGCGGTGATCGAGCGGGAGGGGCCGTGGCGGCGGCCGCAGGATTTTTTCCCGGCCTATGACGAGGGCGTGTTCAGGCACCATCTGCCGACGATGGAGCCTGAGGTGTTCGACGCCGCGCGCGGCATGATGGTGATCACCTATCAGACCTTCGTGGTGCGCACGCCGCGCTACACCATCCTGGTCGATACCTGCACCGGCGAGGACAAGGGCCATCCGCCGCCGTTCGATTTTCCCGGCAAGGCGCGCTGGCGCAACGAGCTGTTCGCGCTCGGCATCTCTTTCGAGCAGATCGACTACGTCTTCTGCACGCATCTGCATATCGATCACACCGGCTGGAATACGACCTTGCGCGACGGCCGTTGGGTGCCGACTTTTCCGAATGCGAAATACGTCTTCCACAAGGGTGAATATGCGGCCTGGGAGGCCGAGCACGCCAAGGGCAGCAACCCGCCCGGTACCGTGTTTCGCGACAATTGCCTGCCGATCGTCGAGGCAGGCCAAGCGCTGCTGGTCGATGACGACTACGCGCTCGATGACACCGTCACGCTGACGCCGACGCCGGGGCATTCGCCCTGCCATTGCTGCGTGAACATTTTCTCCAAGGGGCAACGCGCGGTGGTCGCCGGCGATCTTATGCATCACCAGATCCAGTGCCGCGAGCCGGATTGGTCGGCCAAGCCGGATTGGGATGCGAAGCAGTCGGCGGTGTCGCGGCGAAAGTTTTTTGCTTCCGTCGCCGACACCGACACGCTGATCCTGCCTGTCCATTTTCCGGCGCCGACGGTCGGACTGATCAAGCCGTTCGGCGCCGCCTTTGACTACCGTTTCAAGCGGGAGTAGGTCGAACGGACGCTCTAGTAAGTGTAGAACATCCGCTGGATTTCCTTGGTGTCGGTCGTCTTGGTCAGCGCCAGCATCAGCAGAATACGCGCCTTTTGAGGATTAAGCGTATCCGAGACGACGAAGTCGTGCTCGTCGTCCTTGGCCTCGCCATTGCGCGCGACGATGCCGTTGCCGACACGGCTGCTGCGCACGATCACGACACCCTTCTTGCGGGCCTCGTCGAGCGCCGGCTCGACTGCGGGCCGAGCCAGGCTGCCGTCCCCGACGCCGGCATGCACGATCCCCTTGGCCCCGGCGGCGACAAACGCGTCGATCGCAACCCGGTTCATGTTGGCGTAGCCGTAGACGATGTCGACTTGCGGCAGGACATCGAGGCTGGAGACGTCGAATTCGGAGTCCGCGGTGTGCCGGCGCGTCGATTGCCGATAGAAGAACGGCTTGTTGCCCTGCATGTAGCCGAGAAAGCCGAGTTCAGGCGTGCGGAAGGTGTCTGCCGTCGAGGTGTTGTTCTTGGTGACATCGCGAGCCGCGTTGATCTGATCGTTGAGAGCAACGAGCACGCCCTTGCCGACAGCCTCGTCGCTACCCGCGAGGATCACCGCGTTGAAGAGGTTGATCGGCCCGTCCGCGCTGATCGCCGTCGACGGCCGCATCGCGCCGACGACGACGACAGGTTTCTTGCTCTTGACAACGAGGTCCAGGAAATAGCTGGTTTCCTCGATCGTGTCGGTCCCGTGCGTGATCACGATGCCATCGACGTCGTCCTGTGCGAGCAGCGTGTTGACGCGCTTTGCGAGCTTGAGCCAGTAGTCATTGTTCATGTTCTCGCTGGCGATCTGGAAAACCTGCTCGCCTTTGACGTTAGCCACTGTTTTCAGTTCGGGGACGGCGTTCAGGAGGGTCTCAATGCCTACCGTGGCAGCGGTGTAACCGACCACGGTGGTGCTGCTCGCTCCGCTGCCGGCGATCGTGCCGCCGGTTGCGAGCACCATGACGTTGGGCAGTCCCGGGCCCCGCGCGTTCGCGGCTTCAAGTCCGATGAGCAGCGCGAAGAGCAAGCTCATTGCCGCGATGAAGTGATGACGCACTCGAGGTTGCCACATCTTGACGTTCCCTTTCATAGAAAGCCTTATCGATGCGCCCCGCTTCGCTCAGCACCGCATGATCGGTCAGTCGAGAGCTCCTGTCTAGGGCGACGCTGCTTTCGGATGATTTGGTCTGGAAACCGGTACACAGAAACACGCACGCGAATGGCCGGGACAGGCCCGGCCATGTGGCAGTTCGTCTGGCGATTGCTCGCTAAAGCAGCAGTGAATTCGCGGCGCCTTACGCGCCCATCTCGCACTTCTTCATAAAGCTGTTCTTGGCGGCGCCGGCGAGCGGCTTGCCCTCGGCGCTGACGGCCTTCGGCGCGCAGGCGTCGGCCTTGCACTTCTTCATGAACGAGGTCTTGGCGGCGCCAGCCAGGGCCTTGCCGTCCTTGCCGACGGCCTTGCTTTCGCAGGTGTCCTCCGCGAAGGCCGAACCCGCCGCAAACGTGGCAACGATCGCAGCCAGGAAAATCCGCTTCATCATGATTGTCTCCCTAAACCAGAAATGGCGCGCGGATTGGAGCCGGGAATCGTGGCGCAATCAAGCTGCATGAGCGCCTGCCGCCCGGTCTTCCTGGCGATTTTCCGACCGCGGGTACGAAAGGGCCGACGGCCTGCTGCACTGCTCGCTGACCGGGACGGGCGATCCTGCTAGCTTCGGGCGAGTTTAGCCGAAGGGAGCATCGTGATGGAGACCCTGATTGCGAACATGCCGGATGCCGCTTCCGACCGGCATTCTCACCTGGTTCGGCCGCAAGACATGGAATGGCAGAAGACGCGCTTTCCCGGCTGCGAGGCCAAGACGCTGCTGTTCGATCGCAGCAGCGGTCTGATGACCGCGTTGATGCGCTTTGCGCCGGGATCGGTGCTGCCCGATCACGAGCATGTCGGCGTCGAGCAGAGTTATGTCATCGAGGGCGCTCTCGTCGACAGCGAAGGGCCGGCCAAGGGGATTGCCTGCAAGGCCGGCGAATTCATCTGGCGCGAGGCGGGCAGCCGGCATGCTGCCTGGTGCCCGGAGGGCGCCCTGATCCTGGCGATCTTCCAGGTGCCGAACAAGTTCTTCGAAGCCGACGGCCGTGTCGTCGATGCCGCCGGTCAGGATTGGGACCAAACATGGGGGCACACCGACGCGCAACGGGCGGGGAGATAGGCGGCTCTTCGCAGTTCAAGTGCCATCATCGATGCTTCTGACGAGCACGGTGACCTGAACGGCGATCAGCCGCCGCATTTCCTTGCCGTTCCTGGCGGTTTCGCGCAATCCCCGCATGCCGAACACCAGGCATCGTGCCAGCATCGTCCGCGATCCCAGCGGCCTTAACCTGATTGCGGATGAGGTCGGCGACCAAAGACTGGAAGTTGTCGTAGACCTTCCGAACTGCCGGGAAACGGAGGTCGAAGAGATCTGCCGAATCGGGGTGCGCCTCGATCAGGTCGAAGCCATGCGATCCCCAGGATTTACAGGCGTGGAGCAGCCTGGCGTGAAGGCCGTCGAGCCGCGCGATTGCGGCCCTGATCTCCTGATGCTTCTGCTCGTCCATTCGCTGGATCACCGCCGCGAACACAGCGTCCTTGTCGGGGAAGAGCAAATAGAGCGCCGGCCGCGACATTCCCGCCTTGGCGGCGATGTCGCCCATCGTCGTGCGGGCATGGCCGTAGCGGGCGAAGACCTCCGTTGCAGCCGCGACGGCACGCTCCTCTTTCGAAATGCTAGAACGAGCCATGAGCCTCACGGGCGTCGGAACGGAACGTCGGCCATACTGACAAAATATCAATAATTGTCAATTTGACGGAAGCGGCATGAGGCCACGAGAGGTTCTGCGAGATGAACGATGAAGCGCGACTGATGACCTGGAACACCTATCAGGCGGCGTGGGGACCCATCGATGAGGACGAGCGGCGTCGGCTGCTCGAGCAAAGCGTGGCCGCGGACTGCGTCTATACCGATCCGGGCTCGCAGATTGAGGGACGTGACGCCTTGATGGCGCGCATCGGTCAAACCCAGCTTAAGTTTCCTGGCGCGCATTTCAGGAATGACAGCTTCCTCGAGCACCATGATCAGGGGCTTTTTCGCTGGACCATGTATGACGGCGCCGGTCGCGTGTTCGTCACGGGCGAGAGTTTTGGCCGCTTCGGCGACGATGGCCGCCTCGTTCAGGCGACCGGCTTCTTCGACGTGCCCGCTGCGAAGGCCTGAACGCCGGCCGGCGCGGCGGTCGATCCTGCCGCTCCTGACATCGTCCTCATACGCCGCGCGCGAGAAGTGCCTTGAAGTCCGCGCGTGCGCGCCGCGCTTCGGCTCGCGCCATCTCGGAGGCGTCGCCGAGGCCGAAATAGCCGTGGATCAGGCCGGGGCCTTCATGGTGCTTTACCGGCACACCGGCGGCTTCCAGCGCCCGTGCATAGGCTGCGCCCTCGTCGCGCAGAGGATCGAACCAGGCCGTGGTGACGATCGCGGGCGCGACGCCGGCGAGCGAAGTCGCGCGCAGCGGTGAAACGCGCCAGTCGGTGGCGTGCGAGGGATCGGCAAGATAATGGCCGCAGAACCACTCCATCACGGCGCGTGAGAGGAAGTAGCCTTCGGCATTCTCGGCGCGCGAGGGGAAGCGTGCGTTTTCGCGCGCGTCCGCATAACTGCCGAGGACGTCGGTCACGGGGTAGACCAGCAGTTGCGCGGCAAGCTTGATGCCGGCGTCGCGGCAGGCGATCGCGGTGGTGGCGGCGAGATTGCCGCCGGCGCTGTCGCCGGCAACGCCGAGGCGTTTTGCATCGCCGCCAAATTCCGCGACGCGGCCAAACACGTCGCGGACCGCGGCAAAGGCATCCTCGAACGCGCCGGGAAAGCGCGTTTCGGGCGGGCGGCGATAGTCGACGGAGACGACGACCGCGCCGGTCTCGATCGCAAGGTTGCGTGCCTGCCGGTCGTGGGTCTCGAGGTCGCCCGCGACCCAGCCGCCGCCATGGAAGAACACCACGGTAGGTGCCGGCGTGGTGCCGGCCCGGTAGACACGTGCATCGAGCGGTCCGGCGCCACCTTTCACCTTGATATCCGCGACGATGTCGACCGGTGGCGGCGCTATGGCCGCGCGCGAGGCAGCCAGTGCGCGCAAGGAATCGCGGGCGCTCTGTGGCGTCATCGTCGTGGCATCGCGCATCGGCAGCAGTGGAATGATCTGGGCGATGACGGGATCGAGCGGTACGGCCATGGAATCCTCACACGGTTCTTGGTCTTGCTTGCGGGTTAGCATAGATATTGCGCGCCGCATCGGCAACCGCTCGCATGTGGCGATGCCGGGGAATGCAATGCCACGGGATGAACGGGCAGGGAGGTCTTGAGGTGGAATTCGAAACGCTGGTCCAGTCGCGCCGCAGCGTGCGCGGCTTCAGGAACGAGCCGGTGCCGCGCGCGGTGATCGAGGCGATCATCGACAGCGCCAAGCGTGCGCCGTCGTCGATGAACACCCAGCCCTGGCATGTCCACGTGCTCACAGGCGGTCCGCTGGAACAGCTGCGCCGACGCAACATGGAGGAGATGGTTGCCGGCGCCAAGGTCAAGCGCGACATCGTCAGCCACGGCGAATACCAGGGCGTGCACCGCACCCGGCAAGTCGACGTCGCCAAGAAACTGTTCGGCGCGATGGGGATCGCGCGCGACGACAAGCCGATGCGCCAGGACTGGGTGCTGCGCGGCTTCCGCCAGTTCGACGCGCCGGTCTCGCTGGTCTTGACCTATGACCGCGTGCTCGATCCCGGCGCGGTCTGCCATTTCGACCTGGGCGCGCTCTGCTACGGCATCGTGCTCGCGGCCTGGGACCGTGGTCTCGGTTCGGTGATCAACGGGCAGGGCATCATGCGTTCCGACATCGTGCGCGAGGTCGCAAACATTCCGGAGGACGAGGTGATCATGACCTGCGTCGCGATGGGCTATCCCGACGACAACTTTGCCGCGAACGCCGTTCGCTCCGATCGCGAGGGCAACGACGATTTCGTGCGCTACGTCGGATTCGCCGAGTAACGCAGGCAGAGGAGATTATTCTCTCGCCGGAATTTTTTTGGTGCGGACCCCTTGGCGGCCTCTTGCAATCTCTATCGTGCAGGAGGAACAATGTACGGACTGAAAGGTTTGATGCTGGCGCGAGGGAATTGACATGCGGCGGCTCGCTAGCCTGGTTCGACGGTTCTTCGGCCCGCGAGTGCGGCGTCCGATCGATGATGATCCAAGTCTTCCTTTCACACCCGAAGAGTTCGGCCGGATGATCCGTAGCGGCCGGCACGAGGACATGAAGCTGCTGGCCGAAGGGCTCGCCTGCCGGACCGTTCCGCGCCGCACCAGACATCGCGCCGCGCACTGAGACGCCGCAAGGGAAGCCGCTCCGAGCCTCCTCACTCGTGCTAGACTGCCGCCTATGAGCAATCGCATCCTCGTCCTCTACGGTTCCTACCGTTCCGACCGCATGGGCATCCGCCTTGCGAATTTCGTCATCGATCGCCTGCGCGCCCGCGGCGACGACGTCGTGTTCATCGACGCCAAGGCGATCGGCCTGCCGATGCTCGATCGCATGTACAAGGAATATCCCAAGGGCTCCGCACCCGAGGCGCTGGAGAAGCTGGCCGGAGAGATCCGCGGCGCCGATGGCTTTGTCTTCGTCACCGGCGAATACAATTGGGGCATTCAACCAGGCCTGAAAAATCTCACTGACCACTTCCTCGAGGAGTGGTTCTGGCGTCCGGCCGCGATCGTGAGCTATTCGGCTGGCCGCCTGTCCGGCGCGCGTGCCTCGACCGCCTGGCACGGCACGTTGTCGGAGATGGGCATGGTGGTGGTGTCGAGCACCATCGGCGTCGGCCCGATCGCACAGACGCTGTCGGAGGCGGGTGAACCGATCGGCGAGGGCGGCAAGGCGCTCGAACGTTCATTCCCGCGCTTCGCCGACGATCTCGCCTGGTGGATCGAGGCGGCCAAGGCGCAGCGGGCGCGCAAGGCGCCGCCTTATTGACGGTCCCGTAGCCCGGATGGAGCGCAGCGCAATCCGGGGGCCGTCGGTGTTTGCGGCACGATTCCCGGATTACGCTTTCGCTCCATCCGGGCTACGAATGTGGAGTGCTAGGCCGCCCTGACCTCGCCGAGGAAACGGTCGAACTGTCCGGCGAGATCGCGCGACTGGGTCGAGAGCTGTTCGGCTGCGCCCAGCACCTCTCTTGCGGCCGTGCCGGTATCGTCGGCGGCGCGCTGCACGCCTGAGATGTTGGTGTTGACCTCCTGGGTGCCGCGCGCGGCCTCCTGGACGCTACGGGCGATCTCTTTGGTCGCCGAACCCTGTTCCTCGATCGCGGCCGCAATCGCGGTGCCGATCTGGTCGATCTCGCCGATCACGTCGGCGACGTTGCGGATCGCGGTGACGGTCTCGTCGCTCGCGGCCTGGATCGCCGAAATCTGCTCGGAGATTTCGGTGGTGGCCTTGGCGGTCTGGCCCGCCAGCGATTTCACCTCGGCAGCAACCACCGCGAAGCCGCGGCCGGCGTCGCCGGCGCGGGCGGCCTCGATGGTCGCGTTCAGCGCCAGCAAGTTGGTCTGCTCGGCGATGCTCTGGATCAGCGTGACGACGTCGCCGATCTTCTGCGCGCCTTCGGCCAGCGCACGGGCGGTGTCGCCAGTGCGGCGGGCGTTGTCGACGGCGCGGGCGGCGATCTCGGTGGATTGGGCCACTTGACGGCCGATCTCCGAGATCGAAGAGGTCAGCTCTTCGGTGGCGCTCGCGACGGTCTGCACGTTGCTCGAGGTCTGCTGTGAGGCGGCGGCGACGACCGCGGCCTGGCTGTTGGTCTGCGCCGCCGTCGAGGTCATCGACTGCGCCGTGGTTTCCATGGTGGAGGAGGCTTTCGACAATCCGCCGACGAGCTCGGTGACCTTGGCTTCGAATGCGCGGGTGATCCCGTCGAGCGCCTGTGCGCGGCGCATCTTGCCGTCGTTCTCGGCCTGCTTCTCTGCCGCAAGGCGGTCGGCCCGGATCATGTTGTCCTTGAAGACCCGGACAGCCGCGGCCATCGCGCCGATTTCATCGGAACGTTCGGCGCCGGGAATCTCTTCCGCAACCTCGCCGTCGGCAAGCCGCGACATCCGCGTCGTCAGATTGACGATCGGGGCGCAGACGCGGCGGCGGACCGTGACGATGAGGCCGGCACTGGCGATCAGCACGGCGAGAAGGCCCGCGAGTGCGATGGTGAAGCTGGTGTGGGCCGCAGTGGAGGCACCGGCGAGAATCTGCTCGGCGTTGTCGTAGAAGGCGTCGCGGACCTCGATGATGGTGCTGAGGCCCCGCTGCGTGGCGGTGTAATAGGTGTCCATGTCGTGTTCGTACTTGCCGCTGACCGCACCCTCCTTCACCAGCTTGAGCTCGCGGCCGAACTCTTCGATGTAGATCGCGTTGAATTTCTCCAGCGCGGCGGCGATGTTCGCCGGCGTTGCGGGATTGCCGCGCAACTCCAGCAGCGACATCACGATCTGATCGTTGCGGCCCTGCGAGCGGCTGATCTCGGCCTTCTCGGTGTCGGTCGCCGGTTTCTTGCCGCCGACGAGATTCTTGTGCAGGCTGGAGTTGAAGCCGCCCACGTCGCGCAAGGTCATCGCGATGTTGGCGTAGCTGGCCTGCCGGTAGGCATCGCCGTTGAGGATCGCCATGCGGCGGACCTGCTCGTTGAGCAGCGCAGTCACGCTGGCGTTGAGCACGGCGTTGTCGGCGACGATTTTCTTGGCCGCGTCCTTGCGCGCGTCCGGTGGGCCCGACATCGCCTTGTCGATGGCCTCGCGCAGCGACGTGAATTTCGAATTGATGGCGTCGATGTTGCCGCCGGTGGTGTTGCCGTCGTCGAATGGGCCGGGCAGGTCCTTGCGCAACGCGTTCATCGTGTCGCGGGCGGCGTCGGTCTGCTTGCGCAGCTTGCCCTGCTCGGCAAGCAGCGCCGGGTCGACGGCGGGAGGGCCATAGAGGATGTTGGTGGAAAAGCCGCGCTCGGGATTGAGGTAGCGCGGGATGTCGCTGACGGCGCGAACGATCGCGAGCCGCCCCTGGGCTTCGGTGATCCGCTCCATCGTCTGGTATTTCGTTACGGCGACGTAGACGGCGAGGCCGCCGCCCACGGTCGAGAGCGAGACGATGGCGGTGGTCAGGAGCGTACCGATTTTCATGAGTCTATCCGGCAACTGGCGCGGGAAATTATTGCACGGACAATAGGCAGGCGATGTTAATCCCGGGTTTACGCTGGTGGCCGCCAGCAGTCGCGGTCACCTAGCCTTGCGGTCGAGGGCGGCGAGGATATCGAGCGTTGCCTGATCGCGCCCGCCCGAAAAATACCGGGCGAGCGCCTCGTCGAAAACGGGCTCATCGGACACCGCGTCGAACAGCGTCATCGACGAGCGGAATTTGGCGTCATCGGGCGCGCCGAGGATGGCGTTGATGGTCCGGCCCTCGACAGCGAGCACGAGGCGGGTGCATTCGATCAGGCGCGGACCGAGGATGGGGTGGGCGAGATAGGCCTTGGCCTCAGCGCGGGAGCCGATGGCATAGCGCTGCGACATGGCGCTGAAGCCGAGGCCGGCGACCTGGGGAAAGACGAACCACATCCAGTGGCTCTGCTTTCGGCCCCGGGTCAGCTCCCCCTGGATGTCGCGGTAGACCGGGTCCTGGGCCCGGACAAAGCGTTGGAGGTCGAACGGATCGGTCATAAGATACCTTAGGATACCCCGGAATGGCTTGCCGGAGCCTTGCCAGACCCCTGCCGGCCGCGATTATGCCTAACTTTTGGCTCCCAATGTGGTAGCTGGTATAGAATCTCCGGGTGGGGGTGGGTCCCCCCGGGGATCGATTTTGGGGAGCTGATGGTTTCCGACCGGGCACAAGCCGAGAGGCTATTGTCGCGCCGCCGTATTGGGCGAGCCGAGACGATATTGCTGTCTCTGGCCGCCGTCGCGCTGGCGCTGGGCGCCGCCGCCTGGGTCGCGGACATCGGCGGTTCGGCCTCGCTGGTCACCGCCGCGCTGCCGCCGGCCAATGCGCCTTCATTCGACGATCGTTTCGCTTCCGCTTCCAGCAGTCCGCCCGCCCGCGAGCTCGGCCTGCGGACGCTGGAGCGCTCCGCGGTGAGTGCAGTCCAGCTCAAATTGCGCGACGCCAAGGCGATGCTTGCCCAGAAGCTCCAGGGCGACGACTGGCGCTCGACCCTGACCGACGACGACCGGCACATGTCGGAGGAGACGAGACAATCGCAGCGTGCTGACGCCATCCCGATGCCGCGCTCGCGCCCGCCCCAGGCCGACATCTCCGCCCAGATAGCCTCGAGCCAGGCTTATGCCGAGACCAATCCCAGGATCGACAACCGCAACTTCTTCGAAAAATTCACCGACAAGATCAGGCTAGCCTCGCTGACGCCCGACAGCGGCCTGTTCGGCAAGGCGCCGGATCTCGCCGCGCTCGGTTACGATTCGCGCACCGCGGTCTACGACATCTCGGCCAAGGCGCTTTACCTGCCGAGCGGCCTCGCGCTGGAAGCGCATTCCGGAATGGGCGCGCTGATGGACGATCCGGAGCACGTCGACCAGCGCATGGTTGGCGCGACCCCGCCCGCGACCTACGACCTGAAGCCGCGCGAAAAACTGTTTCACGGCGTCCGCGCACTGCGCTTGACTCCCACCGAGGGCACCAGCGCGCTCGGCCGCGTCGGCCTGCTCACCCACAATTACATGCTCGGGCCCCGTGGCGACTCCAACGGCTGCGTGTCGATCAAGGACTATGATCGGTTCATGAAGGCCTACGACAACGGTGAGTTCAACCGTCTGGTCGTGGTGCCCAGGCTGACCCCATCGGCGACCGCCTCGCAGCGCGCGAGCACCGAGTCCTGATATCTGCTCCTGATATTTGCCTGCCACGGCGGGGCTGCCGTTTTCCCTTCGTTAAGCCGTCATCGTCCAGAAGCAGCCCATGAGTGATCCGCAAAGTGAGTGATCCGCAAAATTCCGAGACCCCGCTGCGCACGACGTTCAAGATCAAGCTGAACGGCGACACGCTGGCGATCGCGACCGTCGGCCAGGCCTATCAATTCCTCACCAACTTCAAATCGGTCGAGTGGATGGAATTCCGCTCGCTGCACGAAGACGCGGTCGCGGCGCTCGAAGGCGCCGCCGAGAACGCGATGCTCGTCGTGCAGGCGACAAACGCCGTGCGCGCGCTGTTCGTGAGCGCAAAGCTGCTCTGAGAGCGACACGGCAGATATTTGGGAAGAGTCCCGGATTGCGCTGCGCTCCATCCGGGCTACCGCTCACGACTTGAACTCCGCTATAGGAACGGCAATAGCTTCGCGAAGATCGCGCTCAAGCCGATACGTTGAAACATAGTTCAGGGAGAGACCCATCATGAAACGCCGTACATTCCTCAAGGGCGGCGCGGTTGCCGGCGCGACGACGCTGGTTGCTGCACCTGCGATCGCGCAGAGCGCGCCCGAGATCAGATGGCGCCTGACCTCGAGCTTCCCGAAGTCGCTCGACACCATCTACGGCACCGCGCAGACGTTTGCGAAATATGTTGCCGAGGCCACCGACAACAAATTCCAGATCCAGACCTTTGCGGCCGGCGAGCTCGTCCCCGGCCTGCAGGCGCTCGATGCCGTCAGCACAGCCTCTGTCGATATGGCGCAGACCCCGCTCTATTTCTACATCGGCAAGGAGCCGGCGCTGGCCTATGCGACCGGCGCGCCGTTCGGCATGAACCATCGCCATCAGGAGTCCTGGTGGCATTTCGGCGGCGGCGCCGATTTGACCAACGAGGCGCTGAAGCCGTTCAAGGCGCATGCCATCCTCTGCGGCAATTCCGGCACCCAGATGGGCGGCTGGTTCCGCAAGGAGATCAAGACCGTCGACGATCTCAAGGGTCTGAAATTCCGCATCGCCGGCATGGGCGGCCATGTGCTGGCGCGCCTCGGTGTGGTCCCGCAGCAGATCGCGGGCGGTGACATCTATCCGGCGCTGGAGAAGGGCACGATCGACGCGGTCGAATTCGTCGGTCCCTATGACGACGAAAAGCTCGGCTTCCAGAAGGTCGCAAAATACTATTACTTCCCCGGCTGGTGGGAAGGCGGCGCCATGCTGCACATGATCGTCAACGACGAGAAGTGGGCGTCGCTGCCCAAGCAGTACCAGGCGATCGTCAACCAGGCCGCCTCGGCGGCGGGCGCCTGGATGCTCGAGAAATACGACAGCGTCAATCCGGCGGCGCTGAAGCGGCTGATCGCCAATGGCGCGGAGCTGAAGGCGTTTCCGCAGCCGGTTCTGGAGGCCTGCTATGCCGCGACCCAGGACCATCTGAACGAGCTCGCCACCAAGAGCGACCTGTTCAAGCGCACCAAGGAAAGCCACGACGCCTATATGAAAGAGCTGCTGTTCTACACGCAGATCGCGGAGAATTTTTACGACAATTATCTGCTCGGCAAGATGCGCAAGGGCTGATCTCAGGCCACCGCGACGGGCGGCCGGATTGCTTTGCGCCCACCTCCGGCCGCCCGTCGTTGCGTCAGACTGATGACGATGCATTCCTGCAACATACCGCCGAAAACCGATGGTGGGATGATGCCGTCCATGCTTCTTCAACCTAACGGTTGATGTGGGATTTTGGCCGTTCCTCCAGACCTTGTTGAAGCAGGGAATGGAGTCGAAAATGACCTTACTGAACAGCATTGGCGGAACCGCTGGCAGGAGCAACCTTCGCCCGATCGCGTCCTGCCTGGCTATCCTCCTTGCAACCACATTCCTCCACGCCGGTTCCGCGCTGGCCGCCGACTACGCGGCCGGCGGCGGCGTCATCAACGGGCCATCCGGCGAGGCGACGGCGGTAGGCCAGACGGCGACGACGGAGGGCACGTTCGCCACCGCCTATGGCGCCTTGTCCACTGCAACCGGCGAAACCGCGCTTGCCGTGGGCACCGTGTCCAAGGCGATCGGCGATAATGCAACCGCGATCGGCATCGGCACCGCTGCAACCGGAATATCGGCGAGCGCCTTCGGTGACAACGCCACCGCAACTGGCACCGGCGCCACGGCGACTGGTACGCACTCCAGCGCCATTGGTGCGAATGCCGCGGCGTTCGGCGGCAACGCCTTCGCAAGCGGGGCAACCGCCACGGCGACGGGCGCCCACAGTAGCGCGTTTGGCACCGCAGCGACCGCAACGGGCGAGGGCAGCAACGCCCTCGGCAACAACACAACCGCGACCGGCGCCGGCAGCCTGGCCAACGGCGACTTTGCGACGGCGACAGGCCAGAACAGCAACGCCAGCGGCCAGTTCGCGACCGCGACCGGCACCAACAGCAAGGCGAATGGCGCCGCTGCCACGGCCTACGGTCAAGGCAGCACCGCGACCGGCAGCAACGCCGTGGCCATCGGTGAAACCAGCACCGCCACAGGCAATTTCGCGACCGCGCTCGGCAACAACAGCAATGCCATTGGCAACGTTACGGTGGCGGTGGGTGCTTTCAGCTCCGCCAACGGCGAGGGGACCGTCGCGGTCGGAAATTCGAGCAATGCAGGTGCGACCAACGCCACCGCGCTCGGCGCTTCGGCCGTGGCCGTCACCGGCGGCACCGCGCTCGGCAACAGTTCACGGGCGGACGGCACCAATTCGCTGGCGCTCGGTATGAATGCGACCGCATCTGGGGCCAATTCCGTCGCGATCGGCGCAGGCTCGACCGCAACGCTGGCCAATACCGTGTCGTTCGGTACGTCTGGCAACGAGCGGCGCCTGACCAATGTCGCCGCCGGCGTCGCGCCGACCGACGCGGTCAACATGAGCCAGCTCACCGGCATCACCGCCGGATTTCAGTCGCAGATTGGTTCGCTCCAGGCGCAGATCGGCAACAATCTGACCGAGGCGCGACGCGGCATCGCCGCCGCGGTTGCAGCCGCCAGCGCGCCGATGCCGTCCGCGCCGGGCAAGACCACCTGGCAGGTGCGCGGCTCGGCGTTTCACGGCGAAGGCGGTTTCGGTGCTGGTTTCGCACATCGCCTCAACACCACCATGCCCCTCACCGTCGTGGGCGGCTATGGCAACGGCGGCGGCACCGAGCACACCGCCTATGTCGGCGTCGGCGGGGAGTTTTGAGCGTTCACCTCACGCCGAGCCGAGACCCAGCTTGGCATAGATGCGCCGCGCATAGGCACCGAACGCGTCCGTCGTCTTCAGCGGCAGATCCCGCGGGAAGGGCAGGTCGATCGGGAAATAATCGGCCATCTTTGCCGGACCGGCCGTCAGCACGGCGCAGTGCGAGGACAGGAACACGGCCTCCTGAATCGAGTGCGTGATGAAGATGATGGTCTTGCCGCTCTCGTGCCAGATCCGCAGCATCTCCAAATTCATCTGCTCGCGCGTCAAGGCGTCGAGCGCGCCGAACGGCTCGTCCATCAGGATCAGTTTCGGGTCGTGAATGAAGGCGCGCGCAATGGCGGTGCGCTGCTGCATGCCGCCGGACAGCTCTCGCGGATATTTCTGCTCGTAGCCGGCAAGTCCCACCAGATTGAGCAGATCGCGCGCCCGCTCGCGCGCGGCCTTCATGGGAAGACCGACGATCTCCGCCGGCAGCAGCACGTTGTCCAGGATGGTCCGCCATTTCAGCAGCAGCGCCTGCTGGAACACCATGCCGATGTCGCGGGTCGGATCGAACGGGCTTTTGGCATTGCCGATCTTCACCGTGCCACCGTCGGCGTCGTGCAGGCCGGCCAAGATCTTCATCACGGTGGTCTTGCCGCAGCCGGACGGGCCGACCAGCGAGACAAGCTCACCCTCCTGCACGTCCATGGTGACGTCGGACACCGCCAGGAATTCGGCGCCGCCGCTGCGATAGACCTTGCGGACGCCTTGCAGGCTGATGAAGGGGTCTGAGCTCATGCCAGCCATTTGTTCAAGTTTGCGGCCACGAACGCGTCGTCGCTGAGGTCGGAGTGCTCGCGGTACACGCGATCGATCTCGTCCTTCTGGCCGGGGCTGAGGCCCTCGTTCGGATCGAGGCACCACAGACCCTGCATCAGGCCCTGCCGTCGCAGCACCTCATGGCAGCCGGCGATGCAACCGTGAAAATCGTTGGCAACGTCGAAGAAGGCGCTGTTGCAATCGGTGACGCGGGCATCGAGCGCGAGCAGTTCGGCCGGGACGCTGTCCTTGTGCCGTGCCGCCTTGCAGCGCTCGAACTGTTTGATCGCGCTCGCCGTCCACACCGACCAATGGCCGAGCAGACCGCCCTTGAAGTAGGTCCGCGTGGTGACGCCGTTGTCGCGGAGGTCGAACGGCAGCATCAAATCGAGCAGGATGTGGTCGTCATTGCCTGTGTAAAGCGCGACGCGGTCGAGTGCGCCGGCTGCCGCGACGCCGCGCAGAACATCAAGGGTCCGGTAGCGGTTGAACGGCGCGATCTTGATCGCGATGACATTGTCGATCGAGGCAAAGCGCTGCCAGAACCGGCTCGACAGGACCACGCCGCCGACTGCCGGCTGAAGATAGAAGCCGACCAGCGGAATTTCGGCTGCGACCGCTGTGCAATGTGCGATGATCTCGTCTTCCGACGCGCTCTTCATTGCAGCGAGGCTGAGGAGCCCTGCGTGATAGCCGATGTCGCGCGCGGTGCGGGATTCGGTGGTCGCCTGCCTGGTCGGACCGGCGAGGCCCGCGACCAGCGCCAGCGGACGCTTGGTCCAGTTCGCCGCGGTCTCGGCGGCGAGCTCGAGCACGGGACGATAGAGGCCGACATCGCGGATCGCGAACTGCGTGGTATGCACGCCGACCGCAAGGCCGCCGGAGCCGGCGTCGACGTAATAGCGCGTCAGCGCGCGCTGATGCTTCTTGTCGAGCTGGCGCTCGGCGGTGAGCGCGAGGGGATGCGCCGGCAGCACGGTGCCGTCGGCGATCAGCTTGCGGATCTCGCTGTTGATCTGGCTGTGGTGCATGATGTCCTATCCGAATTCAGGGCCGGCAACGGCGAATGGCATGTCCTCACCCGTGGCTATGGCGGGGCCGAACCGCATGCGCTGGAACGGCCGTTCGATGCTCCAGCCCGATGCGGTCAATCCTTCAGGGAACGCGGCGTGCGACGCGACGGCGTCGAGCAGCAGCGGCCCGGTCTCCGATCGCGCGATGGCATCGACCAGGGCCAGCGCGGCTGCCGTGTCGTCGGCAAACAGCGGACCGATATGGCGCGCGGTGCGTCCGTCGCGAACCAGCGCGATGGCGCCGTTCGCGGAAACGATGCGTGAGCCGGGACGCTGAGCGAAGTTGGAGAGCAGGGCGGTTCGATCGAGGCCCGTAGCGCGCCGGTCACGCGCGCGGAGCGCGTCGAGCGTCGCGGATGAAGGTGGCTGCGCGGACGCGAACGCGGATTTCACCAGCTTGAGACGGCGCAATTGCAGCGTCGGCGTGAACCCGAGCGGTCCATAGACGGCAGCACCGTCGGGTGTTGCGTCGAGCCAGCTCGTCAGGCCGTTCCTGCGGGCAGTTTCGAGGCAGGCATCGACGAGGCGCGTTGCCAGGCCGCGACGGCGATGGGTGCCTGATACCAGCACCATGCTGATCCAGGCGTTTTTGCTGGAGTAGGGCAGCAGGGCCGCGGTTGCCACCAGCCGTCTGCCGTCGCGAATGCCGAATACGATTCCATCGTGCAGGAAGATGCGCCAGTCCTCCTCGGTCTGGTTCCAGTGTGCTTCCGTCGACAGCACGAGCCCGGCGATCGCATCGTCGGCGCCGAGCTTGATGATGGCCGGATCGTCAGTAGCGTCCATCGCGCACCTCGTATTTGGTGGGCTTGCCGAGGCTCGGCATGGCGCGGGACACCCAATCCGCGGTCCAGGCGATCAGCTGCTCGGTGTCGACGACCGGCAGGCCGAACAGCTCGACGGCCTTGGACGTGTCGGTCAGCCACGCCGTCGGCTGTTCGTTTCCTGTCAGCACCGGCGCGCGGCCGAACCTCGCGCCGAATCTCGCTGCGAGGTCGCGCACCGCCAAAATCTCGTGGCCGCTGACATTGATCGGCGAGGTCGGCGCCGTGCAATGCGCGAGGCAGCGCAGCGCCTGGGACGAGGCATCGCCCTGCCAGATGAAATTGACATGGCCAATGCTGACGTCGATTGGCGTGCCCGTGAGCACTTTCGATGCGATGTCGTGGAGCACGCCATAGCGCATGTCGATCGCGTAGTTGAGGCGGAACAGCCGCCCGGGCGTTCCGAACTTGCGCGAAAAATATTCGAACATGCGCTCGCGGCCGACGCAGGACTGGGCGTACTCGCCGGGCGGATTGGGCGCCATGTCCTCGCGCGAGCCTTTGCCGTCGACGGGGACGAAAGGATAGATGCAGCCGGTTGAGAACGCCACGATCCGCGATGATGGGAAGGCCTGCGCGACCAGTGCTGGCACGTGCGCATTCATCGCCCAGGTCAGCGAGAGGTCGCCCTCCGCGCCGAATTTGCGGCCAGCCATGAAGACGATGTTGGGCGCCTTCGGCAGCGCCTCAATCGCGGTCTCGTCCATCAGGTCGCAATTGATGGTCTCGACGCCACGCGCGTGCAGCCAGTCCTTGACGCTGGCGTCGCTGAAGCGGGCGACGCCGATGACGCGGCGATCGGGCGCTGCGGCTTTGGCAAGCCCCGCCAGCGTCGGCCCCATCTTGCCGGCGACGCCGAGGATCATGATGTCGCCGTCAACCCTGGCGAGGTCGTCGACCAATGCCTGGGTCGGCTGGCACAGCAGATCGTCGAGCGCAGCGATATCAGGGATGGTCTTCGGCAGTGTCTGGCGGGTCAGGAGCATGGTTGTGGTCCTTGGTCTTGGCTTTGCCGTTCAAGTCGGTGTTGCGTCACCGACCACGAACATGCGTTCGAGGACGAGCACGAAGCCGTAAAGCGCGACGCCGAGCAGCGTCAGCAGCACGACAGCCATCACCATCGCGGGCGTGTCGAGCGACGACTGCACCTGGATCATGAGGTAGCCGAGCCCGCGCTCGGAGGCGATGAACTCGCCGACGATGGCGCCGGCGACCGCGAGGATGGCGCCGACCTTCATGCCGGAGAAAATGTAAGGCAGCGATCCCGGCAGCTGGATCTTGCGGAACAGCGTCCAGCGCGAGCCGCGCAGCGATTTGACGAGATCGAGCAGATCCGGCTCGACCTCGCGCAAGCCACGCGCGGTGGTGAGCAGGATCGGAAAGAAACAGATGCTGAAGGCGATCAGGATGTTCGGCACGATGCCGTAGGAGAACCAGACGATGAGGAGCGGGCCGAGCGCGACCTTCGGAATCATATTCAGCGTCACGAACAGCGGCAGCAGCACGAGGCTGATCAGCGGCGCCCAGCTGAAGATGACGGCCAGCGCCACGCCGACGAATGCGCCGAGCGCAAAGCCGCCGAGGATCTCGATCGCCGTCACCAGCGTATTGGCGCCCCAGGCGTAACTCGCGGTTCCCAGCGTCTGGATTGTCGCGAGCGGCGAGGGCAGGATGAACTTTGGCACGTGGAAGGCATCGACCAGGACCTGCCAGAGCAGGAGCACGGCGAGGTGCACGATCAGGACGATCGCAAAGCTGCGCGTATTGCGGGCGCCGTCTCCTGTCACCGGTTGCTCCCTGTGCCAGCGGCCACCTTGCCGCCTGGTCTCAAGCCTAACCGTCCTTGAGGGAAGTTTCAACCAGTTGGTTGATTACGGTCGGAGCGAATGCAGCACGAGATCGGCGACATGCCGGCGGCGGGCACGGCGCGCGGCCCGGCTCGACAGGTCCTTGCCGAAGATCGCCGACAGCGTCGGCGTGTTCGAGAGATAGAAATAGCTGAGGCCCGCGATGGAGATATAGAGCTGGATCGGGTCGATCCCCTTGCGGAACATGCCGGCGCGGACGCCCTCGTGAAGGATGTGGGACACGCTCTTCACCAGCGGCGAATGCATCGCCTCCAGCCGCGTCGAGCCACGGACGTGGCGGGCACCGCCGCGGTTCTCGTCGTTCAGAAGCACGATGAAATCGGGGTTTGCCGCCAGGTAATCGAACGAGGCCTCGATCAGCTTCCGGATCGCCTTTTCAGGCGGCAGGCCTTCGAGATTGAGCTGGCGCTCCTGTTCGCGGATATCGGCGTAAACCCATTCGAGCACGGCAAGATAGAGCGCGTCCTTGTCGCCGAAATAATGGTAGACGAGCTGCTTGTTGACGCCGGCGCGCTCCGCGATCTCGTCGACGCGGGCGCCGGCAAAGCCGTGCCGGGCGAACTCCTCGCGCGCCGCGGTGAGCAGCTTCTTGCGGGTGGCGACCGGGTCGCGCCGCTGCGGCACGGTGTCGCCTGAACGTTTTGCGGGCATTTCCAACCAAACAGTTGACAAGTTGAGGGCGGCCTTGTTGCATTGGTATCCTCACAGGGGGAGAGCGACAAGCCGGTCGCGGGCAACGAGGAGAGATGCGATGAAGCGTTTGCAGGCGGCGGGCTCGGCTCTGGCTGTGGCCCTGATGCTCGGATCACCAGTCGTGCCCGCGACCGCGGGCGAGGCGGTCAACCTGATCCTGAACTGGGCGCCGACGGCCGATCACTCGCCCTATTATTACGCCAAGGCGCAAGGCTGGTACGAGAAGGCGGGCATCGATCTGACCATTGAGGTCGGCAAGGGCTCCGGCGTCTCCGCCGCCAAGGTCGGCTCCGGCGGTTCGCCCTTCGGCGTCGCCGATCTCGCCACCATGCTGGTGGCGAAGAGCAAGGGCGCCGACGCTGTTGCCGTGATGAGCGTCTACGCCAACACCGGCCAGACCTTCTACTGGCTGAAGAGCTACGGCGTGAACGGGGTGAAGGAGTTTGCCGGCCACAAGATCGGCAATCCGCCCGGAGACGCCTCGCGCGTGATGTGGCCGGCCTTCGCCAAGGCTGCAGGGCTTGCCCCCGACTCCGTCGGCTTCGTCAATGTCGGGCCGACGGCGAAGATCGCCGCGCTGAAGAGCCATACCGTCGACATCATCAGCGACTTCTACAACGAGCACGATTTGAAGGTGATCGAGTTCGGGAGCGATCTCGGCTACGTCAACTGGAAGGACATCGGGCTCAATCCTTACGGCAATTCGCTGATCGTCAACGGCGGCTATCTGCAGAAGAATCCGAAGCTGGTCGAGGAGTTCGTCCGCGTCACGCAGAAGGCGTTCGCGACTTGCGTCGCCGACGCCGCGCCCTGCCTGAAGGCGCTGCTCGACCAAGTCTCCGGTCTCGACAAGGAGAACCAGGAGCGCCAGTGGGAGCGCATCAAATTCCTGATGACGGACGAATTCACGACGACGAAGGCGCTCGGCTGGATCGACGGCGAGCGGATGAAGAAGGACTACGATCTGGTCCAGACCTATCTCGGCATGGAGAAGCCGTTCGACGTCACGACGGCGTTCACGACCAAGATGCTCGATCCCGCCATCAAGATGGATGCGAGCAAGGTGAAGAAGTAGGGGGGCTTCCTTATTGTCGTCCTGGCGAAAGCCAGAACCCATTACCCCAGGGCGCGGTTTGGCGAAGACTCGTGGTTCGGTACTCCCACCCTCCGCATCGATGGATTCCGCGGTATGGGTCCTGGCTTTCGCCAGGACGACACTGGAGATCGGGGCGGCTGCCCGTCGCCGAGAGCCACGGCCCGACGCCCACCACTCCACGTAACCCCACGGAGAAATTAACCGGCCATTAACCATATCGGCGGCATCGTTAACCATTCAATAACAGGGAACGAGTCGGCCGCTATGGAGGCTGCAGTAAAACCTCAACGCCAAATGGTTCGCCTGCGCGGGCGCTCCTATGTGGCCTTCGTGTTCGTGCCGACGGTTCCCATCCAGGACTGGCTGCAGGAGATCGACACCACCATCGCGCGCTCGCCCGGCTTCTTCGCCGGCCGCCCCGTGGTGATCGACCTGTCCTCGGTCGATCTCAGCCAGTCCGGCATCGGCCATCTGCTCACCAGCCTTCAGGACCGCAACATCCGCGTGCTCGGGATCGAGGGCGTGGAGGAGGGTCGGCTGACCCCCATGATGCCGCCGCTGCTGTCGGGCGGGCGGAGCTGCGTGGTCGAGCCGAGTGCGCCCAAGAAGGTTGAGGCAAAGGTCGAGACCAAGCCGACTTCGCTGCTGCTCGAAAGCCCCGTGCGCTCCGGCCAGACCGTGATCTTTCCCGAAGGCGACGTCACCATTTTGGGGTCTGTTGGCTCCGGCGCCGAGGTCGTTGCCGGCGGCTCCATTCACATCTACGGCGCGCTGCGCGGCCGTGCCATGGCGGGCGTGAACGGTCACACGAGCGCACGCATCTATTGTCAGAAGATCGAGGCCGAACTGCTTGCAATCGATGGTTTTTACCAGACCGCCGACGATATCGACGCGGCCCTGCGCGGCAAGCCGGCTCAGGCCTGGCTGCAGGGCAACACCATGCGAATTACCGCGCTGAACTGACCAGAAGGAGATTTGAGAGATGGCCAAGGTACTGGTCGTGACGTCAGGCAAGGGGGGCGTCGGCAAGACCACGACGACCGCCGCGCTGGGAGCTGCGCTCGCGCAACGTGGTGAAAAGGTCGTGGTCGTCGATTTCGACGTCGGCTTGCGCAACCTCGACCTCGTGATGGGCGCCGAACGCCGCGTTGTGTTCGACCTCATCAACGTGGTGCAGGGTGTCGCAAAGCTGCCGCAGGCGCTGATCAAGGACAAGCGGCTGGAGAACCTCTGGCTGCTGCCGGCCTCGCAAACCCGCGACAAGGACGCGCTGACCGAAGAGGGCGTGGGCAAGGTCATCGACGATCTGCGCAGCCGTTTCGACTGGGTGATCTGCGACAGCCCGGCCGGCATCGAGCGTGGCGCCTCCATGGCGATGCGCTTTGCCGACGAAGCCGTGATCGTCACCAATCCCGAAGTCTCCTCGGTGCGCGATTCAGATCGCATCATCGGCATGCTCGATTCCAAGACGGTGCGGGCCGAGAAGGGCGAGCGGGTCGAGAAGCACATCCTCATCACCCGCTATGATCCCTCGCGCGCCGCGCGCGGCGAGATGCTGACCATCGAGGACATCCTCGAAATTCTTGCAACACCCTTGCTCGGCATCATCCCGGAGAGCCAGGACGTGCTGCGCGCCTCCAATGTCGGCACGCCGGTGACGCTGTCGAACGCTGAAGGTGCTCCGGCGCGGGCCTATATCGACGCGGCGCGGCGGCTGTGCGGCGACACCGTGCCGATGCAGGTGCCGACCGAGCGCAAGGGCTTCATGGACCGCCTGCTGCGAAGGAGGGCCGCATGAGCATGGGTTTGCTTCGGCTTCTCCGCGGCAACAAGGCCTCTGCACCCGTCGCGCGCGAACGGTTGCAGATCCTGCTTGCTCATGAACGCGGACTGCGCGGCCAGCCCGATCTGCTCGGTGTGCTGCGTGAGGAAATTCTCGCGGTCGTCTCCAGGCACGTCACGCTGGACCCGACCAAGGTCATCGTCCGGCTCGATCGCGGCGACGAGGTCTCGACCCTCGAGGTCGATATCGAGGTGCCCAATGATTTCGAGCGCAGGCGCGCGGCGGCCGGGTAGGGATTTCGGCCGCGACGCTTCGAATTTGGGGTGGGTGAGAAGGCGGTCCGCTGGGCATAGCGGGCCGCCTTTTGCGTGCTGACGTGAACGGAACGAGGTCCGGGGCTCAATCGTTGTGAACAACCCGCGGCGGCGCGATGCACCGCGGTTTCGCCAAACGGGAGAACGCCCATGATGACCGAGGTCCAGGTCCACACCGTCGCGCGCCAGATGTTGGAACAGCACGGTTTTGCGGCGATCGCGAAGGCCGCGGAACAGGCCAGGGCTTGCGAGGGCCGCGGCGAGGCCGATGAGGCCAAAGAGTGGCGTCACCTCGCCGACGCGATGAAGATCATCCGCGGTCCGCACCAGAGCTGATACTCCTGCGCGTTCAACGCTCCCCGCGGTCGGCGCCCTGCGGCGACGTACGATGCTGCGTCTGCGGCTGGGAGTGCTCGCCCGTTTCCTTACAGGGCAGCGGCTCCCACGAGCCGTCCGGCGCCTGCTGATAAGCGCTGCACGAAGAGGACGAGGTCGACTTGTCCTCGCCCTTCTGGGCGTCTGAATTCTTCGCCAGCACGGGCGCGGTCAAGATCGTGGCGACGGCAAACGCGACGGCGAAAAGGACATGGTTGATCCGCATGGGGCTCCCCTGTTCGAGTTTCGAAGAGAGCCGCATGCTGGCGAGGATTGTGACGATTATTGGCCGAAGCAAAAGTTCCGGCGCGGCGTGCTTAACGCCGCGAACAACGCTAGCCGCCCTTGCTGCGGATCAGGCCGGCGAGGTTGGTCTTCTGGGCCTCGCACCAGCTGGGCATGCCGAGGCGGCGTTGGTTGAGGTCGGTCGCCTGGGTGGCCACTGCGACCTCGGCCATCAGATCGTCGTCCTGCTTCTCGCCCATCTTGCCGCCGGTGTGCATCCAGGCGATCGCCTTGCGGACCTTCTCGGTGGTACCTTCGGGCAGCTGCATCTGCTCCGCCTTCTGCACCAGATCCTGGTAGGCGACATCCGTGCCCGGACATTCGACCTTGGCGGCGAAGGCCTGCAAGACCAGCGTGACATAGGTCGAACGTGGATGGTCGGCCGCTTGGGCCGGCGCCGCCAGCAGCAACAGGGCCGTCATCAGAAAACCAGTGCGCATCCTTGGTACCTCCCCGGATTTTTGGGAAGGCTAGCGGCTGGCGCGCCGCTCCGCAATGGGGATAGCGTGCGGCTGCAAAGACGGCCGGCGGGCTAGCGCCGCCAGGCCGGCACCGGATCGAGCGGCGTGCGATAGACCTCTTTGTGATCGCGGTCGGTGACGCGCACAGCGCAGCCCTTGCTTTGCAACTCGGGCTTCACCTGCGACAGCTCGGTGGCCAGTTGAACGGCGCGATCGGAGGCGACCTCGATGTCTTCGAGGATGATGCCGCCCTGGTTCTTGAACTCTTCACCAACCACGAGATCAAAGGAATAGTAAGGCATCCGAATTCCCCGGTGTGACGAATTGAGCTTCGGCTTTCAACACATGAGCGATGGTACCACTGAGTCGATGTTTATCGAATGAACGGCGCGCGCAATCTCTGTGCTTATGGCGCAGAAATGATGTGCAGCATTCAAGCGTGTTAAGATTTTATTAAATATGTCGGCGTGATCATGAGGCATGGAATTGCAGCAGAACCGGGCTCCGGGAACCGGCAGCTGCAAGAGAAGGCCGCCGGCATAAATCCCGACGGCCTTTTCTCTTGATCGAAAACGATCGAAGCGCCGCTTCCCGTAGTCACCCGGAGTCAACGCATCACATCGACTCGGACAGCATCGCTGGCACGACGCTTTCGTGTCGTCGCGTGACGATAGTTCAGCGCAGCGGCATTGGCGGGCGTACGACAGGTCCGTCGTCGTCGGCAACGGCTTGCGTCGTCACGGCAGCTGGCGGTGGGACTGCGGCAGCCTGCGAAGGCGGCGGCGGAGCGAGCGGCGCGGGCGAATAAGCCGGCATGTAGGTGTGCGACACGACCGGCTTGGGCTTGCGAACCGGCGGCGCCGCGGGTCGCGGCGGCAGCGCCGACATTTGCGCGCGCGGATCGACGCGCGGCTTCGCATCGGCCACCGGCTTCGGCGCGGGCGGCTTCGCCATCTCGCGTGCCATCTGCTCCTGCCCGGCCTTCAATTCGGCGATGTTGGCCTTGAGCTGCTCGATCTGTTGCGCCATCGCGGCGAGATCGCGCGTCATCGACTGCACTGATGACGCAGGATCGGATTGTGTTGCCGTGGGCACTGCTGCTGCAACCTGGGTTGCGGGCGGAGTCGTCGATTGATCGGTTGCTTGATCTGTCGCGGCTTGATCCGTTGCGGTCTGGTCGGCAGGCGGCGCGGCCTGCGCGGCGGCGACCGGTGCCGTCTGCGAGGTCGACGGCAGTAGCGACGCCAATGCCGGCGTCCATTCGGCGAGCATCTGTTTTGCGGTGTCGCCATGTTTTTCCCAGGCGACAGTGGCGGCCGCGCTTCCGCCCGCAAACAGCATCGTGACGAACGCACCGCGCAGCCATTTTCCGGCCGAGGAGCGCTTCTGCCGGCTGAGACCATCACCGGGCGCGACGTGCACCGCGGTGTCGACCGAGGGCGCTGCCGCCTGCGGCTCGCGGACGGGACTGAACTTCGGCTCCGGATCCATTCTGGACTTCAGCGTGAACGCCGGATCTATCTTGGGTTCCGGTCGGCTCTTGATCTCAGGCGCGAGCGCGGGCGCGACGCTGAGAGGCCGCGAGGCCAGCACAATGTCAGGCGAAATCTGCACCGCGTCGTGCGGGTCGTTGTTCGTGACCGTGTCCTTCACGATCTCATCGACGATTTGCCGAGAGTTCAGCGTCGCGAGCATCGCAGCTCCTTTGAAGTCCGGGTGTTTTGAAGCCCAGGTGTTGAGTAGTTGAAGTGTTGGCCGTCCGCATTCGCGCGAGCAGATCCGTGAGGTGAGGCCATCCAATTCCCCGAGGCCAAGCCACGACGCACGAGTCCAGCCGGGTTTGACCAAAGCAAGGCGAGGGGATGGAGACTGTGCGACGCTCTTGCGCCGTTTGTGGTGATGGAACCCGGTCGATCAAACACGCGCAATTGTTCCGCAATGCCTTGTTTTCAGCACGATTTTGGCAGCATCTGGCGTTGCTGGGGGTGCTGCTATCGCTATCGGGGCCGGCGGTGCCAAGATCCTTATTCGTTCTATTCGTCCTTGCCATGCTTCCGTTAGGCGGCTGCATGCAGACAACGCTTTCGCCATCGACAGATGCGAGCATGACGCCGCGGGACCGGCAGTTGCTGGCGCATACGCCTTACGCGCAGGCGAACGTGCCCGAGCAATATCTCCGTCATATCGTCGATTATCCGCGCAAGGAGCAGCCGGGCACGATCCTGGTCGATACCGATGCGCGCTATCTCTATTTCGTGCTGCCCGACGGCAAGGCGATCCGCTACGGCGTTGCGGTCGGCGAGGAAGCCATGGCGTTTTCCGGGGTCGCGCGGGTCGGCCGTCTAGCAGAATGGCCGGACTGGGTTCCAACGGCGGACATTCAGGCGCGGCTCGGACCCTATCCGGCGCGCGTGCCCGGCGGTCCCGCCAATCCGCTCGGCGCGCGGGGCATCTATCTCTATGCCGGCAACAAGGACACGCTCTACCGCATCCACGGCACCAACCAGCCGGAATATATTGGGCAGGCGATCTCGTCCGGATGCATCCGGATGCGCAACGAGGACGTGATCGATCTCTATGACCGGGTGAAGCTCAATTCAACGGTCGTGGTGCTGCCGCCCGGACAGAACGCGCAGGTCGAGGCGCGGCCCAGCTGGCGCGGGTGACGTCGCCCTAATTCTCGGGACGGGCAATACGCCATTGCAGCGTCGTGGCATTGCCGTTGGCCTCGCCCGGCGCCTTGTCGGCCGGCGAGGTGTAGAGCGGACGATAGCGATAGGCCCACATCTTGCTGCCGTCGTTGCGGTTGATCACGGTGAAATCGCCGATCGCCTTGGCATCGGCCGTTGCGGACAGCGGCACCCAGCTCTCGACGCATTTCCCGTTGCAGTTCGACGTCTTGCCGGTGGTATCGCGCTCGTAATAATAGAGCGTCATGCCGTTGAGGTCGACGAGCGTGGGGCCCTGTTTGGTCAGGATGACCTTCGCCGGTGACGTCGCGGGCTTCGGCGGAGGAGGGGCATCGCCGCCGCCATGGCCGTTCGCCAGCGACGGAGCGGACGAGAGTGCGATGGCCGCCGCCGCAATGAGGAACCTGAACATCCGAAACTCCAGACCGGCAAAGTTAATCGCGCGTTAAACGCCGAATGCGGCCGAGCCTAACAGCCGAAGGTTAGTTCCTGGTTTCGCGGATCTGCGACAATGACGGGTAGAATTACGGGGGATTAGGCCTGCACTCCGCGCAGCGGGGCGCGGCTGAGCTCGTTGCCGGCGGCGATGGCCTTGTGCAGAAGGCGCATCAGATCCTCACCTTCCTTCGCGCTGAGGCCGCGCAGCATGATGCGTTGCGCGGATTCGACGGCCGGCGTGATCTTGCGCAGCGTGCGGCGGCCTTCGTCGGTGATCCCGAGTTCGCGGGCACGACGGTCGCGGCGCGAGGCGCGGCGCTCCGCGAGCCCCTTCTGCACGAGGCGGTCGATCACGCCGGTGATGGTGGTGCGGTCGTAGGCGATCAATCCCGCGAGCGTCACCTGGTCGAGTCCCGGATTGGCCTTGATGGTTGCGAGCGCGGCGTATTGCACCGGGGTAAGGTCGAAGCCGGCATCCCCGACTTCGGCCAGAAACACCGCGACCGCGATCTGCTGGAATCGGCGCGCCAGATGTCCGGGCATGTCGTTGTTGTCTTTCACCGAATTTCTCCGTTGGGGGCGGGACGGCCGGGGTCGTTGACAAGTATACTGATAGTCAGCATACTGAGCAATATCCAAACAGAACGTTTCCGGGAGAGGTGCTCATGCAATTCCATCTCAATGGATTTCAGCCGGGCGACCCCGAAATCGCCGATCCCGCCGCGCGCATTCTTGCGTCGGGCGTAACGGGCGCTGTGCCTGACGAGGTCGACGTCCTCATCGTCGGTTGTGGCCCTGCGGGCCTGACGCTCGCGGCCCAGCTTGCGCAGTTTGCCGACATCAAGACCTGCATCGTCGAGCAGAAGCCGGACCGCTTGCTGGTCGGGCAGGCCGACGGCATCGCCTGCCGCACCATGGAGATGTTTCACGCCTTCGGATTCAGCGAGCGCGTCCTGAAGGAAGCCTGTTGGGTGAACGAGACGACTTTCTGGAAGCCGGACGAGCGGATGCCGGAACATATCGTCCGCAGCGGCCGGGTGCAGGACGTCGAGGACGGTTTGTCGGAATTCCCGCACGTCATCCTCAACCAGGCGCGCATCCATGACGGCTTCCTCGACGTCATGCGCAAGGCGCCGGCCAGGCTCGAGCCCCATTACAGCCGGCGCCTGCTCGAGCTTCAGGTCGATCCGGCCGCAGGGCCCGCCGACCATGCCGTGACGGCGCGGCTCGAACGGGGCGATGCCGAGAACGAGGGCAAGGTGGAGACGATCAAGGCGCGCTATGTCGTCGGCTGCGACGGCGCCCGCAGCATGGTGCGCAAATCGATCGGCCGCGAGTTGCTCGGCGATTCCGCCAATCGTGCCTGGGGCGTGATGGACGTGCTGGCGGTGACCGATTTTCGGGACATCCGCTTCAAGGCCCTGATCCAGTCGGCGAAGGACGGCAGCCTGCTAATCATTCCGCGCGAGGGCGGCTACATGGTCCGCCTCTATGTCGAGCTCGCCAAGCTCGACATCGGCGAGCGCGTCGCCAATCGCAACATCACCGCCGATGACGTGATCGCGAAGGCGCAGCGGATCCTGAAGCCGCATACGCTCGATGTGAAGGAGATCGCGTGGTGGTCGGTGTACGAGATCGGCCAACGACTGACCGACAAGTTCGACGACGTGCCGGAGACCGAGATCGCTACGCGTCTGCCGCGGATCTTCATCGCCGGCGATGCCTGCCACACCCACAGCCCGAAGGCGGGGCAGGGCATGAACGTCTCGATGCAGGACGCCTTCAATCTCGGCTGGAAGCTCGCTGCCGTTTTGCGGAAGCAGTCCGCGCCGAGCCTGCTGCATTCCTATTCGGCAGAGCGCCAGGCCGTTGCGAAAGAGCTGATCGACTTCGACCGCGAATGGGCTGGGATTCTTGCGTCCGCCGCCAAGGCCGGCGGCGCCGATGCCGCCAGGACGCAGGACTATTTCGTCAGGCACGGTCGCTACACCGCGGGCACGGCCACGCATTATCGCCCGTCCGTTCTGACCGGAGCGACGTCGCACCAGCGTCTCGCGCAAGGCTTCGGCATCGGCACGCGCTTTCATTCCGCACCGGTGATCCGGCTTGCGGATGCCAAGCCGGTGCATCTCGGTCACGCTGCGCCGGCGGATGGCCGCTTCCGCATCTACGCTTTCTCCGGCGCTGAAGATCCGGCAGCAGCCGCCTCGGCCATTCGCGCCTTGTGCCATTTTCTCTCCGAGGCGCGGGAGTCGCCGGTCCGGCGTTACACGCCGGCGGCCGCCGACATCGACAGCGTGATCGATCTGCGGGCAATCTTCCAGCAGGATCATCGCGAGCTCGCCATGGAGGCGATGCCCGTGCTGCTGCTTCCACGCAAGGGCCGGTACGGCCTGATCGACTACGAGAAGATGTTCTGTCCGGACCTCAAGAATGGTCAAGACGTTTTCACCATGCGCGGTATCGATCGCAAGGCGGGCTGCATGGTCGTCGTGCGGCCGGATCAGTATGTCGCGACCGTGCTGCCGCTCGATGATTTTGCTGCGCTTGCTGCGTACTTCGACGGTTTTATGCAGCAAGTAAACTGACGGGACGGCGGCGCACACTCTCTCGCGTGCGCGCGGTGCCGATGAACGGCGAATGAATATTGAACCGCGCGCGGCATCCGTCTCGATCTTTTGACGGATGAGGCCTTCGTACGCGGAACGCCCGTTCCGCTGGCGCGTTCCGACTCGAAAGAGGAGGACTACGCCATGAAATTCCGAAGCGTGTTGTTAGCCGCATTGCTGCTTGCCCCGACGGCCGCGCTGGCCGCACCGGGCATGGTCACCGTCTCGACCGGCCTGCGGGCCGGGCCGGGTCCGGGCTTTCCGCTGGTCGATCGCATCCCCGAGGGCGCCCGCGTCGACATCCATGGTTGCCTGCGCGGCAATGCCTGGTGCGACGTGAGCTTCTCGGATGACCGCGGCTGGGTGTCGTCGCAGTATCTCGAATATCTCTACCGCAATCACTACGTCTATCTCCCCGACTATGTCGACGAGATCGACGTGCCGATCGTCCCCTTCGTGCTGACCTCGTACTGGTCGAGCTATTATCAGGGGCGGCCCTGGTATCGGCGGCATGCCCACTGGAATAGCTACTGGACTTCGCATCAGCGCGACGCGATGCGGATGACAATCGACCCGCGCGCGGCTCGCATCGGCCGCGCGGCAACGCGCGATGCGGCGGTCGCACTCGGGCGCAACGGTGCGAATGTCAGGGAAAATGCGAAGGGCGCGGCTGCGGTCTCCGGACGTGATGCCACAACTTCACGGCACGACGCCGCGATAGCCAGGCACGAGAGTGCTATTGCGACGGACCGGAGCCGTGCGGGACGAAGCGACCTCGCGCATGAGCGGACCAATCTTCAGGGCCGCAATCCGCACGATGCACAAGCCCGCATGATGCACGAGCAGGCCGCACAGCGCGCGGCTGTGCGTGCGCAGCCGATGGCGCGCCCGCATGAGGCGCCGCGTGTATCAGCCGCTCCTGTAAGCCGACCCACGATGCCGCATGTGGCCCAACCCAATTTGAGCCACGGCTCGCCGATGAACGCTCATGCCCAAATGCCGGCGCCGCGCGCGGCTGCGCCTGCCATGCCTCATGGGGGTGGCGGCGGCGCACCTCACATCAACGCCGCGCCGCACGGCGGCGGTGCGCCGGCCGGCGGTCCCGGCGCCGGGCACCAGAAGCACTAGGGTTGCCAACGAAAGCCCGGCCCTCGCGCCGGGCTTTCTGCTGAGGCCGGAGCGGGTTCCCTGCCCATACAATTTAAGAAGGTTCTTCGCGGGCAGATTTCATCGATCGTAAGATGTCTACTCAAAGCTGTAAGCATTCCACTCGGGGCAGCGGGGCACGGGAGGATGACGACGATGAGACAGAACCAGGCGGAGACGCGCCGCCACAATGTCGCGAAGCGGTCGATGACCAGGGAAGCCAAGCAGCTGTCCGGCCTGATTGCCGGATTGCGCCAATCTCTCGAGGTGATTCACAAGGAGCGATCGAGCACCAAACTCTCCGGCGCCGAGATGGGCCTTCTCGACGAACGCCGCAACAATCTGTTGCTGACCATCGCAGCCCTCGACGACCGCCTCTCGGCGGTGCAGGGGCTGATCGATCTTGGCCGCCCCCACATCATTCGCGTCCACTGATCGGAGCGCAGACCTGATGCTATCGGCTTCGTCGCGGCGGCGACGGAACCGGGCTCAGCTGCCGGCTCTGCGTGGCATAGGGATTGGCGTAGCACTGGGCGGATTGCCCGGAGGCGGTCGCAGCGCACTGCGCGATCGTCGCAAAGCTGCAATCGATGCTGCGGCCGTCGATGGTGTAGATCTCGATGCAGACGGGATGGCGCGGATCGTAGGTCTGCGCCGCTGTGGGCGCCGAGCCAAGCAGGCCCGGACCAATCAAGCCCGCGACAAGCAGAATCGCATTCATGATGCGACGCACGATCAACCTCCATCGTTCGGCCGGAACCAGGCACAATGCTGCCGCGGATGGCACCAAAATGCCACGCTCCCGGCGAATTGCGGCCAAAGCCCGCTGCCACGACGAGAGTGGGTGCGGGCAACGCTAAGGGGATGCGCATTGGCCTACAAGATGATCGCAGAACGCGATAACGAGAAGTGCAGTTTTGCCCGCGAGAGCCGTTTGCTCATCGTGGCGAAGGCGAAGGTTTGGGCAAGCGAGGGGTGGAAGGTCGTCATCACCGACCAGGACGGCAAGGCCTACGCGCCGCCCGAATTCGATCAGCTATTGGCGGCCTGACCGCAAGACCGGGCAGGGGACGACATTGATTTCGCACTTTCGACCGGGGCGCGACCTGATCGCGCCCCTGATGACTCTTCCAACGATGAGTCTTGCAGCCGCGGCCGTCCTGACAGCGACATTTGCCGCCGCACAAAATCTCGATGCCGGTAAGTCGCCGCAAAAGCTCTTCGCCGATGGATGCGCGACCTGCCATCGCAGCCCGCGCGGCCTTGCCAAGGGGCGCTTCAACCTGACGCTGTCCTGGTTCCTGAAGGACCATTACGCAACCAGTTCGGACACAGCGAAGGCGCTTGCCGCCTATCTGGAATCGGTCGATACAGCGCCGCCGCGAGCTGCGGCCAAGCCTGGCGCGAAGCGATCCGGGCCGCGTAATCCCAAACCGTCGCAAAGCCAGTAGGCGTGAGCCGGCCACTGGCAGGGCGTCGCGAAGCAAGACCTTGCCGGTGACACCGTGCTTGCCGGCATCAATGCACCGTGGTCGCCGAGAACAGGTTGATGACCACCACTCCGGACACGATCAGCGCGATGCCGACGAAGGCCGCAGCGTCGAGCATCTGGCGAAACAGCACGAAGGAGACCGTTGCAGTCAGGATGATGCCGACCCCGCCCCAGATCGCATAGGCGATGCTCAGGGGTATGACCCGGATCGCGACCGACAGCGCGTAGAACGAGGCGACATAGAACAGCACCATCGCCAGTGTCGGCCACAGCCGCGTGAACTGCATGGATTGCTGGAGGAAGGCGGACGCCGTGACCTCGAGGACGATAGCGAAGGCAAGCGCTGCGTAGGCATTGAAGGCGGAAGTCATCACGGGCTCGGGCGTATTGTGCAAAGAAAGATACCGCGCGGTACGGGGAATATGACGTTTGCCCGGGTCCAATTATCACGTGTCAGTGACGAGCCTGCGACACGGCGGAGCGCAGCACGAAACCGCCGCGCGATGGTTCGCGCGGCGGTTCGCTGGTGGTGGCGTTAGTTGATCCGCACGGAGAGTTCGACGTCCTCGGCAAAGGCCGTGGACATGTAGCCGCTTCCGAGCCTGCGCATGCGCGCCAGATAGTCGGGGCTGTCGTCGGCGTTGTCGGCAACGATGATCGCGCCCGGCCGGAGATGGCCTTCGACCAGATCCAGGATATCGGGGTAGAGCGCCTTGGCGCCGTCGAGCAGCACGAGATCGATCGTATCAGGCAGATCGACTTGAAGCGTCTTCAGCGCGTCGCCCTCGCGGATTTCGACGAGGTCCAGCAGCCCGCCGGCCGCGAGGTTCTCGCGCGCCCGGGCCGCTTTGGACGGTTCGAATTCGCTGGTGATGAGGCGGCCGCCGCCATTGTCGCGCAACCCTGCGGCGAGGTGCAGGGTCGAGATGCCGAACGAGGTGCCGAACTCGACGATCGCTTTGGCGCGGGAGCTGCGTGCGAGCATGTAAAGCAGGTGACCGGTCTCGCGGGAGACCGCGAGCGGTGCGTCCTTCAGCCGCCCGTAGAGGTCGCGGTAAGCGGTCTTGCTCCGCATCATCCGTGCGCGGTCGGCGTCGGTCACATCGGCGAAGGCGGCTCGCATCGCGCCGCGCGCGGCTTCGTCCTGGTCGAACAGACGATCGAGCAGTGGCGCAAGTGATGTGATGGTCGGGATGGTCATATGTAGTCTCCAGATGTCGCCGAGAGGCGAGTGCTTGCGTGAGGATGGAAATACGACTAATTCGTCGCATTCGCTATTCGCATTGCTCGAGGGCGCCATGGCCGATCGCCGAAGCCGTTCAGTTTCCTCACGAAAACAGCCGCAGCAGGTCCGCTCGAACGAGCTGGTGGCGGCCATTCTGGACGCGGCTGTTCAGGTCCTGGCCAAGGAGGGGGCGCAGCGCTTCACGACGGCGCGCGTGGCCGAGCGGGCCGGGGTGAGCGTCGGGTCGCTCTATCAATATTTTCCGAACAAGGCGGCGATCCTGTTCCGCCTCCAGAGCGACGAGTGGCGGCGCACGAGCGAGCTCCTGCGCGGCATCCTGGCCGACGAAGCGAAACCGCCACTGGTCCGGCTGCGCGCGCTGGTCCACGCCTTCATTCTTTCCGAGTGCGAGGAGGCTGCGATCCGCACGGCGCTCAGCGACGCCGCGCCGCTCTATCGCGATGCGTCCGAAGCACACGACGCGCGGGCCGCCGGTAAGGCCATCGTCGCGGCCTTCATGCGGGAGGCGCTGCCGAAGGCGCCGGATGCGACGCGGGAGCTTGCCGGCGAGCTGATCAAGACGACGCTGAGCGAGGTCGGCAAGCAGTTCTCGGAGACACCGCGCAACGAGGCGGAGATCGCGCGTCATGCCGACGCAATGGCCGACATGTTCTGCGCCTATATCGATGAGCTTGCGCGGCGGCGAGATCATTCCTGACATCCGCGTTTGCGGGCCAATATCGCTTCTGATCTGACCGGATCATGAGTTAGCCTCGGCTTGTCCTCCAGCCCGCCAACGAGCGCCCCGCCATGCATGTCCTCCGCCCCCAATTCCGCATCGAGGAGCAGCAAGCGCTGGCATTCGCAACCCAGCGCGGCTTCGGCATGATCGTCGCGGCGGATGAGCGCGGTCCGCGCGCCTCGCATGTGCCGTTCGTGCTGGAGCAGCGCGAGGGGCGCACGATCGTGCAAATCCATTTCACCGCCAGGAATCCGCTCGTTCCGCTCGCGGACGGCACGCGGCGCTTCCTGCTGATCGTTGCCGGCGACGACGCCTACATCTCCAATGACTGGTATTCTTCGCGCGACAACGTCTCGACCTGGCTTTACGAGGCCGTGCACCTGTCGGGTGTGGCGCATGTGCGCGGGCTCGACGAGAACCGCGGGCATGGCGATGCGCTACTCGCGGTCGCCGAAGCGCGGCTGCCGAAGGCGCCTTGGGACCTGACACAGATGGAGCCAGACAAGCGCGAGACCATGTTGGCCGCGATTCGCGTCATCGATCTCGTGGTGGATAGCGTCGAGGGGCAGGCCAAGCTCAACCAGCACAAGAGCGATGCGGATCACGTCGCGGTCGTGGACCGGCTGGCGCGATCGGAGGAGAGCGGGCATCGGCGGCTGGCGCGGAAGATGCAAGCGCTGCGGCCCGGGCTTGGGTATGGTCTTTCGTGATCCGGGCGACCCTTGTCTCGCGCGGCATTTGACCCTACGGACTTTCATGCTCGTCATCTCCATTCAAAGCCAGGTGGTCCACGGCCATGTCGGCAACAGCGCCGCCGCCTATGCCATGCAGGCGGAAGGCGTGAATGTCGCGGCGGTGCCGACCACGCTGCTGTCGAACCATCCGCGCTATCCGACCCTGCGCGGGCGGGTGCTGGAGACCGAGCTCGTTGCAGATCTGCTGAGAGGCGTCGAGGAGCGCGATCTCGTCGACGAGGCCGCGGTCCTCGTCACCGGCTATCTCGGTTCGTCCGGCAATGCCGCTGTCATTGCCGATTTCGTCGAGCGGGCGCTGACACGCAATCCAAAGCTGGTCTATCTCTGCGACCCCGTGATCGGTGACGATGGCCGCGTCTACGTCGCCGACGGCATCCTGGACGTGGTCCGGCACCGGCTGCTGCCGGCCGCCAATCTGACCACGCCGAACCAGTTCGAGCTCGGGCTGCTCGCAGGCCTCGACATCGCGGATGCGCAGGGTCTGCGCGCGGCGTGCGCGATACTGGCCGGGACCGGCCACATCGACGTGGTCGCCACCGGTTGCACGCTCACTGATACGGCGGAAGGGCAGGTGGAAACGATTCTGTGCGCCGACGGTCAGTTGTCGCGCTTTGCGACGCCGCGCCTGCCGATCCGCCCCTCAGGCACCGGCGATCTTCTCACCGGCCTGATCGCGGCGCATCTGGCCAAGGGCACTGCGACCGAGGCGGCGGTGCGGCTCGCAGTCGAAACCATCTATGCGGTGCTGGTGCGCACGCAGGAGGCAGGCACCGCGGAGATGCGGCTCGTGCCGTTGCCGACGCCGGGACGGTAGACCGTCATACTCAGGTCGCGCGCTTCGCGGCCGATTGCGCTGATTTCTGCGGCTTCGCGGGGACCTTCTGCTCGCGCGTCGCCTGTGCCTTCGCCTTTGGCAGCTTCGCGCTTGCCACGGCCCGCGCCTTCCTCGGCTTGACGCTGGCTTCCTTGCGGTCCGACGTGCCTCGGCGCGAGACGTATTCCGTACCGTCGACCGGGCCGACATGCGGGGGATCGCGGCCGAGATAGGGTCGGCCGATACCGAGCGCCTTGCCATTGGCATCAACCCACTTCCACAGCACCTCGGTCGAGACCCAGCGCTGCGCGCGGTTGTCGCCCTTGGTGCTGACGATGTCGGCGGCCATGCCGTGGCCGTAGCCGCCGCGCGTGCTGCCGCCGTGATAGGAGCGATCGGAGGCAGCCTTCAGGCCGCTCGCGATCGACTGGCGATAGTCGTCGCGGAACGCGCTGGTGATACCCGGCGAAAGTCCGGCAGCCTCAGCCGCGAGCAACGTGCGAAACAGCTTTCGCTTGAAACTCTTGTCCATGCCGCCGATGACGTAGTCCATCATCGTCATGCCGGCGCGGTCGGCCGCCTTCGGATCCTTCCAGCCAAAGTCCTCGTCGACCAGTTTCGTGAAGCTGCGCATCACGGTCACCATCTTGCCCTTGCGCTTGACGGTGACGGCGCGGCGATCCTCGACCTTGACCGAGTCTTCCTTGGGCGTGCGCTGGTAGAGCGCCCAGAGATAACGGTCGATGCAGGCTTCCATGACGTAGCATTCGTCGAGGACTGCGGTCGTGTCCGCGGACGGCGAGGCCTTGCTCGCCGCGGGCGCGGGGCCGGTCGCGATCGTCACGGGCGACAGTGCGTCCGTCGTCACGATCTCGGTGGGATCGGCGGATGCGAGCTTTATCACGGGCTCCGGCGCCGGAGCCGCCTCGCTGGCGACCGGTGCCGGGTCAGGCGCAATCTGCGGCGCGAGCGGCGCTTCGGTCGGCAAGATCAGCACTGGGTCGGCCGAGGCGAGCTTGATGGCCGGAGCTGGCGCCTCGGGCGCGGCCGCTTCAGCGGTGATCGCACTTGGTGTCGCAGCAACAGCGGCCGCGATATCGGCGGTCAGGGCGACGCCGTCCTCGATGGCCGCAGCGTGCGGGATGTCGGCGAGGTCAAGCCGGCTGAGATCCTTCGCGCGCGAGACGGCGGAAGCATTTGCGCCGCTGTTCTCGAGGAGTGCAGGGGCATAGGCGGACAAAGAGAGAGCCAGCCAGCCGGCGAGAACCGCCGAGGGGCAGGAGACCGCCACCAGAAGAGACCGCCGATCATTCATGATCCCTGCCTCCAAACGGTTCTGTCGAACCTCGTCTTCTCCGAACAGTCTGACCAATCTTGGTCAAACAGTCTTGCACGAAAAGGCACGCCGCGCGTCGATTGTTCGGAGGACGGTGTGGCGGCGCAATGGCGCAATTCGGCGAAAGCGGGCTTTTCGAGCAGGTGTTGCGCGGCGGCAACGCGGGTTCCATTGCGGTTCCACGGGCGCTTGCTCGCGGGCGGTGGGAAAAATTCGTTAAAGGCGAATATTTGGCACGGGCCGACCTAACCGTGTTTCGCCGACACATTGCGCAACCTTGTCACGGCCGGCGCGTTAGGCGCCCATGACGCACTCCTCGCTTCGTCCCATGGACGCCTTTGACCCTACCGAGCCCGCCATCCTGCACGACCAGCTCTCCGATACGATCATCACCTGGACCGCTGAGCAGGCCGACGATTTCAGGCGTGCCAGCCGGCCGGGCCAGGACGGAACCGTAATCTGGAAGGCCTACGTCTTCGATGGCTGGGGCCATGTGCTCGGTGGCTGACGCCACTCATAAAAGCGTCATGTCGCAGCCGGCGGTGATTCGGCCAAAGCCTTGTGCGCATTAAACATATTGCCATGCACCGGGCGCGTTGTTGCAATGCAGCAGTGCCTGTCGCAATGCAACAAAATGGGCTTAGATGTGCTCCGAACGTTTCATTCAGGAGCATCACCCATGAACAAGAAGACTCTGTCGATCGCCGCCGCCATTCTGACGATCGCGGGCAGCACCGCGGCTTTCGCCGCCGAGCTGCCGACTTATGAGGCCAACGGCTTTCCGGTTTCCCCGATGCAGGTGCGCGTGCTTGGTGCCGCGCATGTCGAGCAGCAGGCCTCGGCGCCCGCCAACGTCGCTTCGGTCCACCAGACCCGCGTTCTGTCGCCGCGCAAGGTGAAGACGGCTGACGTCACGACGGGCAGCGCCCGCTGATCTGGGACGCCACAAGCCAACGTCAAGCCAACGTGATGCAGGCTCGTTTTCTCCGAGCCTGCCTGGGCCGCGTTCCCTTTGGGGAGCGCGGTCTTTTTTTGGCGCAGCGAGTCATGATCACGTGCGTTGTGTACGGCCGTTCAAAGCGAGTGTGATCTCTTTAATAGTTGCTTTGCAGATCGCGGCGCTTGATGCGGGCGCCGCTTATTGAGCAGCCAAGAATCATTTTCATAATGGAGTAGTCATGCCCGTTGCACAGAAAGCCGTTGTTGCAAGCGTCTCGCCGCGCGCGTTCATTCTCAAGCATCTCGCCTTGTTCGCAGCCGCCGCGCTGTTCGTGTTCGTGCTCAGCCTGACGTATGGGCTCGATCTCAGCCCGGGATTTTTCTGAGCGAAGGCGCGCTGGCGTCTCTCGCTTGCGTGCCAGCCTTGCGGGCACATGGGTTGAGCGACGGCCTCTGTCGGCGTACCGCTTTGTCCCATGGATCAGCGGACGAGCGGCGCCGACGCTCTCACTCAAAAGAACGATGCGGCGCCGGCGCTTGTCGGCGTGCTCTGCGGCCTTGCCGCGGCGGTGTTCTGGGCGCTCGGCTTTGCCGGCACGCGGCACGGGCTCAAGGTCGGCTTCACGCCGGTCGATTTGCTGGTGCATCGCTATGTCTGGTCCGGCATTGCGTTCCTGCCGCTGGTGATACGCGGCGGCATCTCCGATCTCTGCGGCATCGGCTGGGGCAGGGGCCTTGCGCTGATGGTGCTCGGCGGCCCCGTGATGTCGCTGATCTCCTACACTGGATTCCTGTTCGTGCCGCTCGGCCATGGCAGTGTGATCCAGCCCTCCTGCGCGACGCTCGGCGGCCTGCTGCTCGCAGCCCTCTTCCTGAAAGAGCATGTCTCCGCGTCGCGCATCGCCGGCGCTGTCGTCATCGTCGGCGGGCTCGGCGTGATCGGCGCGGAATCGATCGGCCATATCGGCGCCGACGGCGTGCTCGGCGATCTCACCTTCGTGCTGACCGGATTGATGTTCGCAGGCTTCGGCGCGCTGGTGCGCCACTGGCGGGTCTCCGCCGTGTCGGCTGCGCTCGTCATCAACGTGCTGTCGCTGCTGCTGCTGCCGATCTACCTCATGACTGGCGGCCTCGCGCGGATCGCGGCGATCGGTATCGGTGAGAACGCCATCCAGGCGCTGGCGCAGGGCGTGCTTGCGGGCCCCGCTGCGCTTTATCTGTTCGCCGTCTCGGTCCAACGCCTCGGCGTCGCCCGCGCCGCCGTTGTCCCGGCCTGCGTGCCGGCGCTGACGGTGCTCACCGGCTGGCTCCTGCTCGGCGAGCCGCCGACACTATTGCAGACGGCGGGATTGGTGACGGTGCTGTGCGGATTCTATCTGGCGCAGAGGCAGCGATAGATCGCAAGCCTCGAAACGGCGCTTACCATTCGATAGTGGTAAACTTGACGCCGCGGCCGGTCAGCTCCCGCCCGAGCCGCTCGGCGCGCTCGCTGGCGGATTTGCCGAGCAACCGATACCTGCCTCCGAGCGCCTTGTCGGCGACAACCTGATGCCGGATGTTTTCGTACAATCGTAAGACGGCCTGATCGCTCAGATTGTCGAACATGTCATCGGTCGGGTTTGGTTTGGTCGCGTCGCTTGTTGGCGGTCCTCGCAGAGCGGCCTCCCAAAATTGTCGTGCGGATGCTGAGTGATCGGTACCGGTCCGGCGCAGCAGCGTATGTCCACTTTTGAACAGGACATGCGGCTGGCGGGATCGTAGGGCGGGTTATTTTCGCGTAGCGGCCGCTGAAGCGGACGATGGCGTCGCGGGCTCCCATGGCGCAGGCAGAACGACGCGAATGGGGCGCGCCTCGCTTGCGGGGCCGCTCGTGCCGGCGGCAGCCGAGGACGGCTGTTCGTGCAGATCGCTGGCTGCGGCAACCGCGATCGAAGCCAAAACGAGACTCGCCGAGATCGCGACGATCCGCAAATCAAAAACCATTTTCCGCCATCCTCTGTTGACACAGAGAACGGCCGAACTCGCGAAAAGTTCAGGCCGACGCACCTCTTCTTCGCCCCGATGCGTCGTTGGCGGTCGCCTGGCGTTCGCGGCGGTTACGCCTTCCTCACGAACTCCGATTTCAAATTCATCGCGCCGATGCCGTCGATCTTGCAGGCGATGTTGTGGCCGTCGGTGGCGTCCTGCAGGCGGATGTTACGGACCTTGGTGCCGCCCTTGACGACGGAGGAGGAGCCCTTGACCTTGAGATCCTTCATCACGATGACGCTGTCGCCATCAGTGAGCGCATTGCCGTTGGCATCGCGCACGCCGGCCTCCTGAGTGGCGTCCGCGGCGGCCTCCGCCGTGCCGCTCCATTCGTGGCCGCATTCCGGGCAGACCCCGAGGCCGCGATCCTGATAGGCGTGCTCGGAGTTGCAGGTCGGACATTTCATCGCGTCGGTCATTATTCGCCTCGTCGCCCGTCACGGGCGCGCCGCACGCTTTCCGCCGGAAAAAGATGGATTGGGAGCAAATCCTTTACCATGGCTTTCAGTCCTGGCGGAACCCTTGGAAACTTAGGAGTTCAGGAAAAACTCTGCGGTATCGAGGTCCGGAATTTGTGGCTGCGTCGGTTCGACGTCGCGGCGGAAGGGAGTGTTCTGGTCATGAGCGAGCATCGCGCCGCAGTCAGACATCACACGCTGCGCACCGGCATTGTCGAATTCGACAACGGCACCGGCAAGATCATCAGCGCGCCCTGCACGATCCGCGATGTCTCGGGCACCGGCGCGCGCCTCGGCCTCAACGCCTCGCTCTGGGTCGCCGAGCAGTTCACGCTGGTCTTCAGCAGCGGACTGCGCAAGGACTGCCGGGTCGCCTGGCGCAAGGGCCGGCTGATCGGCAGCGCGTTCGTGGACGGCTATGCGAGTGCGGACGAGCAGGCCGTGATGATGACCGCGGACGAGCAGTCCCGGCACCGGCTCGGGATCGGTGCGCGCCTCAGGGCTGCGCGCGAAAAGCGCGGCTACACGCAAGGCCAGCTCGCCGAGCTCGTCGGCGCCACGCCTGCCTTCGTGTCGCTGGCCGAGCAGGGCGAAGCGGACATTCCGCTGTACCAGCTGATGCACATCGCCGATCTGCTGATGGTCGGTCTCGATGGGCTCGTCGCCGGGCCGGCGCCTGAGGATTTCGACGCGGCGTAGTTGGCACCCCGTCAAAACAAAAACGTCGAAAACAACCCCATGCACAGTAGAAATCCCGAGGGATTTCAGTGTGTTGGAAATCCGAAGTTCCGGTGGTGTTGCGCCGTAGCCCGGGTGAGCGAAGCGATACCCGGGAAGGCCGCCAGCAAAGGTCCCGGATGTCGCTTCGCTCATCCGGGCTACGGGCCTATGCGCGCCGCATCGACTTCGGCGATACCGAATCGAATTTGACTCGTCGGGCAAAACAGGGGCAGTATGGCATGATGGCGCCGCAGGAAGCAGGTGGCTCGCCAGCTGCGGAGCGACATGCCGAAAAAAGCAAAACCAAAAAGAAAACTGAAGACCTACCAGACCTCGCTCGGCTTCTACGACCAGGCGATCGCCGCGCCGTCGATGAAGGCGGCGCTGGACGCCTGGGGCGCCAGGTCCAATCTGTTTCATCAAGGCGCCGCGAAGGAGACCGACGATCCCGACATCGTCGCGGCGACGATGGAGAAGCCGGGCTTGGTGCTCCGGCGGCCGGTCGGATCGGACGGGGCGTTCACCGAGCATTCCGAGTTGCCGACCGATCTCGCTGACGACGAGGCCGGGCCGAAGCGCAAGGCCAAGTCCAAAGCCAAGTCCACGCCGAAAAAGCGTCCCGCAAAGGCAGCAAGGCAACCAGCCCGCAAGATCGACGATCAACAGGCGCGCAAGGCTGCCGCGGCGTTCGAGAAGGAAGAGCGGCGGCGGGAAGCCGAGCGCCGCAAGGAGGAGGCCGCCCGCGCCAAGGAGCGCGCGCGCCGCGAGAAGGCCGTCGCGAGTGCGCAGGCCGCATTGGACGAGGCGAGGCGGGAGCACGACGCGCGGGCGGAGGCGATCGAAGCGGAGCGCGCTGCGCTCGACCAACGCGCGGAGGCGGAGGCGACGCGCTGGGACAAGCAGAGGATGAAGTTGACCGAGGCTGTGCGTCGCGCGCGGGAGTAAATGCCCGGCCATGCGTGCCGCGTCGCCGTCTCCGTCGGCAAGATCGCGGTTCCATGCCTATATGGACTGCAGTCCCATATAGGTCTGCAATGCCCGAAAATCCCTCGAATTCCAAAATCCCGATGATCGTGCGCCCGCGCCGCGCGGCGCCGGTCCTGGTGTGCCGCAAATGCCTCAAGCGTAGCGACGAGGGCCGCGACGTCAGGCGTGCGCTGAAATCCGAACTGAAGGCGAACAAGCGCAACGGCACCAAGCCGGCCAAGCTGATCGTGACCGGATGCTTCGGCCTCTGCCCGAAACAATCAATCGTGATCGCGAGCGGCGCCAGTCTGGCGCGGCAGGAGTATGTGCTGGTTGCGGACCACGATCAGGTGCCGCGAGCGCTCGCGTTGTTGGACGGCAAGCCCGTCGCGTGACAATCGGTCTGCGCTGCGCGGAAGACTCTGGACAAATTCGCTTGCCTTGCTTGGCGTCCTTTTGCACTCTGGCGGCAAGGAGACCAACGCATGAAGATCATGACTGTCGCGTGTGCGCTCGGAACCGCTCTGGTGCTGTGCAATCTCGGGATAACGGGTGCCGAAGCCCGCGCGCGGAAGGCCCGCGTGCTGGATGAACAACGGCTGAGGGTGGATGTCCCGGTGCTCAGGCCGACGCCGTGGGATTACAATATCGTTCCGCGCTATCGTTATCGCCCGGAAGACGACCGGGTTGATCCCTATGGTCCGCCGCTGGTGTCGTCGTATGTCCGCTACGAGGGCTGGCGCTGGCCGTATTGGTGGTGAAGGCCACCGACGGACGCGGAATTGATTGGCGCCTGTAGCCCGGATGAGCGAAGCGATATCCGGGACGTTACCGCAGCATTCCCGGATGTCGCTTCGCTCATCCGGGCTACGCTCCTTTGCTAACCGCCGTCATCCGCAGCAAGCCGCAGAAACTGCCGCTTCATTGCGTTGACCCTGGCGACATAGCTTGTGACGAGATGATCGCCGCAGCGCTCGTCGGTGATCATCTGGAACTTGCGGCGCGCGTAGGCCGTGGCGGGGCCGGCGCCGCAGAGATGGATGAAGGCGGCCAGATCCTGCCGCTCGCGCGCACTCGCCTTCACATCGCCCGCGCGGCTGAGAACATCGGCGACATTGCGATCGAGATACACCGATGCCAGCTCGATGGCGTGGCTCGGGATCGCGCGGACATAGAGGAAGGGAGACCCGCAGCCGGCTTCCGTGACCGCGTTGCCGCGGATACAGAACCGCGCGGCGTCGGCGTAGGCCGCGTCCAGCATCTGGAAGAGGCCGACGGCGCTGGAGGCGGGCCGGTAGATCGCGAGCGGATTGAGGCTCCAGCGCCAGCGCCAGTAGGTGCGAGCGAGCGGATTGCCCGATGTCTCGACCTGCGCCAGCGCCGCCAGCAATTCGGGCGTGATCGTCGCGGTGGAATGCTTGCGGAACAGTGGCCCGTATTGCCGCCACGTCTCGGATGGCTCCTTGTCGAGCGCGTGGCCGACAAGGACGAACAGCTCGGTCGGCTTGCGCATTGTTTGATAGGTGATGTTCACGAGTACGACGACCGCAAGCAGCATCGCCGCGCCGCCCGCGATCCAAACCATCCACGGTGCGCGCGCGAAAGTCTTTCGCACCCAACGCGCGCGTCGCCTGAGCTTGCGAAGGCGAGAGAGGAGGGGCTTGCTTCTTGATGGCATCGGTCTTTTGGGAGTGCATTGCGGAGGCTTTGCACCTGGTTAACGCTGTCATGAGGCCTTGAAATCCGGCTTCTTTTCTCTCTGGTCGCGTCGTTTCAAGTCGCCGCTCCGTACTCCCACGGCAGCTCGCATCCTTGATGGAAATAACCCGAGGTTGTACTGTGCGCCGCAACAGGGTTAATTTTGTGTGAATGGATCGGCTGGAATGACCGTAATCGAAAGCGTGATGTCGGCGGAAGCTGCGGAGCGGAAAATGCCGCCGGGCGTGCTGGTCGAAGGGCCGGTGGTCGAGGCCAAGTTTCGCGATTCCTACATCTCCTTCGTCATCATGATCGGCGGTTCGATCGCGGCGCTGGTCTGGGCGTTCTGGCAAGGCATCGGCTGGGTGGAGGTTTCGGTCTTCGCCGGCACGTTCGCGCTGTCCACGGTCGGCATCGGCTTCATGCATCGCTACTTCGTGCACCGCAGCTTCCGCTGCGGTCCGGTGATGCGGGCGTTGTTCGCGGCCATCGCCACCATGGCGGTGCAGGGCTCGATCCTGAAATGGGTGAGCAATCATCGCCGGCATCATCTTCACTCCGACAAGCCCGGCGACGTCCACAGCCCTTATTATGACGGCGACGGCAACCCCTATGTCACCTTCGCCAAGGGGATGATGCATGCGCAAGGCGGCTGGGTGTGGGACCAGGCCACCACCGATGCCGGATACTACGCCAAGGATATCCTGGCCGATCCGATCGCGATGTTCTTCACCAGGACGCGCTGGTACTGGTACGCGCTCTCGGCGGTGATCATTCCAGGTGCGATCGGCTACGCGTTCGGCGGCGTGCACACGATGACCGGCTGCATTCTTTTCTCCGGCCTGTTCCGCAGCTACCTCATGACCATGGCGACATCGCTGGTCAACTCGGTCTGCCACAGCGACGGCCGCTACGGCTATCGCCGCTTCGATCTCGACGACGGCACCACCAACGAGTTCGTGACCACCATCCTCACCTTCGGCGAAGGCCTGCACAACAACCATCACCGGTTTCCGCGCGACGCCTACATTTCGCACGCCTGGTACGAGATCGACATCAACGGCCTGATCATTCTCGGGCTGGGAAAGCTCGGATTGGTGCACGATATTTTCGCGGCCGGAAGCCGGGCTGTTCGCTCCGGAGATCCAGAAGACGGAAAGCGTCCGGTGGCAGATACGGAAGCGACGGTCTGATGCGCGCCTGTAGCCCGGATGGAGCGTAGCGCAATCCGGGAATCCTGCCGCGAGCACCGTCCCGGATTTCGCTGCGCTCCATCCGGGCTACGGTCCTTAACCGCCGCAAGCCGCAGAAACTGCTGCTTCCGTGAAATCCAAACATAAGTTGGGTTCGGAGGGAACTCTGGCCCGATGGGGCCGTTGAGCCCGTGATCCCCGAGCGTAGCGAGATCGAACCTCCGATCCTCGTCTGAATAACAACAGCAGCCGCGTTGTAAGCGCGGCTCGGCGCGAAGCGTCCTCCGTGCGAATCAACCGGAAACCTTCATGAACAGCCCCGATGTTCGCAATGCCATTCAGATCGACCGCGGCTCCAGCCTGGCGATCTGCAATGAAATAGGCGACCGCCTGCGGATCAAGCTTCGGGGCGAGCACGACCCATTGCCGCAACATCTGACGGCCCTGGTCGACCGGATTGCGCAGATCAGCAGCCATTCGAACCAGGCGACGCTCGTGATGACCTCCAGATCGGATCCAGCATGCTAGATTTTTCGAATGCATCTTTTACGCCTGAAACCATCGGCATCATGAAAACTGCGCTGGACACGGCGGTTGCGTCACTGCCGGCCCCGGTCAGCTCTGCGCATGTCAAGTCGATCGCGGAAACAATCCTTCGCACGGCGAAGGAGGGCGAGCGAGACCCCGCTGTCCTGGAGCGCATGGCGTTGATGGAGCTTCAGATCTCGCCGCGTGATTGATGCGGGTCCGCAAGCTTGCGTGCTGGCGCAGAACTGCTCGAATTGCCCTGCGGGCTCACCAATCCGGATCACCGTAATAGGGATCGACCATATAGGGCGGGGGCATCCAGGGTCCGCGCGACGGCCGGGGCCGCCGCGGTGCGGCCGCCTGCACGTGCGGCCGCGCAGGCGCAGCGGTCTCGTTGTTGATCGCGCTCCGCGGGACGGGTTTCGCGGATGCAGGTGCGGATGACGATGCGGACGGCGTCGTCAGCTCCTTTTGCAGCGCCTGGACCTGTGCGGCGAGGCGCGCATTGGCCGCCGCATCCTTTTCCTGCGCCGCCTTGAGCTGTTGAATGGTGTCGGCCTGCTCGCGCAGCGTCTGCTCGCTGCGGCTTTTCAGTTGCTCGAGTTTTCCGTTCATGTTCGCGAGCTCGCTGGTGATGGTCTTGAGCGATTGCGCGAGATCAGACGACGACGAGTCAGGGGCTGTGGCGCCCGTTGTTGATGCGTTGGGTCTTGAAGCGTCAAACCCTGCATTGCTCTCCGTGTCCTTGCCGGCCGGCGGCGCGGGCACCGTGCCGGGCTCATCCGCGGCAGCGAGTTGCACGGCCGGCGGTTGCGCCGGACTTTCGACCGCGGACGCATGCGGAGGCTCAGTCGCGGCCGGCGGAGCCCATCGCGCCATGATCGACCTGCTCATAGACCTGGCCTCGTCGCGATATTGCGAAGCGAAGGCGGCACTGAGAATGCCGATCGCCAGCACGAGGCCAACCAGAGCGCGCAGCATGGGCCGATCTCCCTTCAGGCCTTGGTTGCGAACCGTGCTATCCGGCACGGGCGCCGCGGCCTTGGGGGTCTTGTCCTCGGGAATCTTGTCCTTGGGAGCCTGGACAGTCTCCGCACCGGCGCTTGCTCGCGAGACCCGCGGGCTTTCGCTGCCGCGTTCCATTCCGGAAACCAGCCGGTCCAGCCGCGCAAGGTCTTGCTCCGCGCTCTTGATCCGGTCGTAGGCCCGCGCCAGCCCGCCTTCGGCGCGCTCTGCGTCCGGCTTGGGGGCGTCAGGCTTGGGCGCGTCAGGCTTGGGCGCGTCAGGCTTGGGCGCGTCTGGCTTGTGGTCGTCAGGTTTGGGGTCGTTCGTCTCGGGCACCGATGCGCTCTCGATTCCGTCGGGCGTCAATGGGAGTGCGGCAGTCCGATCGGAACGATAAGACTCGCCGCCGTCCAACACAACGCGCGTGCGAAGGAGAAATTATGGCGAGGCCTCGGGGTGGGGCGGTCGCGGGGTCTGCAACAGGCGCCCTTGATCTGGATCAAGCATGCGGCGCCCGACCGTCGCCACCGTGCAGACATTCATCGGAAGGAACACATGGTTCAGACAAGAGCGATCATCCTCGGTGCCTTCGCGGCCCTGCTGCTGGCCGTGCCGGTCAAGGCCCAGGTGCTGGTCGACGTTTCCAAGATCAGCTGCGACCAGTACATCACCCAGCGCATTACCCACATGCAGACCGTGAATGTCTGGCTCGCCGGGTTCTACGCCGGCCGCCGCAACAATCCCGTTGTGGACACGCAGGCGCTGAACAGGAACGGCAACAAGCTCTCGCGCTTCTGCGAGTCGCATCGCGAGATGCCGCTGCTGGACGCGGTCGAGGCCAATACGAAGTAGGGGCGGGGGGCGCGGGCGTTTGCGGTCGTGTCGGCCTGACCAGATCGCGCATCACGGCGACGCGCATGGAATCTACATCGACAGGTGAAGTGCACTGACACCGTCATCGCCGGCCATCAATAGCGACCGCCGTGGCCCTTTTGCTGCGTGATCCAGTCCGACAATGTCTTCGGTGTCGATCCCGCAGTCCGGCCCGGTGATGCCTTCGGATTGTCGCGAACGCCTTTCGTCGGACGGGTGCGCGGCGCTTCCATTCCGTTGACGCTCTTCGAGCCAGCCATAGATGCTTCCGCAGCTTCCTTCTCGAGGCGCAGCTGTTTCAATCGCGCCATCTTGATGCGCTCTGCCTCGACTGCGGGTCCTTCGGACAGCAGCGGCCTGTGGTGAGCGACCTCCGCCGGGACGATGACACCGATAATGGTTGTCTCGCCGAGCGCCTTGCAGGCTTCGAGCCGATGCAGTCCCTCGACCAGAACGAGGCGGTCTCCGTCGAGCCGGACGGAAATGGGTTCCTGTTGTCCGATGTCCAGCATACTTTCAGCGATCTCCCCGACGATCTCGGGCTTGATGGCTTTCTTCTGCTTCGTGGGAACGAAGATCCTCTCGATCGGGAAGCTTTCCGGTTTGGGCATAACGTCACTCCGCTTCTACCGGGCCCGTCGGAACCGATGCCGGCGGAGGTGGGAGTTTAGGGGGGAAGGGCTCGACCGCAAAGGTAATTTCGAGTGTTGGCTTGCGGCGTCCTGGCATTCGCGCGCGGGACCAAGCCTTGTGCGCGAGCATTTTTGTGAGCGATTAGGGTTGCTCGTGCGGAGCATGATACAGGAAAAACATCAACCAAAAGGAGCTTTTTGATCGGAGCTCCTCATGGGAAATTACATCCCGCACTTTAAGTCGGACGAAGCTCGTAGGATGGGTAGAGCGGAGCGAAACCCATCAACATCGATCGCCGAATGATGGGTTTCGCAAGGGCTCTACCCATCCTACGAGCCGCGACCAATACATGACCCCGCGCATTACCCTCATGCAGACCGTGAACGTCTGGCTCGCCGGGTTCTACGCCGGCCGCCGCAACAATCCCGTCGTGGACACGCAAGCGCTGACAAGAACGGCAACAAGCTCTCGCGCTTCTCCGAGTCGCATCGGGAGATGCCGCTGCTGGATGTGTTCGAGGTCAACACGAAGTAGAGGCGGGGCCGCCTAGCCTGGCTCGATTTCGCATAGGGGGACACGAGCCGAGCAGCTCGTGGGATGGGTTGAGCCTTGCGAAACCCATCGCGTCTGTCGCTCAGGTGGCGATGGGTATCGGCTTCGCTCCGCCCATCCTACGGGCTGGACCACCTTGATGGAAATTGCTCCGAAGGGCGTGCGCTGTCGCACGTCGAGACCTCCTCCATATAGGAACTTTCCGAAAAGATGCCAATTTACAAGGCACTTAGCGAGGTCGCTTTGGGCGAGGCGCGGCCACGACTCGCGGGAAAGTGGATGGACGCGCTGGCTTGAGCGAGGTAAGAAAATATTAACAAATCAGGAACAAGCAAGAAACGTGGCATCAGAGAGGCGGAGCAGATGAGCGCGATGACGTCTATGAAGGCTAAGATCGTGCGCGTGAAAGTTGAAGAAGGGAAGGCAGGTCTCTTCTATGCAACCAGCCCCGATCTTAAGGGATTGCTCGTGGCTGAACCCGACATCGACAAGCTGGATGTCGCGATCTCAAAAAGCATCGCAGACCTGTATGCGGCTTGTGGAGAGGCCGTCGTTGTCACCAAAGCCCAAGATGATGACCCAGAGTTCTTTCCTTGGGTAGCAATTCCTGCAGACCTCGCTAAGCGCGTTATGGAGCAGTCCCGATCCCCAAGTTCTTCTTAAGCACATCAATCGTCTCAACGCGTTGATCAGGTGTCATCGCGCCGGAGTCCGGTACGTTGTAGAACTCCCCAGCGGAGTTGGCCCAGACGTTTGGGACGTCAGTCGGCTTAAGGCCGAGACGGCGAGCGGCACGATAGTATTCTTCTTGCGTCATAGGTATCGTTCTCCGGGCAAAGAAAAAGGCGGCCCCATTTTCGGCGGCCGCCTCTTTCAGTCATCTACGCGATACGCATCTTCATGCGACGCGGTCGGGCCCCCAAAATCGTCCGACGCCACAATCAAAGTTCCACCGTCAACGACATAGCGCCCATAGCCAATGCGACGCATGTGTCCCTTCCGCACCAAGTACCCGACGGCGTTATAAACCTCCTTCGGATTGGCGCTCACTCCCTTCTCTGCGACACCCTCTCGGATATCTTGGACTGACCAGTCCTTTTTGCGTGGCAACAGCCTCACAACGGCGTCCAGTACATCGCCGGCCCGGGGTGTGGGGATTGGCCGCAAGATCTCGATGAGTTGGTCGAGCACATCCTTGCGATCCTCCTCGGACAGCATCTCGAAAGCCGAGTTCGCAATACCGCGCGCGATCTTTTCGATCCTCGCCCGATGCTCGCGATCAGCGTCTGATGATGTGTCAAGGAGGTGAACGTTCGACATGCCCGAGTATGCCATAGAGCAGACTTCGGGTCGAATCGTTTCAAAAGATATTATTCAAGTATGCATGTGTTTGCCAGTGCTAGCAACTGCGAGCGGCGCGGGCACTAAATCTAGGTGCTGGATATGTCATGCGGTTAGGCTAAAGTCTGTGGATATCCTACTCTCAGCAGCACTGCGACGGATGTTCGCTAAATGTTCTGTGACGCCGGGCGGAGGACCTGAGCGCGCCCCGGCTCAACGACGGAGACGGCGCAAATCTTCGCGGAAAATTACCTCATTTTGGAAAGGGTCGTCGTTTGGGCGACGCAGAAGCGCTGGAACAATTTCTTCGGAAGGGGTACGGCCGGATAAAGTGATCCCTGCGGCAACGAGGGCAATCACTGAGAAAAGCGCGGCCGCAAGGAGCCGCACTAGACCCGTAACAGACGCGCCCGACAGCCAGGCATCATACCCAATTGCAAGTGCTGAAAAAGCAAAGAACGAAAAAGCAGCGAGTCCAATGAGGAAAGACCACCAGTGTGTTTTCTCGAAAGTGGCGCTCACTTGGTACGGTGATCTCATGAGGCCTTTGATCGTCCCGTAGCATTGCAAATTCGTCGGCCAAGATTTTTGCTCAGTTCTGTCCGCAAGAAACTGAATTCCAAATCCGTCGTTTGGATCGAGAAAGTCAAACTCAAACGATACTCGCTTCTTTGCCGCGTCTATCAATGCGGTCGGGTTGGTACTCTCACGAGTAGTCCAGATCGGATTGATTTCAAGCACCTCGATGTCGCTTCGCCCGAATGCGAGTGGATCGAGGTTTGAAAGATCGTCCCTGTTGATGGTTATGTTTCCGCAATTCCAGACGTAGAGCGTGTATCGAAAAGGGTCTCTAAGTTGTTTGTCGCCATATCGAACGGTCAGGTCGTGAAAGTCCCCCTGATTATGGCCAAGATAGCTCGTTGTGAAGCTTGCGTAGCATAGCAGCTTGCGTGCTTGCGCTTTCTTGAAATAGGCGAAGGTAATTAGCCAGCTCAGAAGGCCACCTCCCACAAGGCCTGCGACGGCTAGCGCAATAGAAAAATAGATTGGGTCTTTGACGAGGCCATCCAACATTGCTGATCCTGCGCAGAAGAAATGGTCAAGCGACTTGATTGTTGCATTTAATAGCGTAAATCTTAGGTTGCAGTCAAAATTACAAATCGGGCGGCCCTTCGGCCGCCCTTTTTGAATTTATCGAAAAGCTCAGATGCGTGCAGCGATGGCCAGAGTTCATCCGCTATTGCATCCGTAACCCGTTGCATTCTCACAGGCTGAAAATCCAACATCGAACTCGCGATGGACGTCTACGCGTAAAGTACGTCCCCTGTCGGCGTATCCGACCGGAGCGATGAAAAACGCCTTAAATTAAGAGGTTTCGGCTCGTCTACGGTCCAGATGGAAGCGGTGCGCTAGGCGCCGGAATCGAACCGCTATTGACGTAACCCATATCAACCAAATCTAATCGGAGAACATCAATCCGATCGGACTGCTATGAAAATTGACCAACACTATTTCTCGAAAGAACCATCGCAGGGATTTCACTGCTTCCGCACCGACGCCGGGTACAGCTGGACGCTGACCAGCGCGTTCGGCCGACTGTTATCCGAGGCAGAAGACCGGTTTGGTTTGCGAGACATGGACTGGACGCCGGTCGGCATTGAGTTTTCCGACCGAGGCCCGCGCCTCTGGTATCCGGAAGGCCGGCGCCGTGTCTCCATCATGCTGGGCGACAATACGCGACAAGACCTCAACCGGGCCCTCTTTCAGCTTTCTCACGAAGTCATTCATGTCCTAGCTCCATCAGGAAGCGAAGACGCACCCGTGATCGAGGAAGGCGTGGCAACTTTGTTTTCGGACGAGGTTTCGGCCCGAAATGGATGGGGTTGGCACTCGAGCGAGGATAATTACAAGCGAGCGGCTAATTTGACCCGGAAATTGCTTGATGCCTACCCCGATGGCATCAAGCGCCTCCGCGAAAGGGAAATCAGCTTCGTTAAATTCACTCCAAGCCTCATCTCTGGCGTGTGCCCAGACCTTGACGCCAGCGTGGTGGAGGAGCTTTGCCGCCCCTTCGATCGCAGTCGATAAAACGACCCGTCATTGTTGCGGGAATGCGGCGGCGAGATCGCTGCAGCGGTAGATCGTTGCCCCGACCTGCTCGGGGTCCAAGGCGGGCTTCACGCCGGCGGCCTCAAGCTCCTTCTTGACCACCAGGTGGTGATGGCTCTGCTGGCGGGCGATCGCGAACAGGGTGACGAACTCGGCCTCGAACCGCTCGATCTCCTCGGTCGGCACGATGGTGATCGGGCAGCGATTGACGGGGTTGGTCGCGGTGACCGTACGCAGGTGGCCGCCGGCGATGAGCTTGCGGGTGACCTTGTCGGCGACGCGGAGCCTTTCGGCCAGCGCCTGACTGGTGAGGCCGTCAAGGTCGGCCCCGCGGACGAGGGCACGGACCTCTTCCAGGTCGACAAGAACGGACATGTAGCCGCGTTCGCCGGCGAGCTGAGCCTTGCGCGTCAGGCGGCCCTCCAGAATGGCCTGGACGATCTCGACGGAGCCGCAGCAGGCGGCCTTGGCCGCCGTCGGGATGTCGACCTGGCCGGCGTCTGCGGCCGGCACCGGCGCGGCGCCATCGAGCAGGCGGGCCAGGAAGGCGTCCAGGTCCTCGGGCGCGAACTGGTCGGCGGCGCCGTGGTCGGTCGCCTTGATCCGGGGGACCAGGATGCCGGAGCGGTAAAGCATGTCCCGCTGGACGCGGGGCGCGTTGAGGTAGGCGCCGGCGTCGCGGACGGACAGGGTGGCAGAGGCCGCGGTCTGGGCCAGGGCAACGGCGCTCTCGGCGTCGAACAAGCAGTTTCCGTCGGCAAGGTTTTCCGCATTCGGGGGCAGCATTCCCGCCGACGAGAGCAGCTTACGGAGGCGCTTCGGGTGCAGCCCGGTTGCCTTGGACAGGCTGCGGATCGAGTGCAGCCTGCGGGTTTCGACGGGCTTGCCGAACACGACGTCGCCGGGACCGACGGGGAAGCGGGCGCGGATGAAGTCGCCGACCAGGTCGCGCAGCGGGTCGTAGGACGCATCGTCCCGGTAGAATTCGAGGGTCTGGTAGATGCGGCCGAACACGGCCTGCGGCCCCTCGGTCGCCGCGCCGGAGTACGGGTACGTGGCACCCAGCGTTTCCAGAAAGGCATGGGCGCCGACCGCTCCCCCGGCGAGGATGTCGAAGCCAGCGCCCCCGGCGACGCGCCAGTCCTCGTCGGTCATGGTCTTCAGGTTGACGGTACGGCCGAAGGCGGCGACGGCGCCGAACAGGTCGCATGCCGCGATGGCGACGTGAAGAGGCAGGGTGTTGATCAAGCCGGTGCCGCCCGTGCCGCCGTCGACGCGGTCGCGAACATACGTCTCGAAGGTGGTGAGCGGGCGGGTACCGGCCTCGGCGACCAGACGAGGAAGAGCAGGCAGGACCTTGCCGACATGATGAGACCAGTCGTGCATCGTGCCGGGGGTCATGTCCTTGTCGACGATCACCAGCGGCGCCAGGTGGACCGCGCAGGTCTTCAAGGCCGCGATCTGCCAGCGGGCGCGCTGCGTAGCGGCGACCTGCGGGCGCGATTGCGGAGCAGCGGAGATGTCCTCCGCCAGGCACTTCGGGCAGACGAGGACGGCTCCGCGACGCAGGTTATCGCGGGTGAGCTCTTGACCCCGGTGGGTGTAGCGGCGCTCGGCGGTCTTGACGAAGGCATTCTCAGCCAGTGCGACCGCGTCGGCGCTGCCCTTGTAGGCGATGACGGCGAGGGCTTCGGGGGCGCCATCGACGACCTTCTGGAAGGTCGTACCCATGTCCAGGCAGAACTCGCGGGCCGGCAACCCGTGGAGTGTGGCCAGGCGTGACGCGAAGCTCGCGGGCGTTTCGCCGGCGCCGAGCGGGACGGTGTGGCGAAGCGGCTTCACGACTTGCTCCGGCGGTTCTTCTTGTGGGACGCGATCTGCGCCTCGGCCTTTTCCTCTTCTGCGTCGCCCGGGCGGACGAGGGTGGCGTCGATCGTGTGCCAGGCGTTGGCGAAGAAGACGTTCTGGTCGTCGGGCATCAGGTTGCGGTCGGCATAGGCGTTCTGGAAGTCGACCAGCTTCAGGGTCTTGCCGTCGCGATCGAGGGCGGCTTCGACGGCCTCGCCGAGGATTTCGAGGCTGATGCCCATTTCGTATTGACCGGCGTGGAGGAGCCGCCCCACCAGCATGGCGTCGTCGTCGATATCGACCTTCAGGCCGGCCGTGGCCGCATACTCGTTGATGGCGGCGTCGAGGAATTCAGCGTGCTCCGCGGCGGAGAGCTTGGAGAGGTACATGAAGCGGCAGCGGCGGCGGAGCTGGCGATCCTTGCGGACGAACGGCATCAGGTCGGGGATGCCGCTCAGGATGAGCTGCACCGGCCAGTCGAGCAGCATGATGTCCTTCAGCGTGTCGCGGACCTTCTGGACTTCGTCCTCGCTCAGCGCATGCAGCACGTGCTGGATGTCGTCGATGTGGAGGAACAGGATGCCGTGCAGCCGGAGCTGCTGGCGGACGCGCAGCCAAGCCTTGTTCTCGCGCAGATCCCGCTCGATTTCGTAGCCCAGCTTTTCCAGGATCCGCAGCGCGATCTGCAACAGGGTGCAGGGCGCAGGCGCCTGGATGCTGATCATGGGGCTCGGGGCTTCGACGATGCCGTAGTTCGGGAAGTAGGGGCTGTTGCGGAAGGTGCGCTGGACGAGCCGGGTCTTGCCGGCGCCGCTCGGGCCGACGATGACGAGGGCCTTGCCCGGCGCGCGGTTGTCGGCCGCGAAGGGCATGGACGGATCGACCCGCAACGCGGCGTTCAGTGCGAGGCGTTTGAGGTGGCGCGTCAGCGCCTCGTCCCGGTCGGACTCGACGTACATGCCCTTCACGGCTTCGATGCGACCGTTGCGCTTGCGGTCGTCGTCGGTCCAGAGCTCGCGGAGGTAGGCGGACGGGTCTGCGAAATGTTCGTTCATGTCAGGTCCTCTTCACGACCCACTTCCGGGTCGGTTTCTTCGGCGGTTCGGGCTGCGGCTTTTCGGGCCGCGTCCGCGATTTCGACTTGGCGGCTGGCTTGACGGCGGCTTCTTCGACGGCCGGCACATCGGGTTGGGAAGCCGGCGGGAGCTCGCGGACCGTATCGGCCGGCGGCGCCTTGGTGCCGACGGCAATGCGACGCGCGAGCACGTCGATCGGCCCCTCCTGCGGCTTGAGGGGCTCCTGGTAGTGGCGCACGGTCTGGTTCATCCGCATCCGGATCGCCTCGAGTTGCTCGCGGGACTTCGGCCGATAAAGGATGCTGAGGCGCTTGCGGGTCTCGGCGTCACCGTTCTGGGCGAATTCGATGGCGCGGTGGACGACCGGTTTGACCAACCTCTGCAGGTCTTGGTTCTGACGTCGCAGGTCGGCCAGGGCGGCGTCCCACACGGCGGCGCTCACGCCCTGCATGATCTTGGGGCCGACCACGGTTTTCCGTTCGCCATTGACGAGCAGCGAGATGGCGCCGAGGTCTTCGCCGTCGACTGTCACCTCGTAGTCCCGCTCGGGGACCTCCTGGAACAAATAGTCCGTCAGTGGCGAGCGGTACCAATTCCCGAAGATTTCGATGCCCTCGGCCTGCAGCACGACCGAGTACCGCTCGCCGAACGCCCGGCGGATGCGGTTCGGACCCGGGGGCACGGTGGGGGCGCGCTTTTTCGTGAGCTCGAGCCAGCGCTGGCGCGGCGTCTGGTTGCCCAGGCCGGCGTGCTTCGAGTTGTGATAGACGTCGACGACAAACCGCACGATCAGGGCGGCGAGCTCCTCCACCGTGACGCAGGCCCGCGCGAGGCTTTCGTACTTGCCGCGCACCTGCGGATTGGAGAACGCTCGGCCGGAAAAGCGCAGCAGCCCCTTGATGTCGAGGGTCTGGAAGAACCGTTCGATCTTGGGGCGCTGCTGAGGCGTGTTGATCTGGGGGCTTTTCAGGCGGATACCGAGATCGGTGCAGACGAATTCCGTCTGGGCGTTGAGCAGGGCGGACCCCTCGTCGATGACGAACGTGCCCATCGTGCCCCGGTATTCCCAGGGCGTTTCGCAGCCGATACTGCGCGCCAGCGCCGTCTTGTCCGACAGGCACATCCGGAGCAGTTGCTTGGTGTTGGACGCGCCGGTGCTGAGCGCGAGCGTCATCGCTGGAATGACCCGCGTCGTGCAGCAGATCGCCGCGCTGAAGACGCACCGCTTCTTCGGGGCGGCTTCCCGCAGTTCCGGGCTGATTGCGTGCCAGATCGCCGGCAGCTCCATGACCAGCGTGTGGAGGTCCGTTTTCCAGTCGTCCGCTTCGACCCGCTCCATGGGGTAGACGAGATCCTGAACGCCGCCCTTCGACGGGTGGAAGAAGCGCACCGCGACTTCTTCGCCCTTGCGGGCGGCGATCACGTCGAAAGGCGGCAGCCGGCGGATTTCGACGCGCAGAAGATCGATGGCGGGGCAGGTGAGCAGCGAGACGCCGCGCCCGTCCATGTGCTCCTTGAAATCCTTGGTCACGCGCGCGAGGTCGATGCCTGCGTAGTCGGCCGGATCGAGCCCGGCTGCTTCGATGCGCTCGCGATTAATCTTCGCGAATTCCTTCTCCATGTCGCCCCATTGATGGACGATGGTCGGGGCTTCGCGGCTGAGATACCCGTAGACGAAATCCATCAGGATCTGCCGTTCTTCCCAGCCGTACCGCTCACCGTAGCGACCGCACAGGTGATACTGGTTGACCAGGCCGAGCGGGCCCATTTCGAGATAGTTGTCGACCCACTCGAGGAAGCGCTTCGGTCCGACGAGCTTGAACGGCGCCTTCGCCATCCGGCCGCCTCGGCTCGGCGGCGTCGGGAAAAGGTCGGTCTGCATCTTCGCGAGCACCCGGCCGAGGTTCTGCCGGTACCGCGAAGCGGCGCCCCGGGCCTTCATCGCCAGGAACGCCTTGATTGCGACGAGCTTGTTGGCGACCAGTTCGCGTTCTTCGTCGCCGAGATCGGCGATCATGTCTTCGTCGCTGTGGAGTTTGCCCGCGGCCCTGCCGGGCTCAGTGCCGAGGTGGTCGATGTCGAATTCGTAGCCGTCCTTGAGGAGGTCGAATTCCTCGAAGGTCAAGGTGATCTCGCGTTTGGGCAGCGAAACGGTCTCGAACAGGAAGCCGCTCTTGTCGACCTTCTTTCGCAGACACGGCTCTCCCATGATGCTGGCGATGGCGGTATCGCCGACATGCCAGCGTAAAGCCTGCCTGGAACGCGGCGGCTTCGGAGGGAGGAGATCGTGGGCGCGCTGAAGCATCGGTGGCTCAGGCCTTGCGCTTCCGCTTCGGCCCGACGACCGCGAGATTGTCGTCCAGCCTGCCGTATTCGACCGGCTTGAGCTTGCCGTCGGCGATCGCACGGACGACGGCGTCGAATGCGTAGCCGTCCAGTCCGGACTTGGCCGTCAGCTCGCCGATGGTGGTCTCGCCTTTGAAGTTACGGATGAGCCGGGCAACGACGGCGTCGTCCTGCGGCCAGGGATCGCGCCGGGCGTGATGGATGACCTTGGCGTTGAAGAGGTCGGTGAGGGAGAGATCCAGGTCGGTGAAGAGCAGGGTCCAGTCGGCGAGGGACGGCGGGATCTGCTCGGCCGTCAGTTCGACGACGCGGTCGATGCCCGTCTTTTCCACCAGAGCGAACGGTTTCGCCGCGACCAGGCCGCTAGTGCCGTCCATCATCCGCAGCTTGAAATCGAACGTGTGCCGCTGTCGGATTCCCTGATCGTTGACGAAGATCACGGTCGGCGGCTGCTCGGCGATCTCGGCGACGTCGGGCCGCATCGTGGCGAGCAACGCGAAATTCAGCTCGAGTTCGGCTTCGTACCAGACCTTGCGTCCGTCGAAGAAATCCCAGCCGTGGACCGAGATCGCCGAATGCAGCGAAATCGGGCGGCTCGACAGGCTGGGCAGCATCTCCGGCAGCACGTCGGGCTCCGGCCGCGGGTCCCGCAGCGACGGATCGGGCATGAAATACTGTTCGTGAATCATCGCTGTCGACATCGGTGGTCTGCCTCCGGGCAATGCTCCGCCGTCGCCGGAAAACGAGGTCCCGGACGTGGGCGGTGAATTACGTGGATCTGTGGAAGAGGGGCCCCAGAGCGACCTTGCCAACCCGCTACCGAGCTGATCTGGTGCGGGTGCTTGTTGGTGGGTCGCTCTGGGGTTTTCTCTTCCGAGGAAACTATCTCTGCTTTCCCCAATCGAACCGCGGTCCTTGCAGGGGCCGCGGTTTTCGTTTGGGAGGTCGCTTTCTCCTTTTCGCTGGTTTGACCGTGCCCGAGTGCGATCGCCCCGGGCAAGAAACTTGTTCTTCCGCCGATTCCGCGCTTGACGACAGTTTCGACGCCGATCCTGCTAACGGATCGCAAAAAGCATTAACTACGTTCGAGGCCGCGGAAGCGGTGTTTGTGAAAACCGCCTCCAGACGAGTCCTTGAAAAATCCGCCAGGACACGACGGGTCGGCAGCCGCCGGGCGAAGCTCGGCGGGTCAGGTTTTCAACACGTCGTCCACAGCCATTATGCTGCTGCGTCTATGTCGGCTTCCACTATGGCCCCCTTAGCCTGCCCCAACGGACGTCCGGATCGGCGTCGAGAATGATCTCCTGGACCCGGTCGAAGTCGTCGGGCCACCGGTGTTGGACCAGCGTGCAGGCGAATTCCGCCCTCTGGGTCCAGAGCTCGCTGTCGCGCATGCAATGCGCGGCGATCGCATAAGTCCGCGGGTCGAGCGCGGTGATCTCGATCGGACGGGTGTCCCGGCTGAACGTCAGGCCCTTGGTGCCCGGCCCCCGGAGCATGTCCTTGAGTTCGTGGTGAGCATCGCCGTCGAGCCGCCGGACGAAGTAGGTCGGCAGGAAGACCTCGGCCAGCATCCGCCTCTCGCGCTTCGTCCGGATCAGGTACCGGTCGTCGTCGTATTTCCAGGTCGCGCCCTCGTCGTCGACGTCGCAGGCCTCCGCGATCTCCTCCAGATTGAGGGTTTCGAGGTCCTCGGTCCGGGCCACAAACTGCAGGTGCTGGTCCTTCACGAGTGGCGTCGGCGCCATGATGCCGGAGGCGCTTTCGTAGGCCAGCAGGGCGCTGCCGCCGAACAGGGACACCCGGCTGGAAGCTCCCGTGTACCAGAACCAGTCGAGCGTCTCGGCCAGGCGTCCGTGCAGCCGGGCCACGCCGTAGGCCTTCGCCAGCTTGCAGGACAAGAGGACGTCCTCCCGCAGCTCCCGCCGGATGCGGCGAGCCTTCAGCACGGTGCTCTCGAACTGTTCGAAAATAGCTTCGGTCTCCGGGCTGCGCCGTCCGAGGGATTTGACCTTCTGCTTGCCGTCCTGGCGCGTGTAGCGCGTCAGATATTCGATGCCGTCGATGGTCCGCCAGGCCATGCCGCCGCCGTCGGAGGCGGCCAGCACCTGCAGCGAGTGGCCGAACTCGGGCCACAGCTGCTCGATCCGGGCGAATTGCTCCGCCTGGGCGCTATTCAGCTGAACGAGTTCGATGTCTTCTTCAGTTTCCATGGAATTCCAAATAAGCTATCAGGGGTTCCGTGTCAACGGGGTTCATGCGCACATGTGCACCTCCCGTTGCCGGGTCGGACTGGGCGTGCATCATGGTTAAGACAGGCGAATCAGGGGTTGCGGGTGGCGAAGGCGGGCAAACCGAAGGCGGTACGTAAGAGCCGGAGCGGACCTCGTGCGCCCGAAGGAAAGGCTCCCTTGCAGGTCCTGATCGACGAAGAAACGATCATAAAAACCAAGCTCAAGGTGATACCCGACAAGACGAGCGTCTCGGCTGTGGTCGAGGAGCTGTTGCAGGGATGGCTGGACGGCACCTACAATCTGAAAGATTAGCGTAACCGCGAGCCCCATCGTCGCCATGCAGCATTATGCCGGTCTCGGCTTCCGCTTCTGAGCCTCCCTCCATGCTTGGTCGCGATTTCGTAGTTCCTTCTTCGACGTCTGCTTTCGCGTATCGCTTACCGTTTTTGTCGCGCCCTCGAGTAAATCCGAACTGCGAGGCGAGTCAGCACCACGACCTTGCGACCACGCCGTCAGATACCTGACCAGTCTGGGATATTCGCGCGCGCAATATTTAACCGCGCGCAAAATTTCGCGGCGATCGTGAGGCCGCTCCCGAACGAGATGCTGAAGCAGTATATCGGTAGCGCTCTCTCGGTACGAAAGGGCTGATGGATTGTCCCAGGCATACCGCAGAAATTCGGCTGCCACCCGGATATGCGACGTCATTTCCGCCGTCGCTCCACCGAGCATTTTGACGACCTGCCCAAAGAAATAACCCGGACATTTGCCCGCGTCCGCATCCATTAAGGCGGCACGTATAAGGACCTGCCCCGATACGCATACGTAGTTGTGCCCGGCGCCGATCAGATGCGCGGTCCACTGCGTATAGGTCTCGGCGTTGATCTTGTTGCGGTCCGCAGCAACCATGAACACCGGCTGCAGCCAAGTGTTGCGGTCGATCCCGCAGCAACCACTGAATCCCCTGGTCGGCATATCGTCCGTGACCAGCAGGAGCCCCTTTTGCAGGGCGACGACAGAGCTGTCGAAAACGCCACCCGGACCGTCCCGCAGGAAGTCCCTAAGAGACTGTGGCGCCTTTTCAGGCACGACCAACGGACATACCACCGCATGCGTCCTGGCCCATTCGATAGCCCGGTCGATGTCCGCAAGCGCCTGCTGGATGTGCTCAGGGGCGACCTCGGTGATGGCCATTTTGCCGTCGCGGTAGCTGGCGCCCTTATAGCCCCTTTCGGCGGAATGACTGATGCGCTCTCGGCGGGCCAGAAGCTGGTCCATGGTGCTCTGCGCGATGTGAACCAGGCCGCATACATCGACTACAGACCCAAGAGCACCGAGACGCCAACACGTCCAGAACGCATGAAGGTCCAAGACGCAGCCTTGGCCGAGGTTGGCGACAATCGCGGCCACCGCCGCGTTCCTCTCTCCCTGCGTGCCGGAAGCCACCTTCAGGCGGAGCTCTTGAGCCGCCAGACCTTCTGCGACATCGATGGTGTCACAACCGGTCCTTTGGGCGAGGACGGCCAGTGGCCATGGTGCCTTTTTGTAGCTTTCCTGCTCCTGCTCGATCCAGTCGTGCTTTGCCTTGAGCTCCTCAAGCAACGGCGCCAGGCCCTCAGGTGTCGAAACATCGACCGGTATGGACCGAATGGCGGCGACCGTTGGAAATCGCGCTTCGTGGTGGTTGAGGACGAAATGGTGCTTGGCCACATACTTGTGCCGGATAAGCCGGATCGTTCCGACTTTACCGTTCACCGGGTTGGTGAACTGCGCCCCGACGATCAGGCCAGTGATCGCCTGGACCAACGGGTGATCTGGCTCCCACGAATCCTCGTCGAGCCGACGCAGCGCGCCGTCTGGTTCGACGACGATGAACTGCTTCTCGCCGCTTTCGTACTCGATGTCGACGCCGGTGTTCTCGCCGACGACATCGACGTCCCAAGCGCCTTTGACCTCCCCAAGCTTTGTTCCTTCCTGCAGGACCAGCCCGTGGAAGCAAAGCCATGCTTGAGAGACCTCCCTGTTCTCGAGAAACAGCTTGTAGGCATAGGCGACCGCCCGCTCCGTGTGGCCGAAATGACCCAGTAGGCTCGCGATCCGGAATTTGTCGCTCAGTCGGCTGATCGCGAGCCGCTCGATCGGCCGCTCAAGCTCCTGCAGCACCTCGTCGACGTTGTCGGATCGCAGCGAGATTTCGATCTTCAGGAGCCGCGCTGCGGCACTATCAGGCTGGGCGCGTAGCAGCGTTTCGACCGCTCGGCGCGACTCCGGCAAGTCGCCGATGTTCCAGGAATGGGTGGCCAGCAGCCAAAGGATCTCGGGGTCGTTCCGCACATCGGATGAGGCGCTCGCAAGACAATCGCGAAACGCCTCATCCCGGCGGGCTTCGACTAGACAGCTAAGGTACAGGCGGGTCGCCGGATTCAGAACCTGCAAATCAGCGACTGGCTCGATGAGCTTGGCCGCTTCGGCCGGCAGGCCCTGATTCCGCATTTCGTCAGCGACCAGGTAGCGCGACACGTTGTTGGCCAAGGTGAAGTCGCCGGAGGCAAGCTCAATCAGCCGTGCATGCCTTTCCTTCTCATCGGTGCCGGTCTGGGCGTCTCGCCGGAGCTGAAGGAGATCCGCCAGCAGTTTTCCGTTGGGCAAGCTGGCGAGCCCTGCGATGGCAGAATCTACGCGTGCGTAATCCCTAACCCGAAGGCCCAAGTCTCCGAGGATGCGCCATTTCAATTCGGCCAGATGATGATCCTCGCCGGCGGCATCGATATCCTCGACTAGCTTGATCGCCTCCCTGGTGTCTCGGCGGGCCACCATCTCTGCTGCAAGCAAGCGACTTTCACGATCCTGAACATTCCGGAGGGTGACCTCGGCGGCGTCGAACCGGTTTTGCGCGGCTTGAGCCAGAGCCAAGAGCCGCCTCAGATGCGGCTGGTCCGGGAGCGCCGGCAGCGCACGGGCGAGGAGAGCTTCGCAATCGGCCTGACGGCCCGTCAAACGAAGCAAGACTGCGGCGTTGTTAACGTACGCCATCAGGTCATATTGATCAGCGTAAGCACTGGCTAGACAGGCGTCTGCCATAGCCAGGGTTTCGTCCGCGGCACGCTCAAGATCCGTGCGACTGACGATCCCCGGCTTCCCGACAAAGACGTCGGGTCCCAGCGCCAGTTCAAGAACGGCGATAGCATCGAGCCGCCTGAACTCGGGGAGATCGAGATGGTTGCGCGCCAACTCCCTCGTCCTCTCGGCCCAGTCCGGCGCGTTCCGCTTCCGCAGAAACTCCGCGAGCCCCAAATCCGCGTGAACGGAGCCGACAAGGTCGACAGGGATCAACGTCTCCGGATCTCCCTGCCATGACGAGCGCGCGGCCGCCTGGAGCAGGTAAGATACGGCTTGATCGGACCGGGGCGTCGAATCCAACGCGACCTTGGCCAACTCCATTGCTTCTTCGTGCCGGCCCATGATCGTTCTGGCCAAGGCGAGGTTAGCGATGGCGTTGCAATCGTTAGGGCGGATCGAATACGCCCTCTCAAAGTGGGCAGCCGCCTCGTCGTGCCTTCCGAGGTTGATTGCCACGGACCCAAGATTGGTTTCGATCCTGAAATCAGCCCACGGCTTGCCCGACAGGTCCTCCTTCGACTTCAGCTCCAGCAGACCTTCCTTCGCATGCACGAACGCGTTCTTGGTGCGGAACAAGTCCCGCCAAAGATCGATTTTGGCATGGAGCGCGGGGTCCTCTGAACTGTCGGTTGGCGCCTTCACATCTGCCGGGACAAGGGCTTGGGCGGCAGGGAGGACGCGCGCCACGGCCTCGGCGATTGCCAAGACAGATGCAGAATCAAGCTTCATCGACTGAGCCGCGGTCGATGCAATGGCGGCAGGGAAAAAGTACGGGAGTGCCGCCTGATGCTGGCAGATCTTGAGCTCGAGGTCGGACCAAGAGTAGAGGATGACCTTCAGGTCATGCCCCTCGGCGCGAAGCTCGGCTTCGACTTCAAGAGCCGCGTCCGTAGCTCTGGCGTCACTGGGGCAGGTCGTGGCGAAGATAATTTCCTTGAGCCCTGCCTTGATCGACAGCGCGTCCCTGCAGTCCTTCAGTATCGCCGCCTTTTTCAGCGGCTTGTCGTATCGACGACACTGGATGCCGACGAAATGATCGTGAACCCCATCGCGCCTCCCAAGAACATCGATCCCGAGCTGCTTTTGACCATTGCGGCCGTATTCCTGCGCGTGCGGATCGTTCAGCTCGGCTTGAAATAGGGCCACGCAGCCGCGCTGGAAGTCTTGCCAGTCTTTCGGCTTTGGAATCTCTTGCCCAGCCGTGACGCTGAACGACGGCAACGGCGGGTGGACAGGAAGCCCTGTCAGCTGGGGCGGGTCTTGGCGCTCAGACATACGCAAACGGGTTTCACAGTTCACATCGAACCAAGACGCCCAAGAAACGAGATCTCTGCGTCTCAGAGAGATGATTCATGATTCGTTCGGTTAACCAGTTCGCGGCGAAGCCGAAGCCTGCCGCGAACCTTTCTCAGTCCTCGGCGCCGGCGGCGCCGAAGGACATTTTTCTAGGGACACGTTTTGCCGTGACCGTATTGGGACTAGGGGACCTACTTTGCCCCGATTAGGGGATCAACTTGTAGGGGACCAACTATGCCCATCGCTGCAATGCGGCGACACTCTCGGTCGCTGCATCGCTGTTTCGTTCACGAACACCCCGTCGTGCTGCCGCACGTATCGCACTTCATGCACGTGCCATTCCGCACCAGCGTGAAGTTGCCGCACTCGCTGCACATCTCGCCTTCGTAACCCTTGGCTTTCGCTTCCGCGCGGCGCTCGGCCTTGCTGGGGACTGCGACTTGCGCGCTGCCGGCTTTGCTCCACTGCAAGGCTTCGAGCTTCTCGGTGGGCGAGAGGTCGTGGGCCACTTCTTGCTTCAGCGCGACCGCGCCTTCGAGGACGTCGCCGGCACGGCCTGCGCCGTGCGAGGCGAGCGAGGTGACCTTGCTGCCGCCGGCCGGCGCACTGTCGTTGCCTTGCGCGACCGCGGTCGAGCCGCCGCGCATCACCACGAGGTTGTCGGTGCGGGAGCGGGTGAGGCCGCGCGACACCAGCTTGGAGGCGCGCTGGCCGTGATCATCCGGCTCCTTGCCTTCCTCGACGCCCTTGCCGAGCACGTCGAACCCGGTCTCGCTGGGATCGACATGGGCGAGGTCGAAGCGGCTGAGATAGCTCACCGCCAATTCGCGGAAGACGTAGTCGAGGATCGAGGTCGCGTATTTGATGCTGTCGTTGCCCTGCACGGGGCCCGCCGGCTCGAAGCGGGTGAAGGTGAAGGCGTCGACATATTCGTCGAGCGGCACGCCGTACTGGAGGCCCAGCGACACCGCGATGGCGAAGTTGTTAATGAAGGAGCGCAGTGCCGCGCCTTCCTTGTGCATGTCGATGAAGATCTCGCCGATGCGGCCGTCGTCGTACTCGCCGGTGCGCAAATAGACCTTGTGGCCGCCGACGACCGCCTTCTGGGTGTAGCCCTTGCGGCGATCCGGCATCTTCTCGCGCTCGCGCATCACGATGATGCGCTCGACCAGCTTCTCGACGATCTTTTCCGAGACCTGGGCGGTGCGTGCCGCCATCGGCTTGTCGTAGAGATGCTCGATCGCATCGTCCTCGTCCTCATCGTCGGCGATGAGCTGCGAGTTGAGCGGCTGGCTGAGCTTGGAGCCATCGCGATAGAGCGCGTTGGCCTTCAATGCGAGTTTCCACGACAGCATGTAGGCGGACTTGCAGTCCTCTACAGTTGCGTCGTTCGGCATGTTGATGGTCTTGGAGATCGCACCCGAGATGAAGGGCTGCGCCGCCGACATCATGCGGATGTGGCTCTCGACCGAGAGATAACGCTTGCCGACCTTGCCGCAAGGATTGGCGCAGTCGAACACCGGATAGTGCTCGGCCTTGAGGTGCGGGGCACCTTCCACCGTCATCGCGCCGCAGATGTGGACGTTGGCCGCCTCGATCTCGCGCTTGGTGAAGCCCACGGCCTGGAGCAGATCGAAGCCGGGGGCCGCGATCGCCTCGGCACCGATGCCGAGCTGGTCGCGGATAAAATCCTCGCCAAAAGTCCATTTGTTGAAGGCGAACTTGATGTCGAACGCAGTCGGCAGCGCCTTCTCGACCTTGGCGATGGCCTCATCCGTGAAGCCCTTGGCCTTCAGCGTCGAGGCGTTGATGCCGGGCGCGTTGGAGAGCGAGCCGTGGCCGACGGCGTAGGCCTCGATCTCCGCGATCTCGCTCTCGCGATAGCCGAGCGCGCGAAGTGCCGCGGGGACCGCGCGGTTGATGATCTTGAAGTAGCCGCCGCCGGCGAGCTTCTTGAATTTCACCAGCGCAAAATCAGGCTCGATGCCGGTGGTGTCGCAATCCATCACGAGGCCGATCGTGCCGGTCGGCGCGATCACCGTGGTCTGGGCGTTGCGATAGCCGTGCTTCTCGCCGAGCTCGATCGCCGCATCCCAGGCCGCCTGCGCATGCGTGACGAGGTCGGTCTGCGGGCACGACACCAGGTCCATCGGCACGGGATTCACGCTGAGCGCCTCGTAGCCGTTGGACTGGCCATGGGCGGCGCGGCGGTGGTTGCGGATCACGCGCAGCATGTGCGCGGCGTTCTTCTTGTAGCCGGGGAAGGTGCCGAGCTCGGACGCCATCTCGGCCGAAGTCTTGTAGGTGATGCCCGTCATGATCGCGGTCAGCGCGCCGGCGATGGCGCGGCCTTCCTTGCTGTCATAGGACAGGCCCATGGTCATCAGCAGGCCGCCGATATTGGCGTAGCCGAGGCCGAGCGTGCGGAACTCGTAGGAGAGCTCGGCGATCGACTTCGACGGGAACTGCGCCATCATCACCGAGATTTCGAGCACGATGGTCCAGAGCCGGCAGAGATGCTCGTAGCCTTCGACGTCAAAGCGCTTGGAGGGGATGTCGTAGAACGTCAGCAGATTGGCGGAGGCGAGGTTGCACGCCGTGTCGTCCAGGAACATGTATTCCGAGCACGGATTGGAGGCGCGGATGTCGCCGGACGCCTTGCAGGTGTGCCAGTCGTTCATGGTGGTGTTGAAGTGCAGGCCCGGATCGGCCGACGCCCAGGCGGCGTAACCGATTTTTTCCCAGAGATCGCGCGCCTTCAGCGTCTTGGTGATCTTCTTCGTGGTGCGGCCCACGAGATTCCAGTCGCCATCGGTCTCGACCGCGCGCAGGAAGTCGTCCTTGAGCGAGACCGAGTTGTTGGAGTTCTGGCCTGATACCGTGAGGTAGGCTTCCGAATCCCAGTCGGTGTCGTAAACGTCGAACTGGATGTCCTTGTAGCCTTGCTTGGCAAACTGGATGACGCGCTTGATGTAATTGTCGGGCACGAGGCTGCGACGGGCGAGCTTGATCTCGCGGCGGAGCGCCGGGTTCTTCTCGGGATCGAAGCAATCGTCGCCCGAGCCCTCGCAATTGACGCAGGCCTTGAGCACGGCCTTGAGGTGCTTCTGGTTGATCTTGGATCCGGTGACGAGAGCCGCGACCTTCTGCTCCTCCTTCACCTTCCAGTCGATATAGGTCTCGATGTCGGGGTGATCGACGTCGACGACGACCATCTTGGCGGCACGGCGCGTGGTGCCGCCCGACTTGATCGCGCCGGCCGCGCGGTCGCCGATCTTGAGGAAGCTCATCAGGCCGGACGAGCGGCCGCCGCCGGAGAGGCGTTCGCCTTCGCCGCGCAGGCGCGAGAAGTTGGAGCCGGTGCCGGAGCCGTATTTGAACAGGCGGGCTTCGCGGACCCAGAGGTCCATGATGCCGCCCTCGTTGACGAGGTCGTCACCGACGCCCTGGATGAAGCAGGCGTGCGGCTGCGGATGCTCGTAGGAGGATTTCGAGCGGGTCAGCTTGCCGGTGAAGGGGTCGACGTAATAATGGCCCTGGCCGGGACCGTCGATGCCGTAGGCCCAGTGCAGGCCGGTGTTGAACCATTGCGGCGAGTTCGGCGCGACCATCTGCATGGTCAGCATGTAGCGGAGCTCGTCGTAGAAGGTCTGGGCGTCCTCGTCGGAGGAGAAATAGTTGCCCTTCCAGCCCCAATAGGTCCAGCAGCCGGCGAGACGGTCGAACACCTGCTTGGCCGAGAGCTCGCTGACGAAGCGCTCTTTCTCGGGCAGCAGCGCAAGCGCCTCGGTGTCGGGCACGGAGCGCCACAGGAAGGACGGGACGGACTCTTCCTCGACCTTCTTCAGGCGCGCGGCAACGCCGGCCTTGCGGAAGTACTTCTGGGCCAGGACGTCGGAGGCGACCTGCGACCACGCGGTCGGCACCTCGACATTGTCGAGCTTGAACACGACCGAGCCGTCGGGATTCCTGATCTCCGACGTGGTCAGCCGGAACTCGATGCCGGCGTAAGGTGACTGTCCCGAAGTGGTGTGGCGCCGCTCAATCCGCATGGTCTTGCCCCGTCCTATCTTTGACCGAACCGCCTCCGTTCAGGCGTGCCGGGTCATCATTTCATTTTGCGGTGCTTGAGGGCGGTCGGGCCCCTTGGCATCGCAGCTCAGCCGGTAGACCCGGCCCATTTTCTCCCGACGCGATTGCTCGATGCGCGCACCGATCATCCGCCGGCACGTCCAGACCCATCCGCCCCAAAGGGATGAGCCCGACATGCGTTCAACGCCCCACAACGTCACGTCTTCAACCATTGCCATCCGAGCCTGTTTCCAGCCCGTTCAGGCGCCCGAAAAGTCCGCTCGCCGGGCAGACAAGCCCGTATCCCGCTGCCTTTGTCTGGCTTGGCGGAGTGCTGTTTTGCAGACCCTTTGGGGGAGTGCCGGCGGGACGCAAACACACTCGCGCCGAACGGATCGAAAACTAGGACTCTCCGTTACGCCCGTCAAGAACTAGTGCGAGTTCCTGAATCAAATACTAAATATGGTGGATTGTGGGGGATAACAGGGGGCAGGCCCGCGCCTGATGTTGAGCCAAGTATCAGTGAGTCCTCAGGGATTCCCAACCGAAAAAATTTGCATCTTGTGGCCCTCGCGAGGCTTCACCCCGCTGTTCACAGGGCAGGTATATTTTTGAATCGCGGGCTTGCCTCCGGGGGACTCACGTAGGGCTACGGAAGGTGAGGGCAGGCATGCCCGCCGGGGTGGTGGTGGGAGGGGCGAATCCGCGCCAAGCTCGCTCAGATTTTGCCGGACTACCCACATGCTTGATTCGACTCGGCCGGTGCTGCGACCGCGCATCGCCCCGGCCGGCCTGATGTTCCTCGCCATCACCTCGGTGGGCTGGGGCTTCAACTGGCCGGTGACGAAATTCCTGCTCTCTGAGCTGCCGCCGCTGACCTTGCGCGGGGTGACCGGCGTGCTGGGCGCGGTGCTGCTGGCGGCGCTGGCGCTGATCCGCGCTGACAGCCTCAGTGTCCCGCGCGCGATCTGGCCGCGGCTCGTGACCGCCGCGATGCTCAACGTCACCGGCTGGATGGTGCTGATGGGCCTGGCGCTGCTGTGGCTGCCGGCCAGCGAAGCCGCGCTGATCGCCTACACCATGCCGGTCTGGGCCTCGCTGATCGCCTGGCCGGTGCTGGGCGAGCGGCCGACCTTGTTGCGCACCATCGCGCTGGTGATGGCCTTTGCCGGCCTCGCCTCGATCATGGGCGGCAATGGCTTTGCCGCCACCGCGGACAAGCTGCCGGGCATCATCATGGCGCTGTGCGGCGCGCTCGGCTTCGCGCTCGGCACGGTGTTTTCCAAGAGGTACCCGATCCGTCTGCCGCCGATCACCGCCGCGGCCTGGCAGATCGGGATCGGCTGCCTGCCCATCACGATCATCGGCCTCGCCATCGAGACCACGCATCTGGAGCTGGTGACGCCGCTCGGCTGGTGGCTCCTGGTCTATTCGACCGTGGTGCAGTTCTGCATCGCCTATGTCAGCTGGTTCGCAGCGCTCGCGCGCCTGCCGGCCTCCGTCGCCGCGATCGGCACCATGGCAGTGCCTGTGATCGGCGTCGTGGCATCCGCGATCGCGCTCCACGAGCCGCTGGGAGCAGGGCAGATCGCCGCGCTGGTGTTCACGCTGGCGGCGGTGGTGCTGGCGACGCGGTAGGGGGCTGGCCGCTCGATGTCTGGTTGCCTATCGCGCCGCGGGCGCCGGAGCGGCGTCGACAAAGCCAACGACTGACTTGAAGCGACCGTCATCGGCAATCAAGGCAAAGTCGGTGCCTTTGATGTAGAGCGGAGCATCCGCAGTGCCGCCCGCGACCCAAGAGAACCGCACATGATCATGATGAGTTTCAATCCCGCTCGCGAGATTGAGCCGATAGCCCGGGAACTGCCCCTGGGCCTTGGCGATCATGCCGTCGATGGACTCATGTCCACGCCCATCACGAACCCTATCGACATAGGTACCGTCGTCAGTCCACGTCGCCGCTATGAGATCGCGACGTTGCTTCGTGTCCTGCTCGTTCCATGCTGCCAGATATCGCACGACGATGTCATTGACGTTGACCACTCTGTTTCTCCCCTCGGCTGCAAGCATACCTGATGAAAAGCGCGCGCCCAATGCAGTCAACGCGGTTGCGACCAGAACATTTCGCCTGTTCATTCTATTCTCCTTGAGACCCCTCGAAGCCAATTCGCGGCGGGATCCTCACGTCGCCGGCAAGATGCGTGTTACCTCGGAGGGTGTCGATGACCTCGGAAGTCAAAATACTTTTCGGGGTGGGAGTATATTTGAGAGAACAGTGGTCACGTGATCGGTGCTTCCTCCCTGGAGCGCCTCTGTAACCGTCAGCGAGAGCATCACCGGGTGTTTTCTTGAAAGCGGCGGTTCTAAATAGATGGCCATCTGCATCGCATGCGGACCAGGCCGATCGATCAGCCAACTCTGGACGCGAGCGGAGCGCCGCTGGCCGACAGTTTGGCGTCACTGGCCATGTCTTTCACAATGGCGATTGTGGCCTCGTCGGCCGGAAACAACATTTCGAGGGCAAGCTCCGACAGTGTGATGTCGGCGGGGGCGCCGAAAACCGTTGTGGTGTTCAGGAACGAGACTCTGCCGAACTTGGTCTGAACACGAAGTGGCGTCACATACCGCTGAGGGCCCTCACTTGATGCAAGCGCCACGGCACCCTTGGGGGCCGGATAGGACAACACCTCGCTCAGCAGCGCCTGAATAACGGAATCCGCTCTTGCCTCAATCTGCTGCTTCAGCACCGTGATGGTGTGGGCGCGCCACTCGACGAAATTGTCGATACGCGGCCCCATCCCGTCTGGATGCAGGACGAGGCGCACGGCGTTGACGGGACTGCGAAGCAACTCCGGAGAACATCCCTCATATAGTTGCGGCAGCGCCGCATTCGACAGAACGACGTTCCAGTGTCGGTCCAACACATAGGCCGGATAAGGAAGATGGACCCGTAGGATCTGCTCCATCGCGGACGTGGCAGACGACATCTCTTCGAGACACCGCTCGGCGAACTCGGGCGCAAACCCTGCGGCCAACAGAAGCGTGTTTTGATCCCGGAACGACAATTTCAACTGCTCACCCAGGCGCAGGACCATTTCCTTGCTCGGATGAGAGCGACCGGTCTCGAGATAGGACAGGTGCCGCGTCGAGCTGTTTGCGGCCAGCGCCAGCGTCGTCTGCGACATACCCCGGCTGGCGCGCCACCTCCGTAGCAATACGCCAAATTCAACTGCGCGAACGGCCATGTTTCACCTTATCAACTGCCACCCCCGCCAGACTATTACCTCTCACGTCAAATTCGCACCGGAGGTCCGTGCTTTTTTTACTTGCGACGTTATCGACCGACCGCGGTCGCGTGAGGCACCCTTCCGCGTGCGCTAACGAGGGCGCGAGCCGTGAAGCGGCGCTAGCGTCGTTATTTCAAGGAGATGACTATGGAAAGCCCAAGCAGTCTGGCCGACCGCTACGTCGCCGTCTGGAACGAAACCGATGCAGAGCGGCGCACAAGCCAAATCGCGGAACTATGGGTCACCCGGGGCCGGCACTATGTGGGCGATCGCGAGGTCGAAGGGTACGAGGCGCTCGAGAGACGAGTGTGTGAGTCTCATGAGAAGAACGTCAGGGATAATGCCAACCGATTTCGGGCCGCTGACGATGCTCGCCGGGTGCACGACGCCGTGGTCTTTCACTGGGAAATGCTTCCCGCCAAGGGCGACACCATTCTGGCCCGCGGGCTCGAGTTTCTCATCGTGGATGGCAGCGGAAAGATCGTGGCGGACTATCAGTTCTTTCCGTCTTGAGGCCGACGGATCGTCCTGCGGCGGGCCATCGTCCACCCAGCAAGTTCCGCCAAGCAAACACCGAGGCAATCATCGTGCCCGTCACCTATGTCATCAAATTCAACGTCGTGCCCGAGCAACGCTCGAATTTTCTGCAACTGCTCGGGACGGTCCTCGATGCGATGAGAGATGAGCCGACCTTTCACCAAGCGGTCCTGCATCGCGATACGGCCTCCCAGTATCGCTTCATGCTCTACGAGACGTGGGAGAGCCATGAAGAGGTCTTGAACGTTCAGATCAAGCGGCCATATCGGGACGCTTGGCACCATGCGCTTCCCGAATTGCTCGCGTCGGACCGCGAAATCGAGATCTGGGAGCCCCTACGGAGCGACCATCGCTGACGTTTTCTGAGCGCAGCCCGGTCTGGTGTTTGCAGGCACCGAACGTGCCCCTCATCGGCTTACAGCATTGAGTCAACTGAGGTCATGTTCCCAGGCGAGAGCGGCTTTGGCGTTCGGCTCGGCGTCGGGCCAAAAAGCAATCAGGAACCCGCGCAAGCGTTGCGGATTAGGTCTCTCTGCCGGACTGAGTGCCTCCAACGAGTCGGTTATGGCGAGCGAGCGCAACACATTCCTCGGCGTCGCGGCGTGCGACCTTGCCCTGCCTGTTCCCTTTGCTCTTGGCGAAGTCGACATGGTGATCTTCGGAGCTGCCGATGCCACGCCGCATTTGAAGGGCAGGACCAGCCATGCCGCGAATGGCCCAACGGCCATTCGCAATGCTTTGCGCGTTTACCAGACCGACCTTGTCAGGTGGGATTTCGACCAGGACGGAATCCTGCTCGACCCGGAGCAAATCCGGGTCACCGATGGCGGCGATCTTCCGACGTCACCCGATGCTCCCGAGGAAAACCGGAATACAATCAGGAGAGCCACCAAAAAGATCCTGACGTCCGGCGCGGTACCTATGCTGCTGGGCGGAGATGATTCCGTCCCCATACCGTTTTTCGAGGCGTTCGAAGATATCGGCAGGCTGACCATCCTGCAGATCGACGCGCATCTGGATTGGAAGGACCGGCGCGACGGCTCAGCACATACTTTCTCCAGCACAATGCGGCGCGCCAGCGAGTTGCCTTGGGTCGAACGGATTGTGCAGGTCGGTTTACGGGGGATCGGCGGCTCGGGGCCGCAGGAGCTCAGTTGCGCGCGGAATTGGGGCTCCAGGATTTTTATAGCACGAGACGTCAAAAGCCGGGGCGTTCAAGCTGTCCTCAGCGCAATCGAGGACAACGCGAATTGCCTGATCACGATCGACTGCGACGGCCTCGATCCGTCCGTCATTCCCGGCGTGCTTCTGCCGCAACCCGGCGGGCTGTCCTATTTCGAAGTCATAGATTTGATCGCAGGCGTCGCCTCGAAGGCCAGAATTGTCGGTCTCGATCTGGTGGAATTGGTGCCGGAGCGTGACGTGCAGAATATCGGGGCGATCTGCGCAGCGCGGATCATCTGCAACGCCATTGGACATATCGCCAAGCAGAAGCGCTAGCCGGCCGGCCTGTCTCCCAGCGCCTTCCGGATCATCTCGGCGAGCTGGTTGCGGCGGTAGGGTTTTGTCAGGAGCATGACGCCGTCGTCGAGCTTGCCGTGGTGGACTATGGCGTTGTCGGTGTAGCCGGAGGTGTAGAGCACCTTCACCCCGGGGCGGATCGTCGCCACCTTGTCGGCGAGATCGCGCCCGCTCATGCCGCCGGGAATGACGACGTCGGTAAACAGCAGGTCGAACGGCTGGCCGGCCTGGATCAACTCGAGCGCGGCCTTGCCGTCGGGCGCGGCGACGGTCTGGTAGCCGAGGCTCTGGAGCTGCACGGTGACGAAGTTGCGCACCAGCGGGTCATCCTCGACCACGAAAATGGTCTCGGCGCCGCCTTCCGCCTGCGGCGTCGTGGTGGGGGCCACCTCGGCCATGCCTTCGCCCGGCGGCAGATAGAGCTTGATCGTGGTGCCGTGGCCTTCCTCGCTGTAGATCTTGATGTGGCCGCCGGACTGCTTGACGAATCCGTAGACCATGGAAAGGCCGAGGCCGCTTCCCTTGCCGACCTCCTTGGTCGTGAAGAACGGCTCGAACGCCTGTTGCTGCACCTCGGCAGGCATGCCCGTGCCGGTGTCGCTGACGGCGAGCATCACGTAGGGGCCAGGCCGAACGTCGGGATTGTTTTGCGCATAGGCCTGGTCGAGCACGACGCGGTGGGCCTCGAGCAGCAGCTTGCCGCCGTTCGGCATGGCGTCGCGGGCGTTGATCGCCATGTTGAGCAGGGCATTGGTGAGGCGGGACGGATCGATGTGTGCGGTCATCTGCCCCTGTTCGAGCACGGTCTCGATCTCGATCTGCTCGCCGAGGGTAGGACGCAGCAGTTTGGCGATGTCCGCGACCGCGGTGTTGATCTCGACGTTGCGCGGCTGCAGCGGCTGCCTGCGCGCAAAGGCGAGCAGATGCTGGATCAGCTCGGCGCAGCGCTCGGCGGCCTCGTCGATCAGGCGCGCCACGCGCTGGAGCTCGGGCTGCTGCTTCAGGCTTGCCACCAGCGTCTCGGTATTGCCGGAGATCACGGTCAGCATGTTGTTGAAGTCGTGCGCGACGCCGCCGGTGAGCTTGCCGATCGCATCCAGCTTCTGCGACTGGTACAATTGCCGCTCGGTCTCGCGCGAAATGGTCGCGTCGTGATAGACCAGCACCGCGCCGGAGACTTTGCCTTGCCCGTCCAGCATCGGCCGGCCGCTGATCATGAGGTGGCGGGAAGGATTGCCGCTGTGCGGGCGGACGATCATCTCCATGTTCTCGAACGGCTCGCCGCGCAGCACGCGTGCCGACGGCAGCTGGTCGGGCTTGAGCGGGGTGACGCCGTCGCCGTGAAGCACGCTGGACATCGCCCGCAGATTGCGCAGGTTCATGCCTGTCCGGTGCAGCAGCATGCGCTCGGCGGCCGGATTGGACAGAAGGACATTGCCCTCGGCATCGATGACCAGCACTGCCTCCGCCATGCTGTGAAAGGTGCTCTGGAGCACGTTGACCGAGAGGCGCAGCTCGTCATGCGCGGTGACCAGATGGTCGGTGCGCTCGGCCACCGCGGCCTCGAGCTGATGCTTGGCGGCCGTGGTTTCCAATAGCGTGCTCTTGAGGGCGCCCTCAGTGCGCCGGCTCTCGCGCATCATCATCACGACCAGCAGCAGGATCACCAGCGCGCCGGCGACGTCGATCCCGAGCAGCACGATGCCGGTGCGGCGCGAATCCTGGGAGCGCGCCGCGAGCAATCGTTCTTCCTCTGCGCTCAAATGATCGAAATTGCCCATCACCGTGTCCATGAGGCCACGGCCCTCGCCCTTGCCCTGGAGCGCGGCAATGCCGGCCTGATCGTTTCCGGCGCGCAGGCGCATCACTTCGGCGGCGATCTCGATCCGGCGCAGCGCCAGCGGCTCGGTGCCCTCGAGCAGCGCGACATGTTCGGGAGTGTCGCGCACGCTGCGCTTGAGGTCGGCGAGTGCCGGTGCGATCCGGGCGTGCACCGCCTGGAATTCCTCGCTGAAGCTCGGGTTGCGATAGATCTCGTAGCCGCGTGCGGCGCTCTCGGCACTGCGCATCAGCACACGCAGGTCGGAGATCTTCTTCAGCACCTGGACGGTGTGATTGACCCAGGCCGCGTCGGACCGCGACTTGACGTCGAGGCCGATAGAGGCTGCGGTGATGATCAGGAGGATGGCAAGTCCAGCACCGAGAATGACGCGCTGCGTTGGGATCAAGGGGCTTCTTTCTTGTCCTTCGGCTGCGAGCCATCGCCCGGCGCGGCGATGCATTCCCGGATCGTGGTCAGCAGCGCGTCCGGCGTGAACGGCTTGCGCAGGCAGCGGGTCGCGCCGAGCTCCAGCGCCATCCGGAGGAAGTCGGGAGAGGGCGAGGCGGATGACGCAAAGGCGTAGCCGGACATCGCGATCAGCGGAACCGCCGGCGCGCGCTCGTGAAAGATGCGAATGGACTCGAAGCCGCGCATATGCGGCATGAAGATGTCGACCAGCATCACGTCGAAACTCTGGGTTTCGAGCGCAGCCAAACCCGTTTCTCCGCCGTCAGTCAACGTGACGTCGAAGCCCTGACGTTGGAGGAGGACCTCGATGGTCGCACCGACCATCGGATCGTCATCGACCACGAGAATACGCGGCATGACACTTCCCAGTCATCGAAGTCCCCATAGCCAAGTTGATACAGGTGAATCGCGCGTCGGGTCAATTTGGGATTGGATAAGGGTAGGTATGCACGGTGCGGTGAATAAAGGTCCGCTCGCATCGGTTGTACGCGCCAATCGCCGATGGGGAACACGAGGCGAGCGAAACAGGTGAGGCGCCCGCATGCGAAAAAGGCGCCGCATCGATGCGACGCCTTCTTCTTCAAATGTTGCAGGTCGGGTTACGGGCAGGGATGACGCTGGCCGTCATAGCCGAGATAGGTGCCGGACGCCGGATCGTAGGACTTGTAGCGCTGCGCGCAGTAGCCCGCGGAGTCGCCGCCGCTATCGGGGACCACGGCGACTGACGGCTCATCATAATAGCTGTCGTCGCCATAGTAATAGGGGTCGTTGTAATAGCCGCCGCCGTAATAGGCGTACGATCCGAGGCCGCCGATCGCAGCACCCGCGGCAACACCGGGCCAGAAGCCGCCGCCGTGACGATGATGCCAGTGACGACCGCTCCAATTGCCGCTACCGCCCTGCCAGTTGCCCGCAGTCGCGACGCTGCGTGTACCGCTGAAGGACGGCGAGAAGGCCTGTCGGCTCGCGCCGCCTACGAAGCTGCCACCGCTGGGACGTACCGCTGAGCCGGCGGCGAAATTGCCCCCGCCGCCGCCGATCCTCGCGCCGCCGAAATTGCCGCCGCCCATGTGGGCGCCGCCACCGCCAAAGTGAGCCCCGCCACCACCGAAGTGAGCGCCGCCGCCACCGCCGCCGAAGTGGGCACCGCCACCTCCGCCGAAATGGCCACCGCCGCCCCCGCCATGTCCGCCGCGACCTTGCGCGAAGCTTGGCGTCGCCAACGGGAGAACCAGTGCTACGGCCGCAGCCGCGCTCAAGACTTTCAGACTTTTCATGATCAAAACTCCTTTTCCCGGAAGCAAACCCCATGAAAGGGCCGGAGTTCCTGGGATCACGGGGGTTTGCGTGCGAGGACAGGCTCTCATGGCGACGCTGTATCCGGCATGAACGGATCGCGTCCGCTTTGCGGCAGCGTTCCGTGCCGGTAGACCGCATCTGCAGCGGGGCGCCGCCGCCCGCGCCGAACTGGACATTTCGCCGTCCGGATGGCATCAGGACCCGACGAAGCAGGGCCCTTGCCGCATGAAACAATTCTTCCTCAAGTTCTTCACCTGGTGGAATGGCCAGACTTTTGGCACCCAACTCTGGACCAAGCGCTACGGCGAGCTGGTCGGCCAGGACGAGCAGGGCAACCTCTATTATCGCACCCGCGGCGGGGCGATCGACCCGGCGCTCGGCTTCGAGCGGCGCTGGGTGGTCTATAACGGCTATGCCGAGGCCAGCCGCATCCCGCCGTCCTGGCACGGCTGGATGCATCACACCGTCGACGTGCCGCCGACGCAGGACAACTACCAGCCGCGCGAGTGGGAAAAGCCGCACCAGCCCAATCTCACGGGCACGGCCAACGCCTACCGTCCCTCGGGCTCGACGCTCGCCAGTGGCAAGCGGCCCAAGGCAACCGGCGACTATCAGCCCTGGACGCCCAGCTAGGCTTCCGATCCCCGTCTCAATCCTTGTCGTGGGAGTGGATGCACCCGCATCCGCCTCGCTTTGCTGTGGACAGCGGGAACAGCGGGGATGAGTCCTGCGCGGGCATTGCAGCCACGCGGGCGATGCGGCTCAATGGTCGCATCTTACGGAGATGGGAGACCATCGCGTTCGGTTCGGGCAACAGTTCGCGACTGTCCCGAAATGCAGCGGCCGCCGACCAGGACTCGATCGGGAAATAGGCCCCCGGTCTGGAAGCTCCGAAATCGCCCGATGAAATGTGCAGCCGCCGTAAGACAGGAAAGGCCGCTCGGGAAACCGGGCGGCCTTTTTCTTTAGCGGACTGCGCGACTTCTTGTGTCCCGGACGCGGCGCGGCATGAAATGACGCGACGCCGAGCCAGGACCCAGCCACTTGCTAGCGTTGCTGGGCCCCGGCTCTGCAGCGCACCGCTGAAGTAGCGCTGCGCTGCGTCCGGGGCACGAGATTGCCCGAAACGAATTACACCATCCGCTCAGCCGCGCGCTTCACCGCCTCTAGCCGCCGGGCCTGGCCCTGCGCGCCGCGCTCTTTCAGCAACGCCAGCACCTCTGCGGGTGCGGTGTCGGGCGAGCCTGCATTGAACGGCGGGGCCGGATTGTATTCGAGCTGAAGCTGGATCGCCTCCGCGGTGGTGCGATCGACCATGATCGACACCAGGGTCAGCGCGAAATCGATTCCCGCGGTGACGCCGCCGCCGGTGATGCGGTTGCGGTCGACGCAGACGCGCGTCTTGGTCGGCGTCGCGCCGAACTGAGCGAGCATCTCCATCGCGCTCCAATGCGTGGCGGCGCGGTAGCCCTTCAGGAGGCCGGCGGCGCCGAGCGCCAGCGATCCCGTGCAGACCGAGGTGACGTATTTGGCGCCCTCGGCCTGCCGGCGCAGGAAACCGAGCACCTCCTCGTCATTGAGCAGATCGTTGGTGCCGCCGCCGCCGGGCACGCAGATCACGTCGAGCTGCGGGCAGTCGGCGAACGTTGTGGTCGGCGTCAGCGTCAGCACGGAATCGCTCGGCACCGGCTCGATCCGTTTCCAGATCAAATGCAGTTTTGCGCCCGGCACGGAGGAGAACACCTGCAGGGGACCCGTAAAATCGAGCTGGGTGACGCGCGGAAACACCAAGAGACCGATCTGGAGCGGGGACGACATGAGAGCCTCGAATTATGAGCTTGACGGACGCAGCCTCTCATGATGCCCTTCTGTCCAAAATGGCGTATTTCCCTCGCTTTCGGACATGACCATGATCGGCATCCTGATCTTCCCGGACTTCCAGTTGCTCGATGCGGCCGGCCCGATCTCCGTGTTCGAGATCGCGGCGCGCTGCACGGGCCAGACGACGACCGGAATCCGCGTGCTGGCGGTGAACGCGGGGCCCGTGCGCAGCTCGTCCGGCGTCGAGATGATGGCGCGCGACTTCAAGTCGGCGAATGCGATCACGACGCTGGTCGTGGCGGGAGGCGCGGGCGTGACGGACGCCGCGCGCTGCGAGGTCACGCGCGCCTTCGTGCAGCGGCTGGCGCGGCGCGGCGTGCGGGTGGCGAGCGTTTGCTCGGGCGCCTATGTGCTGGCCGAGGCGGGATTGCTCGACGGCCGTCGCGCCACCACGCATTGGGGGCGGACACGCGATTTCGTTGCGCGCTATCCCAAGGTGAAGTTCGAGCCGGACCAGATTTTCACGCGCGACGGCAATGTGTGGACGTCGGCAGGCATCACGGCGGGCATCGACCTTGCGCTCGCGATGGTGACGGAGGATCACGGCGAGCAGATCGCGCAGGACACGGCGCGGCAGCTCGTGCTCTATCATCGCCGCAGCGGCGGCCAGTCGCAATTCTCGTCACTTCTGGAATTGAAGACGCCGAACGGCCGCTTCGGCGCGCTGCTGTCCTGGGCGCGCGAGAACCTCGATAGCCGGTTGACGGTGGAAGATCTCGCCGACCGCGCCGGCATGAGTGCGCGGCATTTTGCCCGCGCCTTTGCCGCCGAGACTGGCACGACGCCCTCGAAGGCCATCGAGCGCTTGCGCATCGAGGTCGCGCGGGAGCGCGTGCAGTCCTCGCGCGAGGCGATCGAACTCGTCGCGGAGGCGACCGGTTTCCGCGATCCCGAGCGCATGCGGCGCGCCTTCATCCGCGCCTTCGGCCAGCCGCCGCAGGCGCTGCGGCGCGCGGCAAGGGCCGGGTAGGCCCGGCCTTCCGCCTTTTTGACCCGGAACGGACCTCGTCAAGCGAATGCACCCGTTGTAGACGATGCGTACAACACGTACCGTCGCTGATCCCGATGCAAGGAACCCCAATGACCGATCGAGAAAAGATTCTGATTGCCCTTCGCGAAAAACCTTTGAAGACTTTCGACATCATGAAGCGCGTGAACATCAAGAACCAGGACGACTGCCAATCGCTCCTGTTGAAGATGCGTGACGAAGGCGCCGTGAAGTTCGATATTCACAAGGGAAATTGGCGCGCTGCGTGACGACGTTCACTTGGTCACCAGCGGCCTCGCATGGCAGCGGACATGACTTGCGGACTGGTTCAGCCCGATGCGGCCTTGCCGCCGGTTGCCGCGGCGCCCGAGGCCTGCGCGCGCGCCGTCAAGCGCCGCGCGATCGGCATCAGCATGTAGGGCGCCAGGTGAATGGGAAACTGCGTCATCGCGAAATAGAGCCAGGTGGTGGGCGGCAGCGCGCCGGCGGTCGCGGCGAGCATCAGGCCCAGATTGCGCTGTGATACCATCAGCCCGAGCGCCAGCGCGCGCTCATAGCCGATGCGGCGGAACAGCAGCGTGGTGATGGCAAGCAGCGTGAAATAGATCGCGAAGGCGAGCGCCGCGAAGCCGAGGGTGGAGACCGGCCGGGCGACGAGATCGCTGGCGACGTCGCCCATGATCGCAGTCGCGAAGACCAGCAGGATGACGATGTTGAAGCCGTCGATCGGCTGCCTGTGGCGCTGGATCGCGGTCGCGCCGAAGACCTGCCGGATCACGGTCGCGGCCAGCAGCGATGCGGCGAGGATGCCGAGCAGCTTCAGCCCCAGCGCAGGCGGCGAGATGCTGAGCATGCCATCGAGGAACAGGCTTGCGAACAGCGAGGCCGTGAACGGCACCAGCGCGGTCGCGCTCACCAGCGTGACCAGCACCAGCGTGGCGTCGAGGCCCATCAGCGCGGCCAGCGCCGGCGCGGCCATCATCGGCGAGGCCATGCTCTGCAGCACCAAGGCGAGCGCAAGGTCGGGCGCGCGCGCCGTGAGTCCGGTGAAATGGACGATCAGCCCGACGATCACGGGCACGCCGATCATGGTCCAGACGGTGGCGGTCCCGACCAGCGCCGGCCGCCGCAGATGGCCGGTGAGCGCGGCGAGATCGACCCGCATGAAGGAGATGCAGAGCAGAACGAAGATCGCCTCGGTGACGTAGGGGCGCAGCAACGCCCCGAGCGGCGGCACCGCGAGCGCGATGAACACGACGGCCGCCACCGCGCGGGTGCCTTGGCCGCCAAGCCATGTCAGCCCGCGCAGGGGGAGGGCGAATATGCTTTGAAGAACGGGTGGCATCGGGAACGGCGTTTCAGCCCGATCCTTTCAGCCACGCGCCGATCTCGCTCACGGCGACATTGGCCTCTCGCAGCAATTTCCCCATCGTGAAAAAGCCGTGGAATTGGCCGGGATCATGCTTGGTAGCCATGGGCACGCCGGCCTCTTGGAAGGCCTGGTAGACGGCGGCGGCATCGGGATCGAGCACGACGGGCATGGGGGAGCGACCTTGCGGGTTTCCAGTTATGGTTGGAGTTCTTTTTGGTCGGAGCCGCCTCGGCCCCCAGGGAGGTGCTCGACTATCCCATCCGGGGGCCGATCTGGCCAGACCGGGCCGGGAAGGGCAGGGATGCCGCCCTTCCCCCGCCGTATTCGCCGTGTTAACCGGATGGCCTGCGAGCGGCGGTATCCCCTGTAGAATGTCCAGCAAGCCCGATTCGCTGTTGAAGCCGCGCGAGATGTTTCGAACATTTACCCTGACAGGTCTTGCGGCGCTTCTGGCCGCCACCGCACTGACGGCTGCAACGCCGGCGCAGGCACAGATCGGCACGATCTTCTCCGATCCGCCGCCGCTGCGGCCGCCCGGCAACATTCCGCGTGGCCAGCCCCAGCCGCAGCCGCAGATCCCCGACGACGACGAAGAGGTGCCGGAGCTGCCGCCGCAAGGCCGTGTGCTGCCGTCGCGTCCGATGGCACCGCCGCCGGGTCGGCAGGGCAATGTGATGCCGGGGCCGGTCGAGACCCAGCCTCTGGCGCCGCCGCCCGGGTCTAGTGCTGCTCCGCCAAACCAGCCGCCGCCCGTCGCGGTCGCTCCACCCAATCCGCAAGGCGCCCCGGGCGCGCCCGGTCAGCGCCAGCCACAGCAGAAGGGCGGGCCGGGCGGCGCTGTCCCGCAGACGCCGGCGAGCCTTCAGCCGGGCGACGAGGTCGTCACCGAGCCGCCGGCCCAGAAGATCGTGAACAAGAAGGCGACCTTCTCCGGTCTCGACAAGATCACCGGGCGCATCATCAATTTCGACGAGGAGATCGGCGAGACCGTGCAGTTCGGTGCGCTGCGCGTCAAAACCGACGCCTGCTACACGCGACCGGCGACCGAGGCCGCCAACACCGACGCCTTCGTCGAGGTCGACGAGATCACCTTGCAGGGTGAGGTGAAGCGCATCTTCTCGGGCTGGATGTACGCGGCAAGTCCGGGCCTGCACGGCGTCGAGCACCCGATCTACGATATCTGGCTCACCGACTGCAAAGAGCCGCAGCAGACGATTGCGACCGCGGCACCGGATCCCGGCACCAAGCCGGCAGCACCGCCGCCGCCTGCCCAGAAGAAGGCTGCGCCGAAACAGGTGCAGCAGCGTCCGCCACAGCCCTTGCCGCCGATCCAGCAGCAGCAGCCGGCACCGCCGCCGCCACCTCCGCCGCCCGAGCAGCGGCCGGGTCTGTTCGGTATCCCCGGGTTTGGCCGCTAGGCCAAATCCCCGGGGCTTGGCCGCTAATATCCCTGACTATTGCCGCGCGGCGATGATCTCGAGCGCGCGTGCGCCCGGGATCGCTTCGCCGGCGGAGAGCCTCAGGAAATCCCCGGGCTCGCCCGCGAGCGCCTTGTCGAGCAGCGCGGTGTAGCGCCGCCGCGAGATCTCGGCCGCGCCAAAACTCTTCAGGTGCTCGGTGACGTATTGGGTGTCGAGCAGCTCGAAGCCGCCATGGATGAGCCGCGCGACCAGATGCACCAGCGCGACCTTGGATGCATCGCGCGCGGTGTGGAACATGCTCTCGCCGAAAAAGGCCCGGCCGAGGCTGACGCCGTAAAGCCCGCCGACGAGATCCTCGCCCTGCCAGGCCTCGACGCTGTGGCAATGGCCGAGCTCGTACAGCCCGCCATAGAGGTCGCGGATGCGCTTGTTGATCCAGGTGTCCTCGCGCCCGGCCTGCGGCGCGGCGCAGCCGGCGATCGTGGCCTTGAAGGCAGTGTTGACGGTGACGCGGAATGAATCCGAACGCACGGTGCGCGCGAGCCGGGAGGCCACGCGAAATCCATCGAGCGGGATGACGCCGCGCAACTCCGGCTCGACCCAGAACAGGGTCGGATCATCGGCGCTTTCGGCCATCGGAAAGATGCCGCAGGCATAGGCGCGCAGCAGCACGGCTGGCGTGATTTCAGACGGGGCAGAGTCGCGCGAAGTCATGGCTCGCCACAATAGCAGGATCGCAAGGCGGTTGCGATGGGCGGTGCGGATCAGTTCGCTGCGGCAGCAGCCGGCTTGCCGGCGGCAGCGGGGACACGGCGGAACGTCAAGACAACGCGGGTTCCGGAATGGGTGGGGTCGCGCTCGACCGAAGCGTCGAGCTTCGTGGCCATGGCTGCGACGATACGCTGGCCCATGCCGGTGGAGCGCGGATCGGCCTTGACGTTGTCGCCGACACCATCGTCGCTGATCGACAGCAGGAGATCGTCGCCCTGCGAGGTCAGCTCGACATGGATCGGGCCGGCGCCGTCAGGGTAGGCGTATTTCACCGCATTCATCACCAGCTCGTTGACGATGATGCCGACGGCGACAGCACGGTCCGGATCGATCTCGATCGGTTCGGCCTTCAGCGTCAGGCGCGACATCCGGTTGCCCTCGGCCGAGCGGCGCAAATCCTCGAGCAGCGAGTCCAGATACTGGTTCAGGACCACGCTCTTCAGGTCCTGCGAGGTGTAGAGGCGGCGGTGCACCTGCGCGACCGCGGCGACGCGGCCCATCGCATTGGTCAACGCAGCCTTGACCTCATCCTGCGCGGCGGAGCTGGCCTGCAGGTGCAGCAGGGAGGCGATGATCTGGAGCGAGTTGCCGACGCGGTGGTTGACCTCGCGCAGCAGCAGCTCGCGTTCGGCCGCAAGAGCAGCGTAGCGGTCGCGCGAGGCATGGATCTCGGCTTCGGCTTCCTCGCGCGCCTTCTGCAGTTCGGCCTGGCGCAGCGCGCCCTCGGCCGCGACGTGAAGCAGGGGGATGAAGTCGCCCTTGACGTCCTTGACGAGATAATCGGCCGCGCCCGCTTTCAGCGCCGTCACCGCAATGCTGGAATCCTGCGACGCCGTGACGAACACCACCGGCGGCGCGCCCGGGATCGCCATGATCTGCTCCAGCGTCTCCAGTCCGTCGAGGCCGGGCATGTACTGGTCGAGCGCCACGACGTCGATGCCGCCGTCAATGCTGTCCTGCGCGCCCGCGCGGCGGATAAGCTCGAGGCCTTCCTCGCCGCTTGCGGCGTGAACGACCTTGTAGCCGCGCCGTGTCAGGCCGCGATCGACCAGACGCGCAAGCGCCCCGTCGTCGTCGATGTAGAGCAGTGTGGGCATGCGCTGGTTCATGGGGCGGCGGGCGGGACCTGGATGACCGAGAAGAACAAGCCGAGCTGCCGGATGGCATTGGCGAAATTCTCGTAGTTCACGGGCTTGGTGATGTAGACATTGCAGCCGAGCTCGTAGCAGCGCTTGATTTCCTGGGAATCGTCGGTGGTAGTCAGCACCACCACGGGCGAGGCCTTCAGATATTTGTTCTCCTTGATCTGCTTGAGAATGTCGATCCCGGTCATGTCGGGAAGATTGAGATCGAGCAGGATCAGGAGCGCATTACCTTTCTGCACGAGCCCGCTGCCGTCGGGCCCGAACAGGTGTTTCATCGCGTCCGTGCCGTTGGCAAAGGAGATGATCTCGTTGTTGACGCCGGACCTACGGATGTTCCGCTCGATCAGCCGCGCGTGTCCTTCGTCGTCCTCGATCATGATGATGCTGACGGGTTGAGTCATTGATCCGCGTTCCGGTTGCTGGCGTTCCAGGTGATGGGCAGCGTGATGGTGAAGGTACTGCCCGTATTCAGTTCCGATGATACCGACATGGTGCCGCCGAGGCGACGCACAAGTGCACGCACATGCGCAAGACCGATGCCCTGACCGGGCTTGTCCTGGGTTCCGGCGCGGCGAAACAGGTCGAAGATCCGCTGGTGGTCCTTGGGGTCGATGCCGCGGCCGTTATCGCTAATCTCGAAGATTGCGTAGCCGAGCTTGGTGCGCCCGCGGATTCTGATCTCGCCGGGAACGCCGGGCTTGAGATATTTGATGGCGTTGTCGATCAGATTGGAGAAGATCTGCTCCAGCGCCAGGCGGTCGCTGACGAGATTGGGCAGGGGTGCGACATGAATCTCCGCCTGCGCCTCGGCGGCCTGATGCGCCAGCGTCGATACGATCGCTTCGATCAGCTCGGCGGTGTCGATCTTTTCCGGCTGGAACTCGCGCCGACCCTCGCGGGTGAGATTGAGGATCGCCGAGATCAGGCGGTCCATTTTGGCGATCGACGACTTGATGAAGCCCAGCGCTTCGGAAAAATCCGCCGAGAGCTGCTTGTCGGGACCTTCGAGCGCGATCTCGCCGTCCGGCAGCGGCGGCCCGTCGGCCGGGACGTGGGTAAGGCCGCCGATACGGCGGAAAATGTCGCCGCCGAGCTCTTCGAGTTCGCTGGTGAAGCCCATGATGTTGACGAGTGGCGAGCGCAGGTCGTGGCTGACGATATAGGCGAAGCGCTGGATCTCGTTATTGGCTTCGCGCAGATCGGCCGTGCGTTCGTCGACCACGGCCTCCAGATTGACATTGGCATCGCGCAGGCGCCCCTCGGCATCGTCGCGGGCACCGGCCGAGCGCCGCACCAGCCAGATCGATATCAGCGCCAGCAGCACGACGAGGCCGGAGCCGATGCCGGTCATCGACGCGGCGAGGGTCTGGCTGCGATCCGAATTGACCGATCGGAGCCGGAACAGCCGTTCTTCTTCCTGGATCATCCCGGTCGCGACTTTGGCGATGGCGGCTGTCGCGTCCGTGGAGACAACCTCGCGGACCAGCGCTGCGGCCTTCTCCGGCTCACCCCGGCGGATGAAATCCATCTCCTGCGCGAACTGCCCGAGCCGGGTCTCGATCGCTGCGCTCAGCTTCTCGATGTTCTCGCGTTGCGCCGGATTGTCGCCGATCAGGCGCGTGAGCCTGTCCAGAGCCGGGATGATGGCCGCCACGGCCTTGTCATGGTCGGCCTTGAAGTCCTCCCCCTTTGTCAGGAGGTAGCCGCGGGCCGTGCTCTCAGCCCGCCGGATTTCCAGCAGGAGGGCGTTGATCTGGTTCTCCGCCTCGATGGTGTGAACCACCCATTTGCTGTCGTCTCTCGCCTTGTTGACGAGGTAGACGGAGCCGGCGCTGATCACGGTCAGCACCAGCAGTCCCGCTGCGAACAGCAGGATCTGCCAAAATGTACGCCGTCGCTGCGCGTCAGCGGTCACGACGGTCTCGCTCGATCAGGATTGCCGGACTTCAAAACGCCCCCTCGGAACTGTCCCCATCGTCCCAAACGCGATTAGGGCCAAAGGGTTCCATGCCGAGGGACGGCTACTTCGGGGCGGGTTCCACCTTGCCGGCAAGATATTGTTCCAGCCAGTGGATGTGGTAGTCGCCGTTGATGATGTCGTCTTCGCGCACCAGAGCGCGGAACAGGGGCAGGGTGGTCTCGATGCCTTCGACCACCATCTCGTCCAGCGCCCGGCGCAGCCGCATCAGGCACTCGCCGCGGGTCTTGCCGTGCACGATCAGCTTGCCGACCAGCGAGTCGTAATAAGGCGGGATCGTGTAGCCCTGATAGACGGCGGAATCGATCCGCACACCGAGCCCGCCGGGCGGGTGATATTGCGTGATGCGGCCAGGCGAAGGACGAAAGGTCTGCGGATTCTCGGCGTTGATGCGGCACTCGATCGCGTGGCCGATGACCTGGACCTCTTCCTGCCTCGCCGGCAGGTCGCCGCCGGCGGCGATGCGGATCTGCTCCAGCACGAGGTCGATGTCGGTGATGCTCTCGGTGACGGGATGCTCGACCTGGATGCGCGTGTTCATCTCGATGAAGTAGAACTCGCCGTCCTCGAACAGGAATTCGATGGTGCCGACGCCGAGATATTTCATCTCGCGCATCGCCTTGGCGCAGGTCTCGCCGATCTTGGCGCGCGCAGCCGCAGTCAGCACAGGCGAGGGACCTTCCTCCCAGACCTTCTGGTGG
>NZ_JBVVOS010000030.1:0-103469 GCF_055807515.1 Bradyrhizobium sp. Kon69 | reverse complement strand
GCCGCCTTGGCGGCGAGCGTCGCATCAATCGAGATAACGGGCGAGCCGGTATACCGCGACAGCAGTGGATTGCGGGCACTCAGCTCGCTGCCGGTACGCGTTACGACGAAATAGCCTCAGGCCGGGCTCTTTGCAGCGCAAGGGCGCCACCACTGGCACGAGTCGCCGACCGGCGCGCCAGATGGCCGTTAGGGTCGGCGCGGGGAAATTGTGCGGCTTTGGCTTAAGATGCGCGCGCTCGCGGGCTTCGCGGCGACCGCCTTGTGCACCTCGAAGCGCGGCTTCACGAGGATGAGGTCGGGGCATTGCCTCTTCGCCGTCCCCGACCGTATGGCCGACCGAATGCCGAACTTGCGGTCTTCGTAGCATGCAGTCGCCACCACGCCGCAGGACGTGTGGCGTGCCGATGGATGCGATGCGTAAGCTTCCCGAAAAAGCAGGCCTGAGGCTTGCGCTCCGCGATTACCTCGACAAAATATGCTCGCCAGCCTGCTCATAGGATCGAAAAAGGCCCGAAGCTCGTTCGAGCTCCGGGCAAGTGGAGGGAGAAGCACCCGATAGGGCACCCTGCCGCCATTCGCTAGGTCCCTAGCTCGCTGGCGGCTGCGAATCACTGATTTGGCGGGAGCGCTGAGCCTATTCGATCAACGCATAGGCCTCGATCTCAACGAGCTGCCACTCGCGCAACATCGAGGTGACTTGAACAAGCGTTGAAGCCGGTCGAATCGCGTCGAAGATCTCAAGGTGAGCTCTTGCGACTTCGTCGGCGTCAGCAATATTGCGGACGTAGACAACAGTTCGGACAACATCACTAAGTTCCGCGCCTGCTGCCCCAAGTGCAAGCGAAATTATCTTGAACGCGCCTATCGCTTGGTCATAAGCGCAACGCGCTTCGAAGCCGGCCGGCGCACATGTGCCGGAGACGTGTATTTGGCCACGCTTCGCAACCGCTCGCGAATACCCAAAGATATTTTCATAAGCTCCGCCAGAGGATATGTTTTGCCTATTTCGTCGCGCTCTCGTATCAACTGTCATCTATACTCCTTCCGTGCAATGTCGTGGTGGCGGTAGTTAGTCGAGTCTGGCGGGCCCTCCCGTTCACAAGACCAGCAGTTTCAAACGCTGCAATCGGTGCTCTGTCTTACAGCCCTGTGGCATCGCGGACACGGTACCATGCTTCGAAACAAGGTACCGCCGGTCTTGCGAATGCGTGCAAAGCATGACTTGGAAACGTCAGCGCATCGAATGCCGACCGGCCTTCCGCCTTCCCGAGCATTTGAAGCGCAATCTTTCGTCCGAAATGGGTAGATCGCGAAACGCCCGTTCCGCAATATCCCATCGCGTAATGGATGCCATCGGGCGTGCGACCCAAGTGCGGGAGCTCATCGAACGTATACCCGATCAAGCCGCTCCAGGCGAACGACACCCTCACATCGCTCAACATCGGAAACGTGCGGAGGACATCGCGAGCCAGATGCGAATACCCGGCAAGAGCGGAATCTCTGGCGAAATGGTTTCCGCGTCCGCCCCAGATTAGCCGGTTCTCCCCCGGTGCTGGACGGAAATAGAAGAAGACGCGATGGGTGTTGCCGTAGACGCGCCTCTTTGGCATCAGCTGATCGAAGAGGTTCGCGGGTATTGTCTCGGTGGTCAGTTGCGCCGAGCGGATCGGGACAATCCGCTTACCAAAGAACGAGCCCACATTCTTGGTGTACCCATTTGTTGCAATGAGAACTTCTCTGGCCTGAGTCTCAAAGCCATCGAAGTGTAACGTATGTACGGTTCGCTGACTTGTGATCTCGCGTACGGCGGCTTGACCGTGAACCACAGCACCAGCCTGGATGACCCGGTCCAAAAGTCCCGCATGATACCTGCCTGGATGCAGGCTCGCATCGTCCGGTAGCAGCGATCCGCCATGGAAAAGATCTGAGCCGATCTCCTTATGCTGCTCAGATCGAGTGATCATACACGAGTCGACGCCGACGTACTGTCTCAAGTCTTCCATGTCGCGAGCCATCCTCTCGTAATGCTCTGGCCGCATCGCGCCTCGGAATCGCCCGCAACGGGCAAATGAGCAGTCGATCTTCTCTCGTTTGACAAGGGCTTCGATGCCGTCGAGCATCTCGATCCCTTCGCGAAGCAACTCGATCGCTTTCCGCTCGCCCTTCATCTGGACGAGGGTCTTCACCCGAAACTTCTGATTGCCGCTGCCGACTTGGCCGCCATTGCGCGTGCTTGCGCCAAAGCCGGGCACTCCAGCGTCAACGACCACGACGTGCCGTCCCGCACGAGCAAGGACCAAGGCGGCAGAAAGTCCGGTGAATCCCGCTCCGATGACAACAACGTCGGCTTTCTTCGGCGGCCTTGGCCAAGGGCCCATCATCGGGGGCGCTGCGTGCCACCAGAAAGGAGTGCCCGGCGTGGACCAGGACTTGGCGCAGCCTTCCGCAAGCTCCCACAGGCGAATGCCTATCTGCTCTTTTTCGGCGTCAGCCATTTCGATGGAGATCGACACGTCGTGTCCTAAGCGTGAGAGCAACTTGCATATAATAAAAATAACTTGCACAAAATGCAATATCAGAATACAACTTCTTCGTCGGGCATGGGCAATGCGCCAGACTTGGTGCAACATGGCGACGAGCCATTCAAAGGAGAAGTCAGAATGCATCTCCCGAACGCGTGGACTGGTGCATTGTCACCCGGATGTTTGGCGATGCCCAGGCAGTTGGACCTTGCCGGCGCGCACGCGTTTCTCAAGCAAGCGGGTGTCCGTTACGTTCTTGCGCAATTCGTCGATCTGCACGGAGTCGCCAAGAGCAAAGCCGTGCCGGTGCAGCATCTCGATGATGTTTTGACGGACGGAGCCGGATTTGCGGGCGGTGGCGCGTGGGGCCTTGGACTTCTTCCCCATGAAGCCGAATACATGGTGATCTGCGAGCTCGATACATTGACGGTGACGCCATGGGCGCCGGGATATGCGCGCATGATGGGCGTCGGCACCGTGAAGGGTGAGCCGCATCCGATCGACACGCGTAATGTTCTCAAGCAGCAAGTCGCCCGACTTGCTGAGCGCGGGTGGACGCTCAATACGGGACTGGAGCCCGAGTTCATTCTGCTGCGGCGGGAGCCGGATGGCAAGCTGTCGCCATTCGACGGGACTGACACGCTCGCCAAGCCCGCCTATGATTATCGCGGCCTCATGCGTGGCCGCAGCTTCCTGGAGCGCGTGACGGAATGCTTACAGGCCGTTGGAATCGACGTCTACCAGATCGATCATGAAGACGCCAACGGGCAGTATGAAATCAACTTCAAATACGCCGACGCCCTAAAGACGGCGGACCAGATCGTCTTCTTCAAGATGGCGGCCTCGGAAATCGCCCACGACCTGGGTGCGATCTGCTCCTTCATGCCCAAACCGCGCGCCAACTCTACGGGTAATGGCATGCATATCCACTGCTCGATCGCCGATGGAGACGGTCGGAATCTCTTTCACGATCAAGCAGACCCGAACGGAATGGGCTTAAGCAGGCTCGCCTACCATTTCCTGGGTGGTGTACTCGCGCATGCAAAGGCATTGACGGCGCTTCTGGCGCCGACCGTGAACTCCTACAAGCGTCTCGTTGTTGGTAGGACTTTGTCCGGTGCGACATGGGCTCCCGCCTTCATTGCCTACGGAGACAACAACCGCACCGCCATGGCACGAGTTCCCTATGGCAGACTTGAGATACGCACCGGCGACAGCAGTATGAATCCCTACCTTGCGACCGCAGCGCTCATAGCCGCGGGCCTCGATGGTGTCGAGCGCAAGCTCGAGCCAGGTGAGCCCAAAAACGTCAACTTCTATGGCCTGTCCCTCGAGGCCATCAAGGAAATGGGCGTGGAGCTGCTTCCTCAGACGCTCACCGAAGCGCTCGATGCGCTCGAAGCCGATCGGCTATTTGCCGGCACGCTCGGGGAGCCGGTGATCAAGGAGTTCGTCTCGCTAAAGAGATCGGAGTGGCTGGAGTACCACCGCCACATCTCCGATTGGGAAATCGACAGGTACCTCAACTTCTTCTGATCCTATCGTGTGCCGGAGATCAAAATGTGTGGAATTGCAGGCCTGTTCATCAAGGGCTCACGACTTCAGCCGCAACTCGGGGAGTTGCTTGCCTCAATGACATCGACCCTCTGTAGCCGGGGCCCGGACTCTGCCGGTTTTGCGCTCTACACGGCAGAAGTGGCAGGCAAGACGAAGCTGACGCTCACTTCTGTGGCGGGAAGGTCGGACTTTGAAGCGTTGGGCGTGATGCTCTCACGGTCGACAGGTGTTCCGGCTTCGTTAGTAAGCCGCTACACCCATGCGGTTTTGACCGTGCCAACCAACCTGGTGCGACTGTGCCGCGATTGGCTCTCGGAGAACACTCAGGATGTTCGGATCTTGAGCGAGGGGGCCAACCTCGAGATCTACAAGGAAGTCGGCTACCCCGACGATGTCTCGCGGTCGTTCGATATTGCATCTTTTGCTGGCACGCACGGCATCGCCCATACGCGGATGGCGACTGAATCCGCTGTATCCACGACAGGCGCTCACCCATTTTCGACGGGGCGGGACCAGTGCCTCGTCCATAACGGGTCGCTCTCCAATCACGCATCACTTCGGCGTGAGCTTCAGCGCGATGGGATCGTGCCTCAGACGGAGAACGATACCGAGGTTGCGGCGGGTTACTTAACCCGTGAGTTGAAGCGGGGCAGAACGCTAGGAGAAGCTCTCAAATCAAGTCTGGACGATCTCGATGGCTTCTTCACCTTTGTGGTCGGGACCAAGAACGGTTTCGGCGTGCTCCGGGACCCGATCGCTTGCAAGCCCGCGGTGATGGCTGAGACGGATGATTACGTCGCGTTTGCATCCGAATATCGGAGCCTCACCGCGCTTCCGGCGATCAAAAACGCGCGGGTGTTCGAGCCCAAACCGGCCACACCTTATTTCTGGGAGCACTAGGTAAATGAAGCAAATCATCGGCGATTGGCCGCATAGCGATCTTGGCCAGCAGCGATCGCTGGGTCGTACGCGGGAGATCGATCTTTTGACAACGCCGCTACGCGATCTCAACGCAATGTTGCAGGCACTCAGCAGCGAAGTGAACACAGACGAGGCGTCTTGGCGGGTCCTAAACCCCGATGGCGCACACGCAATTGCTGTCGGCATCGACGCGCCAGTCGATGTCGAAATCGCCGGCCATGTCGGCTACTATTGTGGTGGCATGACCAAGTGGGCCAGCATCGTCATTGATGGAAATGCCGGCCAGGGCGTCGGTGAAAACATGATGTCCGGTCTGATACATGTGAAGGGTGATGCCAGCCAGTGTGCTGGCGCTACTGCACATGGTGGTCTCCTTTTGATCGATGGCAATGCAAGCGCTCGCTGCGGTATCTCCATGAAGGGGGTGGATATCGTCGTAAAGGGTGACATCGGGCACCTGTCGGGCTTCATGGGGCAGACCGGCCGCCTCGTCGCATTCGGCGATGCCGGCGAAGCCTTGGGCGATTCGATTTATGAAGCTCGGATCTATGTGCGCGGAAAAGTCGAGAGTCGCGGGGCCGATTGCATCGAAAAGGAGCTGGGGGACGAGCATCGCGCCGAGCTGTTCGCGCTCCTCAAGCAGGCCGGTGAGGCTCACAAGATCGACGTGTCGGAATTCCGGCGCTATGGGTCCGCTCGCAAGCTCTATAATTTCAACATCGACAATGCCGGGGCCTATTGATGAGTGCGATCGAGAAGATGTGGGGCTACATTCCACCGCGCCCGTCCGCCACTTTTGACGATCACGCGATCGCCGAAATCCGGCGCGCGGCCGCGACCGGCATCTACGATATTCGCGGCGGTGGCACCAAGCGCAACGTCCCGCATTTTGACGATCTTCTGTTCCTCGGCGCGTCGATGTCGCGCTATCCGCTGGAGGGCTATCGGGAACGCTGCGACACCAGCGTGGTCCTCGGGACCCGCTTTGCCAAGAAGCCCGTCAAACTCGCCATCCCCGTTACCATCGCAGGGATGAGCTTTGGCGCTCTGTCGGCCCAAGCCAAGGAGGCGCTCGGTCGGGGAGCAGGTCTGGCCGGGACATCGACCACCACCGGAGACGGAGGCATGACGCCGGAGGAGCGGGGTCAGTCCAAGACACTAGTCTACCAGTATCTGCCCTCCCGCTATGGAATGAACCCGGACGATCTGCGCAAAGCCGACGCAATCGAGATCGTCGTAGGGCAGGGGGCCAAGCCTGGAGGCGGCGGCATGCTGCTTGGACAGAAAATCTCTGATCGCGTCGCAAGAATGCGGTCTCTGCCTAAGGGGATAGACCAACGGTCTGCTTGCCGGCACCCGGATTGGACGGGGGCTGATGACCTGGAAATCAAGATCTTGGAGCTACGTGAGCTGACTGGGTGGGAAAAGCCGATCTACCTGAAAATCGGTGCAAGCCGCCCCTCTTATGACGTGGCTCTCGCTGTGAAAGCGGGGGCAGACGTCGTGGTGCTCGACGGCATGCAGGGCGGTACGGCAGCAACGCAAGATGTCTTCATCGAGAACGTCGGAATTCCGATCCTTTCGGCGATCCGGGGCGCAGTGCAGTCGCTGCAGGATCTCGGCATGCATCGAAAGGTGCAGTTGATCGTCTCAGGCGGAATTCGAAGCGGCGCCGATGTCGCCAAGGCTCTTGCACTGGGCGCGGATGCGGTCGCAATCGGCACCGCCGCGCTAATCGCGCTCGGCGACAACGATCCCCGGTACGACGACGAATACCGGGCGCTCGGGACGAGGGCAGGCTGTTACGATGACTGGCACGAAGGCAAGGATCCGGCGGGCATCACCACTCAAGATCCGACCCTCTCCTCACGGCTCGATCCGGTGCTCGCGGGGCGCAGGCTGGCGAACTACCTCAAGGTGATCACGCTGGAAGCGCAGACCATCGCGCGGGCGTGCGGCAAGAGCCGCCTGCATAATCTGGAGCCGGAGGATCTTGTTGCTTTGACCATCGAGGCTGCTGCAATGACGCGGCTTCCTTTGGCCGGGACAAATTGGATACCCGGCTCCTAATCAGGACTCAGTTTTCAAGCTGAGCTTGCGGTCTCCCAGACGTCGCGACCGTGAGCGTTCTTGGAAGGTGTTTGCGCAAGCAACAGCCCCTCGGACATGGTTCTAGCCGCGAGCTGAGCTCGCGAAACACAATCCATTTTCGCAAGGATGTGCTCGATGTGAGTCGACACCGTGCGCGGGGAGACAAACAACTGCTCTGCAATCTGCGGATTGGACGCGCCGGTCGCAACCAGATGCAAAACCTGGACCTCTCGGAACGAGAGATCGTAAGGCCAAGGAATTTGCTCCTCCGTCACCAGCACCATATTGCGCTGGCACGGTATGATGGAGACGCGGTGGCAACGGCCGGTATCATCGCTCCACAGGAAGCGCCGTGGCGTCCAAGGCCTCAGCCTGTCCAATAGCAATCGACGCAGGGCACCGTCTTCCCCGAGATGGGGACCGGGGCTGCGCGACAGCAGATCAAAAGCTGCACCGCTCGAAGATATGACCAGCGCGAAAGAGTCCGGCGCCACCCCCTCCGCAATGAGACGTGGCGTTCGGAGCCGGTCACATAGCTCGGCCAGAATGGGACGGAATCGCTGAGTGATCTCTCTGCGCTCATCGGTTGCGGCAACCGCGGCGGTCCAGTTCATATGGAAGGCCCCGACATAGCGTCCATCGGACAGCCGCAGGCACATGGTCGAGCCCTCGTGGAAGCCTGAGGGAATGAGAAATTCGCGAGCGGTCAGAGTATCGGGAAACCAAAGATTCCAGTCCTGCTCGCAGTCTCGCCACCTGAGAGAGCGCGGATCGTCTCGGTGTGCGATTGTGAATGCCGGATTGTTTTTCACGAAATCATCGTTGATGTGCTCGAGCAGCTTGTCGGAATAGCCGTCGCTCGCGAGCGTCTGATGCCGATGGGTCTGAGCTAGCGGATCCCAGGCGGTCAAGGTGAAAGCTGAGCACCGTACCAAGTCGCGAATAAGTCGGGTGGCTTCTATCGTCCTGTCCAAGAGTTGCGCACGTGGATCGGCCGATGCCTCGTCCCACGGAACAATCACCGAACCCTCTAAATGTGCACTCACTGCTTCCTCCTGAGATATTTCCGAAAGGAGCCAGTCGGTAGCGTTCGGTTTATTGCGATTTATTGAGCGGCTGTCCTGCCGCCGTTGGTTCTCGGAGGCTCCAAGGCGCTCGCTTGTTGATAAGTCTATGCCCAATTGGGCCTTTTGGCACCGGAAATTCGAACCTATCAGTCAAACAAGAGAGGCATTGGCCTTTCTAACTGGAGCATCAACTCGTCCCATGTACCGTTGAACAGTTGAAACCAATGCGAGGACCCGCGGAGTGCGTCAGCCGAAATTTCTCCGGGACTTCTCCTGCCGCGCGGCTCGGGAGAGATGTCCGACAAATCCGTCAACCGACGTATTGAAGCATCGCCTTCGACGTTGGAAGCTCCCAGCCTATGGCACGCGGTCTTTTGCGCCTCAGAGGCGGCATTCGAATAGCCGATTCGTTCGCATCGTTCGGATAGGAATGGCCCGCAAACAGCAAGATTCGTTTTTTGTTGCATTTGCATGAAGTAAAAATGACTTGCATGAAATGCAAACAAGGAATAGGTTTTGTCATCGGTAGGCGCAACCGGGGCCATCCGACGATCTCGATCGGCGCAGGAGGAGGACGTTAAAATGACTTCAAAGCTGACCAGGCGGACGGTGACGGCGGGAATCGGTGCCGGCTTGGCCATGCCGTGGATTGTGCGGTCACATGCCTTGGGCGGACAGCCCATTGTGATCGGAATTCCCGCTGCCCAAACCTCGGCCGCTGGCGTCGCCGACCACCTGGATTTCATTCAGGGGACGACCCTTGCGGTTGAAGAAATCAATGCAAACGGCGGCGTGCTCGGCCGCGAGCTCAAGATATTCACGGTCGACATTGATGTGCTCTCGCCAGAGAGCAGCAAGCAGGCGGTTGCTGCCTGCGTTGACGCGAAGGTGGACGCCATCTCCTTCGCATTTACGCTGGTGCCGGTGCCGGCGATGGATGCGTCAGTGAAGTACAAGTGTCCGTGGATCCACGGCAGCGCACAACGCGCAGGGAGCGAGGCCGTCAAGAACAATCCGCAAAAGTATAGCCATGTCTTCCAGACGCCCCCCTCGGAAGTCGACTATGGCTGGACCTATCCGATCTGGCTCGAGCATGAAGAAAAGAGGGGCGTCTGGAAGCCGAAGAACCGAAAGGTTCACATCGTCCAGGAGCAGGTCGCTTACTGCCAAACCATTTCCAAAGCGGCGCAGGAGGCCTTCACGAAGCGCGGCAATTTCGAAGTGGCACGGATCACTGACATTCAGTTTCCGGTCCAGGACTGGGCGCCCGTCATCCGCGAAATGAAAGAAGTGGGCGCTGCTGCAATCATGGTCGACCATTGGGTCGCGGCCGAATATGCAGCCTTCTGCAAGCAGTTCGTGGCCGATCCTGTGCCGGATTCTCTGGTCTACCTCCAGTATGGCCCGTCACAACCTGAGTTTCTGCAGCTAGCAGGCAACTCTGCCAACGGCTTCGTCTGGTCGACGACGATGGGCCTCTATGCAGATGAGTCGGGCCGCGAATTTGCGCGCAAGTACAAGAAGCGGTTCCCGGGGATTATGGGATTTGCCTATCCCAGCATCTCGTATGACCAGACCTACTACCTGAAGAAGGCTTGGGAAGCGGTCGGCGATCCCCGCAAGTTCAAGGAGGTCTGCGACTGGATCCGAGCCAATCCTCAGCGCGGGGTGAGCGGGTTCATGAACATGAACAACGCCTATCAGGAGAGCTTCCATTTCCCCAACAATGGCGGTGACACGCTCCAAGTGTCGGAGATCGATAAAGGCGTGTCTCAGTTGTACTTCCAGGTTCAGAACGTGGAGCACAAGCTGATCTTTCCGAACGAAGTTGCTGAATCGAAGCTTCAAAAAGCGCCGTGGTGGTCCTGATGTTGAAGACCGCGCACGAGAACCGATCGTGGGACAATAAGTCGTCTCAGCCGCTGTTCTCGTGCAGCGGTATTCATCTCGACCTCGGCGGACGGGAGATCCTTCGGGACATCAACATTCATGTAGGGCTCGGAGAGGTGCTTGGCGTCATCGGCCCGAACGGCGCCGGTAAGACCAGCCTCTTCGAGGTGTTGTCCGGCCGTCTGACGCCTAAAAGTGGCAAGGTGACCTTCAAGGGCCAGGATGTCACCGCTCTACCACTGCACAAAAGGGCGAGGCGCGGGATTGGACGAACTTATCAGACACCCGTGATTCCGGAGGAGTTGACGGTCGGCGAAACCTTTAAGGCGGCGCGACAGGCATTTCCGCCATATCTGACAAAATTTGACGCGGAATACGGCGCTGAGCTCGTCGGCTTGAAAGTCGATGAGGATGTTCCGACGGCTCAGCTGGAAACCCTGAACCGCCGAAAACTTCTGCTCGCCTGCCTTTTAATGCGCCGGCCCTCGCTCTTGTTGATGGATGAACCGGCAGCCGGTCTGATCAACTCGGAAGTAGAGGAGATCGATTTCCTTCTTCGCCTGCTCTCGAAGGAAATGAACATCTCTATCATCATCGTTGAACACCGAATTGAGCTTTTGGGAACGATTGCCGATCGCGTCATGGTGATGGATGCAGGCGAGGTGATCTCGGAAGGCTCCATGGCGAAGGTGCTCTCCGACCCAAAGGTCCACGCGGCTTATTTCGAAAACGTTGACGAGGCGACTTGACATGAACGTCATGCAGCAAGATCTCGGCCGAGCCGAACACTCGCAGGTTCGACGGCGTGAGGTGCTCAACGTGTCCGGTCTGTCGGCCGGATATGGCCCGATGAGGGTCATTCACGACCTCGACCTGATTGTCAGCTCTGGAGAGCGCATCGGCATTGTGGGTCTCAACGGTCATGGAAAGTCGACCTTGTTCTACGCGATCGCCGGGCTGACGGGCTGGCAACGGGGGTCGATAAAGCTGAACGGCGTCGAGGTCGGCCGCACGCGGAGCCAAGGCCCGGGACGCTACACGCACCAGATCGTGCGTGCAGGACTTGCCCTCATCCCGCAGGGCGACGAGATCTTTCACGGACTGACCGTTGAAGAACATCTTGACTCGGGGGCGTTCACCCCGCGCTCCTGGCGCGAGCGGAAAGAGCGCAAGGAGCGCATGCTTCAAATATTTCCACCTCTGAAGAAGCTGATGAACGTCCCGGTTGGTCGGTTGTCGGGTGGCGAGCGGCGCATGGTATCCATTGGCCGCGGCCTGATGGGAGAAGCCTCGCTCTTCCTTGTCGATGAGCCTTCACTTGGGCTTGCGCCAAAGATCGGAAAGAACGTGATCGACGCGCTGATGGCGCTCGATCTTGGTGGATCAGCGATGGTGATTGCGGAGCAGAACGTGTCCCTGCTGGAGGGGCGCGTTGATCGAATCATCGGAATGCATGTGGGCAAGCTGAAAGGCGAAGCGTCGGTTGGGCTGATGCTGCAAGACCACGGAAGGGCATGAGCCATGGATGTCTGGTTTGTCGTCAGCAACACGATCGTCTTGGCCTGCATTTATGGCACGCTTGCCATTGGTGTATCCATTACGTGGTCAAGCCTGGGGCTGCTAAATCTCGCATACGGACTCATCTTCGCTTTTGCGGGTTATGGAGCCTGGCTATTTGCCCAACACGTCTCGAGCTGGGGCCCCGCCGTTCTCGCAAGCGGTGTTCTGTCAGGGGCTCTGGGTGGTCTCTTTGTCTGCGCCCTGGCCTTCATTCCCATCCACGACAAGCCGAACTTCACGATCAGGGGACTGATTGCGACGCTGGCCATAAACCTGATCGGGACACAATCCCTTCTCTGGTGGTTTGGTCCGCGCTCCAAGAGCTTGCCGGAGATATTCGGGACCTGGAAGGTCTCTCTGTCCGGAATAACGTTAACGGCCGACAAGATCGGTAATGTCGTCACCTCGATCCTCATGCTTCTACTCGTGCTCAGGTGGATGCGATCGAGCCGACGCGGCCTTGAAATCCGGGCCATGATGATGAATCCCCACGCCGCCTCCATCGTCGGCATCGGCGTGCGACGCACATCGTTCTACGTCATGGCTATCACCGGCGGTTTGGCGGGCCTTGCGGCCGTTCTCTTATCCCAGACCTATTATATTTCGCCGTTCGGTGGTCTTACGCCGATGATCAAGGCGGTGAGCATCGCGCTGTGTGGCGGGCTTGGAAGTGTGCAGGGAGCAATGATTGCAGCGGTCGTGCTCGGCCTGAATGAAGCGCTCACGACAGTCTCCATAGGCGGCCGCTACATTCTGATCACGCAATTCCTGATGATTATCATAATCCTGCTGGTGCGCCCGAGGGGAATCGCGGGAATTTTGGACAGGGCAAGGGAGGCTTAAAGCATGACCCAGGGCAGCCAAGCTCAGAGGACGTGGCGAAACCCATTGTTCGTGTGGGACAGCGAGCAGGAAGCAGAACAGCTTCCGACCGCCTCCTTCGTCAGCCATCAGGAGATCTGGGACACGACGCGCACCGCCAGGACAAAGCTGTTTCCGGTGGGACGGCTGCGATACTACCACAAATGGGCCGGCCACAGCAAAAACCTGTGGCAGCGCCACCGCTACTGGCCGACCCGCCGCCGGGTGCTGCGCGTTCGCGGAGAGTATAACGAGAAGAGCCTTCGGCGAGAGAAGACGATCGTCGACAAGCGTCCCATCTGGTGGGTGATGGGACTGATCGCACTTGCGCTAATTCCCCTGGTCACACCGGCCAGTCTCGAAAACACGCTGCTCACGGCGGGCGTCACTTTCGGGATCTACGCTGCCATTAATCTATGCTGGATGCTGGTCATCGGGACCGCGAGCATCTTCTCGCTGGCAACCTATGCCATTGTTGGCACGGCAGCTTTCGTAACAGCATATACGTCAACCACGCTTGGGCTGCCGTGGTGGGCGATGCCGCCACTCGGCGCGATGGTGGGATTGATCTTCGGAGGCATCATTGCGCTGCCCGCGACCAGGCTTGACGGGTTCTACTATGCTCTGCTGACGCTTGGTCTCAATGAGCTCTGCCGCGTCTACTTCGTCACGTCCAAGCAATTCGGGTCAGCGACGGGCGGCCTCTATGGTGCCACCACCTACATACCCCAGGACTGGTCCTCGTCCGGACAGCTGCAGCTGGCCTATTATGCGTGCTTTGCGCTGATGTTGCTTGCGCTGCTCCTTTATCGCTTCATCAACGGACGGCGACTAGGGCGCATCTTGCGAATGGCGCCTGAGAAGCGGGAAGCTTTTGCCGAGGCTACCGGTGTTAACTACCGTCAGGCGCGCGTCCGGGTGTTTCTGGTCTCGTCGGTTGCGCTGGGCTTCATCGGCGGCTTCTATTCCACAACCTACGGCGGTGTGGCGTTCTCAATTTTCAGTTTTGATACAGTTTTGCTTGGACTTGCCATGCTCGTGATCGGCGGCATCGGGCGGTCTGAAGGCGCGGTGGTCGGCACACTGATCGTGGTCTTTTTCGATAAAGTCCTGATCACGCTCGGGCCGATGCGCCTGATCATCATCGGGCTGATTATGCTGTTCGTTGTGCTCTATCTTCGCAACGGTCTGTTCGGCATCAAGCAGCAGTTCCGTACCTGGAGAGACAAGAAGAAGAGTGAACGCCGCTCCACCCGCGCGGAAAAGGGCGGCGAGTTACTGCCTGAGGAAGCGACCGAAGCCGGCAGCGTGGATGACGTCTATCGTCGCCGCTATGACAAGATGCAGCGCGAATTCCTGAAGAAGCTCGTGACGCCTGAAGTCATTGATGAGCATCGACGCGCGCCACAGGGCCAACACAGCGCCGCGCTGGAACGGCTTCTGATTTACTTCCGGAACCAGCCGCAACCGGACAAATACGCGATCACCACGCTCCAATCGATCAAGGGCTACCGCATCGTCGCGCTCTCAGGTCACCGGGGTGTCGCTCCTCGCGTGGTCGAGGACAAGATCTACGGGTCGCCCGTCGAAGCCTATCACGGTGTGTTTCTACGCCGGGTCCAAGATCTTCTCGAATCCTAAGCCGCGAGTCGAGACGCGGAGCATAGATGTGAGTGGAGAGTCACTAGATGGCACAAGTTAAGCTCTTTGGCTATTCGGACAAGATTTCGGTGAAGCCGGGAGACGTCATCCAGTTTTATGTCAATGCCGACGGGACAGACGCTGCCGAAGCGCACTTGGTCCGCCTGATCCATGGCGATCAGCATCCCGCGGGCCCAGGATTCGTCGAAGAGGAGATTGACTGTTCTGTCAATGGAGCCTGGCGCGTCGAAAAGCAGTACACGCAAGTGGGCTCGTTTCTCGAAGTGGCCGACCGCGAGCGCCGGCTGGCTCTAGAGGGGAGCCTCACTGTCTTTGCGTTTATCCATCCCTTGTGGCCGCAGGTTGGCCTGAGACAGTGCCTTGTCGGCCGGTGGGACAACGACAAGAACTGTGGCTTTGGCCTCGGCATCAAGCAGAACGGGCTGTTGGAGTTCTGGGTAGGCCAGGGCGAGGAGGTCGATTACCTCGAAGCCGAGGTGCCGCTCCAAGCCAACATGTGGTACTTCGTCGCTGCGAGCCTCGATGCAAAGACCGGTCGCGCCACGCTTTATCAAGAGGGCGTGGTCAACCGCTATAATAGCGTGCTCGGCAAGGTCGCTCCACTTGACCTCAGCTCGCATGTCTCTGAAGTCTTCCGCTTCCGGCCCAAGCATTTGGCCGATACGCCATTCTTGATGGCGGGATCGCGGGATTGGCACGAGAAGCGGGGGCACTTCGTCTCGCAACTCTATTGCGGCAAAATCGACCGGCCTGGATTGTTTAATCGCGTGCTGGGTCGTGATGAGCTCGACCTCATCCGAAGCGGGTACATTCCGCCATCCGAAGGCATGGTGGCTTATTGGGACACGACCCACGGATATACCGATCGGGGCATTGGCGATCTCGTGACCGACGTCGGTGCGTTCAAGCTGCACGCCAAGGGCTACAATCGGCCAGTTCGTGCACAGACCGGGTGGAACTGGAGCGGACGGAACGACTGCTTCCGACTGGCACCGAATGAATACGGCGGCGTCGAATTCCACTCCGACGCGCTCATTGATTGCAATTGGAAGGCCACGAAGGCACTCAAGCTCCCGGAGGAGCTACGGAGTGGCGCCTACGCCATGCGCTTGCGCGCGGGTCCGGGTACCGGCTTGGGTGAGGAATACATCCCCTTCTTTGTTCGCCCGAAGGTGCCGACTGGCCGGATCGCCTTCCTGGTGCCAACAGCAAGTTATTTGGCCTACGCCAACGAGCATCTGAGCTTCGATGCACCGATCGTGCAGGGCATGACGGGCATGACCCCGATCCTGACCGAGATCGATATCGAAATGTACAAGAACCCGGAGTTCGGGCACGGCTGTTACGATTCATGGGCGGACGGCCAGGGTGTCTGCTACAGCTCTTATCGTCGACCAGTGGTCAACATGCGGCCCAAATACCGCATCTCAAGCATGGATATCACCTGGCAGTACCCTGCCGATCTATCAGTGATCGCCTGGCTTGAACACCACAACTACGATTATGACGTACTCACCGACGAAGATCTCGATCTGGAAGGGGTTGCGGCGCTCAAACCGTATCGCTGCGTCATCAGCGGGACGCATCCTGAATACTATTCCGAGCGGATGATGGATGCGACCGAGGACTACATTGAGGGAGGCGGACGATATATTTATCTTGGGGCGAACGGATACTACTGCAACGTTGCCATCCGCCAAGATGAGCCGTGGGTGCTCGAGTGCCGCAAGTTCGGAGACACCTGGAAGGCTTGGGAGGCGCGTCCTGGCGAGCACTACATGGCGACCACCGGGCAAAAAGGCGGTCCCTGGAAATGCCTCGGCAGGCCGCCACAGAAGATCATGGGCGTTGGCTTTGTATCGGAGGGGTTTGGCAGGAGCGAGCCGTTTTTCCGGATGCCGGACAGTTATGATCCGACACTGTCCTGGATCACTAAGGGGGTCGAGGGTGAGATCATTGGAGATTTCGGCCTTGCTTATAATGGAGCCGCCGGCGTCGAACTGGATCGTTACGACCTGACACTCGGAACGCCACCGAACGCGAAAGTGATCGCTTCATCCGGTGGCCATACCGACAACTACATTACGCATGTGCAGGTTCAATTGCATCAACATCCCGGGATCACCGGCAGCTACGATTACCGCGTGCGTGGGGACATCACCTACTTCGCCACTCCCAACCATGGCGCGGTCTTATCTTGCAGTTCGATTGCTTTTGGCCAGGCGCTGCCGGTAAATGGATTCGAGAACAATGTTTCTCGACTCCTGGCCAATGTCGTCGACGCCTTCGTCAAACCTGGGCCGCTGCCCGATGCAGCGCCGGCTGAAGCCGTGCCAAAGCCCGAGACTGTCGCTTCGTAAGTTGCGCGATACTGAAGGAGACCGATGATGCAGAATACGGCGCAAGTTGAGGACAGGGACGAAATCTTCAGGCGTATGTTCGAGACAAGGCAGCGGGATTTCCTGCGAACGCTCGTCACACCAGAGGTGATCGAGGAGCATCATCTCTCTCCCTTGGGACAGCACACCGAGCCTCTGGATCGGTTGCTCATCTATTTCAACCGCCGACCGCTGGCTGACAGGTACGCTATCGTGACTGTCCGGCCATTCGAGGCGTACCGGGTGGTGGTCCTTTCAGGAGTTCGAGGCGTGCCGCCGAAGGGACTGGATGAGAAAATCTACACGTCTCACACGGAAGCACTGCACGCAGTCTTCCTCCGGAACGTGCACGACTTGCTCGAGTCCTGAAATGGGCTTTCGCGTTCAGTCGATGCTCTGCCGCCGGACGGAAGCCGGAAAAAATTGGAGTTTGTAATGACAAGACCTAAGCTCTTCGGCTATTCGGACAAGCTGTCAGTCAAGCCGGGCGACGTTGTCCAGTTTTACGTCAACGGGGAAGGCACAGACCGAGCCGAAGCAAAGTTGGTGCGGCTGATCCATGGCGATCAACATCCTTCCGGGCCCGGGTTCGTGGAGGAAGAGATCGACTGCAGCACTGGCACGTGGCGGGTCGAAACGCAGCACACTCAGCTCGGCTCATTCCTCGAAGTGGCGGACGATTCGCATCGCTTGGCTGTGGAGGGTAGTCTGACGGCTTTTGCCTTCATTTGCCCGACGCGGCCACAGCTTGGGCGCCGCCAAGCTCTCATTGCGCGTTGGGACAACGAGGAAGGTTGCGGATTTTACCTCGGCATCTCCCCAAATGGCCGGCTTGAGTTCACGTTGGGACAAGGTGCCGAGGTTGATCGCCTCGAGGCCGACGTCCCTCTGCAGGCCAACTCGTGGTACTTCGTTGCAGCGGCTTTCGATGCCAACACGGGTCGGGCGAGCTTATTTCAGGAGGGCGTACTCAACCGGTATAATAGCCTCTTGAGTAGAGTGGCGCTCGTCGAGCACAGCGCCCATTCGTCTGCAATTCTTCTATCGCGACAGAAGAATCTCCCCGTGACTCCATTTCTGATCGGCGGCGCGCGTGATTGCCGGGAGGGCCGCGGCCAGTTCGTCTCGCAACTCTATTGTGGCAAGATCGATCGGCCGGGCCTGTTCGATCGCGCACTATCACGCGAGGACCTTGATCAGCTCAGATTTGGCCAAAAGCCGTCACCGCAAGGGCTGGTGGGTTATTGGGATACGGCGGCAGGTTACACCGAGGCAGGGATCGGTGATGTGGTCACCGACACCGGGCCCTTCCGCTTGCATGCCGTAGGACGAAATCGGCCAGTGCGGGGTCAGACGGGATGGAATTGGAGTGGCCGCAATGATTGCTTCCGCTTGGCGCCACAGGAATATGGCGGCATCGAATTCCACGCTGATGCCCTGACGGACTGCAATTGGAAAGTGACGAAGGCAGTCAGGCTGCCAGAGACTTTGAGAAGCGGTGCCTACGCCATCCGCCTGCGCGCAGGTGAGGAGGCCGAAATCGGTGAAGAATATATCCCGTTCTTCGTCCGTCCCAAGAAGCCGACCAGCCGGATAGCATTCCTGTTTCCGACGGCGAGCTATATTGCTTACGCGAATGAACGACAGAGCTTCGAGTCGCCGATCACTCAGCCGGTCACCGGCATGCCGGCCGTCTTGTCTGAGATCGACATTGAACTCGGCAAGCGCGACGATTTAAGCCTTTCGGCCTGCGATCACTGGGCTGACGGGCAGGGCGTCTGCTACAGCTCCTACCACCGTCCGATCGTCAACATGCGGCCGAAATACCGGTCGTCCAGCACCAATCTTGCCTGGCAGTTCCCGGCTGACCTCTCGGTCATAGCCTGGCTTGAGCACCAAGGCTATGACTACGATGTCCTGACCGACGAGGACCTTGAGCGCGAAGGTGTATCATCGTTGGAGCCGTACACCTGCATCATCAGTGGCACTCATCCGGAGTACTATTCCGAACGGATGCTCGATGCAACTGAAGACTACATCGCTGCTGGGGGACGATACATCTACCTCGGCGGCAATGGTTTCCATTGGAGCGTGGCGTTCCGCCCGGACGAGCCATGGGTGATGGAGTGCCGCAAATTTGGCCCGGCGTGGAAGACCTGGGATGCGCGTCCCGGCGAATACTACATGGCCACCAATGGTCAGAAGGGCGGCGCTTGGCGTGCTCAGGGGCGACCGGCGCAAAAGGTCGTGGGCGTTGGCTTCATCTCGGAAGGCTACGGAAAGAGCCAATTCTACCGAAAGATGCCCGATAGCTACCACCGCACTGTCTCTTGGCTGACGAAGGGGATCGAAGGGGAGATCATCGGAGATTTCGGTCTGGCCTATGGTGGCGCTGCAGGCGTGGCCCTTGATCGCTGCGATCCAAGCCTTGGGACGCCACCCCACGTAAAGCTCATCGCCTCCTCCGGCGGTCACACGGACAGTTATCTCGTCAACCCGGAGGTCATCCACTATGCATTCGAAGGATTATCGGGGTCTTACGACTACCGGGTTCGCGCCGATATGGCCTTCTTCATGGCCCCAAACCACGGCGCAGTGTTCTCGGCGGGCTCTGTTGCGTTTGGGCAGGCGCTCCCGGTCAACAATTTCGAGAACAACGTGTCCAGGCTTCTTGCTAATGCCGTCGACGCGTTCGTAAAGCCTGGAGCCCTACCTGGATCGTGGTGGATCAGCGAAGAGAAGCAGTGGCGATAAGGACTATTGCTAGATCCAAAAACGCTTTAGACGTCATATCCTGCAAAGGCTGCGGGAGGCGTCGAATTGAGCAAAGCCAAACAAGCGAATCAAAAGCGCCAGCGCAACGGCAAGAAGGAGCGCGCGCCTGAGCAGGTTGCTCCTCCCACCGAAACGGCCGTGGCAAAGCCGCCGATCGACGAGAGAATGGGGGCTGCCATGAAGCGTGCTCGGCTCGACCGCGGCCTTACGCTTAGCGATCTTGCGTCGGCAGCAAGCATCTCGGTCCCGATGCTCAGCCGGTTCGAAAATGGCCAGTCCACTGCCAGCCTCGAGCACCTTGAGCGGATCTGTGCGTCTCTGGGAACGGACCTGTCGACGTTGTTTAGAGAGGTGGAGCAAACGAGGGGCGAGGCCCAGCTGATCAAGGCCGCCGACCAGATGGAGGTTGTTCGCTCAGGCACCAAGCACGGGCATACCTACCGGCTCCTGTCCTATCACAAGGGGCCGCGCAAAATCTTCGAGCCTTTTCTTATCAACATGGACAAGCAGAGCGAGAGCTATCCCCGTTTTCAGCATCCTGGAACAGAATTCATCTACATGCTGAGCGGCCGGATGCAGTACCGGTTTGGCGACAGAACGTTTCTCGTGGAGCCAGGTGACGCGTTCACATTCTCCGGCGGCGTCCTTCATGGTCCGGAAAAGCTGCTTGACGATCGGATCGAGTTCATCACGATCATCATCTATGCGGAATAGGCGTTGATCGTCGGATCGACTTCGATGGATCGAGATACTTCATCGTGGAGTGAAGCCTGCTGAGAACGACCAACAACCTAAGGAAAGTTGATTGCTCCTTGCCATCCATCATAGATGGGTATGGCTTGGTGCGCTGAAGCATGCCTCTCCGAAGTGAGCACCGCGGGGCAACAAAGTTGTTCGCGAATAGCGGTCCCATCGCGGCTCCCGGCAAAATCGGTCGACTGACGTATTGAAACAAGGCCCTGCCGGACCGAAGCTGGGCAATGGCAGCACTTGATTTCGAGCTTTTCAGGAACGGCAGTCGGCGAGGACAGATCTGCAACAGCCCGCATCAATCGCTGTCGAGGTACAGCAAAAGGATACGTGACGAGCAGCTACGAGAAAGAGGAGGAGCAAACAATGCCCCAATACTCGGAGACTCTTCGAAATGGCGGAGGGGCGCGTTGCGCTCTGTGTGGTGGCAAGTTCGGTCTCATCCGCCACTACTCGTGGCGAACTCCTCTTTGTTCGAGAAAGTGCGTCGGTCTCTTCAGGGCGCGCCGCGAAGGCGACAGCAATTGGATCGGCCGGATTCAAATCGTCATCCCGCGGCTCTCAGAAATCGGGCCGCAAGCTTTGTGATGCTTTCGTCGCGGAGCGTGGCAGGTCGTGTTGCACTAAACGCAATTTGCTTGCATTTAACGCAAAGAGCCTCTAGTAAGCAGATCCGGCGCACGTGCCGCGGATCCGCGCGGCCAAAGAGCATTCATGTCAAAAGGGGGGACAATCATGAGCACGTCCGACGAGCTCTGCTATCTGACGGCAACGGACGCGCTCAGGGCGTTTAGACAAAAGAAGCTCTCGCCCGTTGAACTGATGACAGCTGTGATCGCCCGCACAGAGGAAGTAAACCCAAAGCTCAATGCGGTGACGTACAAATTCTACGACAGGGCCTTGGACGCGGCAAAACGGGCCGAAGCGAAGTATTCCAAGTCCGATGACAAAGAGATCGGCCTATTGGAAGGTATTCCGGTCGCGATCAAGGATTTTCATCCCATCGAGGGAGAAATCACGACCTTTGGATCCCGGCTACACAAGGACTTCCGGCCCACAAGTACGGCCCCGACAGTCGAGCGGCTCTTCAGCGCAGGAGCGCTGATGCACATCCGTACCACCACGCCGGAGCACGCGCACTCTTCTGTCACGAAGAGCCCGCTTTGGGGTATCACCCGCAACCCTTGGAATCCGGAATATACGCCAGGCGGATCCTCTGGCGGCGCCGGTGCCGCTGTTGCGACCGGTATGACGACGATTGCGGATGGGACAGATGGAGGAGGATCGATTCGCATCCCTGCTTCGGCGTGCGGCATTGTTGGTTACAAGCCGCCATTTGGCCGCAATCCTCTCGACCGCGAACATCCCTACGAAGGCCTGATCCACTACGGGCCGCTCACGCGCAGCGTCGCGGATGCCGCTCTCATGCAGAACGTCATGTCCGGGCCGCACAACGCGGACGCGTGTTCACTGCGGGAAAAGCTGATCCTTCCGGCGACCTATCCCAGCATCAAGGGATGGAAGATCGCATTTTCGATGGACCTGGGGTATTTCGAGGTCGACCACGAGGTCCAGAAAAACACGCTTGCAGCCGTCGAGGTGTTCAAGGAACTTGGATGTGAGGTGGAGCAGGTCGATACGGGCTGGAATTGGAGCGTTCTTGATGCCTGGATGACGCATTGGGAAGGCTTATTCGCAGGCGTCGCCGAAGCCGACCTGAATCGCTGGTATGAAATGGATCCGTTCTGTGCGGGCATTCTCAAGCGCGGACAGCAGATTAGTGCGGCCAAGTTCTGGAGGGCCAATCTGGTACGCGGCAAAATGTACGAATTTCTGGGACCGACCCTCGATAAGTACAACGTGCTGATCTCTCCAACTCTGGCAGTGCCGGCTCCGCCCGCGACCCAGGACAATGCCGATCCAAACTTCACGATTAACGGTAAGCCAATCTATGCCTATCTGGGTTGGCAGATGACATATCCGTTCAATTTGGTTTCGCAACATCCGGCGATCAGCGTGCCAAGCGGATTTGCCTCGACCGGAGTGCCAACCGGCCTTCAGATTATCGCCAAGACATACGACGATCTCTCGGTTTTCCAAGCGGCGGCAGCTTACGAAGATGCAAATCCCTGGAGAGCAAGGCGGCCGACTATCTAAGGGCCACCAAGGTCCAGATTTCGGTGCGGTTTAATCAATCAGCGGGTCCGAGCTTCGAGCCCTGGTGCGCCATGCGAGAACATCACCTTTGGTCTCAGGATGTGTGCCATTCCGATGGATGCGAAGCATAAGCGGGCCGAGAAAGCACGGATGATTCGAGACGCAAAATGTTTGGCTCGACGCCGAAACGATCGCGAACGGCCGTCGTGCGCGCATGATCCCAAACATATGAACGGCTTGCAAGAATGACAGTTGTCGCCGTCGACGCGCGGGCTTTTACAATGATCTATTGAGTCGTCTCCTCACCCGTTCGCGCTACTTCGTCGAGCGCATCGATCACAAGCACGCTCTTCGGAGCGGGACCTTCGTGAACAAACTGACTCGCTGGCTGACGTGGAACCTCATAGCTCTCGCTTAGAAAGTCCAGCAACTCCGACTTTCCAGCGCCAGGCTCGGCAAGAACGACAAAGAATGTAAAATTGCAGCATGGAGACGCTTTATAAGAAAAAGAAAAGTAGCCAGCTAGCGCGCAACGCGCGATTCGCTCAACAGCCTGATCAAGGAGTTCTCGGCCTTCGAAGCCTGAATTCATGAAAGAGCACGAGCAGAAGAGGATCAGGAGAAAGAACTGTAGACGGCCGCCGCCGGGTGACCCTCTCCTTGCATCGCAGCGTAGCTCAATGGATAGAGAACTGCTTTCGATCTGGGGTGATCTTAGCAACACTACCTAGAGGCCGGAGCGTGCGAGTTCAAGTCCCTTGCGCACTCCATGGGACGATGATGGCGTCAGCAATGCTTCGAGTAATCCCAAGAGACGTTGTCCCTCGTCGCCTGCGCCGCGCGATCTTGTCAGCGACCATGCCCTCCGCCCGCACCAGCCGCTCATGCAGGATCTCAAACATATCGAGGATGTCATCATTGGGTTCATTCTTGCCCTGCTCGCTGGCTTCGGCGAGAGCTCATCGAGGGACGCCTCCGTCATTGGCCTATTGAGTGGGATGGTGCGAACAACCAACGACTTCGCTTTGTTTGCTTCTCGTCTGCCTCGCCGCTGCCCGCACTCCCAATTGCAGTGACCGCAGCGCCGGCATGCCCTTGAAGATTTTTGCGAGCAAACGAGCGGTGGCCGAGGATCGTTCCGGATGGCCGTAGCAGAACGAAAGGAATTTGGCCTTGCCTACCTAAGAAGTGAATGTCACACTCTACCTGTAGTTTAGGTATTTGACCTTGCATTGAGAACGTTTGCCGTGGTTGGCGTCCGGCTGGGGCGGATTCGCCGTCCCTTCGATCTGACCTGAGTGTTAGGAGCATCCCTTGGCTTACGAATTGCCCACCAATTTGTATTCTTCCGAAGATCTGCTGCGCGGCTACGATCCAAATTCGAAGATGGGACTGGCGGAGGCGTGGGATTTTCGTGTCTTCCGACAATATGTCGCTGACGGCGCTGACAACCCGGCGACTTTGGATGTGCGGAGGAAGCAGGCCGACCACGATGCCAACATATCTGACGCGCTCAGACGCTTCCTGACGCAGGAGACGCCAAAGCTCGTCGGCATTATGGTTGGGCACGAGCTGTCGAGGGCGGAACCGGCCTATGCGACGCTAGCAAGGCTGGCGCGTCAACTGACCGAACAGGGCCTTATGATCGTTACGGGCGGCGGCCCTGGTGCGATGGAGGCTGCTCACGTCGGCGCGACCTTCGCAGGCGCTGACGATGCGGACTTCACAGCGGCGCTGTTCACCCTCGGGAAGGAGCCCTTGCTTCCTGTGCTGGATCAGCTCGTGACCAGCGACGGGGGGATCGCGCCGGGCCACGAGAAGCAATTCGACGACGCGAGGCGCTGGATCAACGCAGCCCTGGACGCAAGGAAGCGTGCACCGGCCAAGCCGAGCCTCAGCCTCGGCGTGCCCACCTGGCTCTACGGTCAGGAGCCGACCACGCCCTTTGCGACACACTACGCTAAGTTCTTCCTCAATAGCATCCGCGAGGAGACGCTGATCACCAACTCGCGCGCCGGCATCGTCTACGCGCGGGGCAGCGGCGGCACGATCCGCGAAATCTTCGAAGACGCCGAGCGAAACTGCTACGTCCCTGACGCAAAATCGTTCACGCCAATGATTTTCTTCGACGAGGATCGCTACTGGCAACGCGATGCCGAATACGATGCAAATGGTGATCCCATTCCCTCCAAGAAGGGCGTCAAGGTCGAAGATACCGTCCGCAACCTGTTCACCCTGGCGAGAGCTCGCAAGAAGGACGGCGTGGCCTGTCTGCTCAAGGTGAGATTCACGGTAGATGCGAAGGAGATCGGCGATGTGATGCGGCTCCACTCGGGCATAGCGCTGCAGAACTTGATGTTTGCGCTGGCCGACGAGCCTATGAAGGTGTCGACCAGCTTCCTGAGCAGAGCCTGACAGACAAACGGTCAAATGGCCATCGAGGAGAGGACACATCGCCATGCCGGTTGTGGTTTCGAACGCGGTCAATGGAATTCAGCTACGAGCAACTGCCTATCATGATTGCGACGACGTCCAGCTCTTTTGGCGCGTCTCCAGCGGTGGTGCTTCGGACGTAGCGATCCGGGGATGCCTGGGCTTCATGATTGAACGTCAGCGCCAGGTGGGCGGGAATTGGTCGCCCACGGAGATCCTGCGCAATCGCGTGGGCTTTACGGACCAGCCGACAACGGATGGCGCTGATGACGCAAATAGCTCAAGGCCGTCGAGTGTATGGCCTTTCCAAAGATACGAATGGACGGATCACGGCGCCAACAACGGCCAGACTGTCCGCTATCGCATCAACGTGGTGGGATCGTCCGCGGAAGGCATTGTCGGAGAAAGCACGCTGGTGTCCTTGGCGGATTCCGGCTGGACCGAAGCCATCGAGGTGAATGGCCAGGCCGGCAACGGCATAGAGGCGTATTTCAATCGCGGCTTCGTCATGTCTCAATTCGTCGCGCGCATCGCGCGTGAGAAGAACTGGAAGCCGCGCGACATCAAGGATCACATAGCCGACCTCGAAGAGCCTTTGAGGCGATTTCTCTCGGGTGAACTTCGGTTGGCGCTCCTGCGCTTGCTCGATGAAGTCATCGGGGATCCCAGGCTGGAGCTTTATCTGGCGATTTACGAGCTCTCAGATGAGGAACTGATCGCGCGGCTGAAGCTTTTGAAGCGTCGCGCGCACCTAGTCCTCTCGAATGGCTCCGACAAGGGGGGCGACGGCAACGCGGATGCCCGCGAGGAGCTGAAAGCGGCCGGCGTTGACGTCCACGACAGGATTCTCGGCTCGAAGGGCCTGGGTCACAACAAGTTCGCCGTCGTTGTGTCCACCAATGGCGACGTCGCAACGAAGGTTTGGACCGGAAGCACAAATTGGGCGCCGACCGGCCTCTGCACGCAGGCCAATAATGGGATCCTGTTTGTCGACCCAAAGATCGCCGGATTGTATTTCGAGCAGTGGGGCCGTCTTAAAGATGCTGGCAGCGACTTCACGCGGGATCTTCTGGGCGACAACGCCAAATCGCCGCGTCCGGCGAACGGGACAGACGTCTGGTTCACCCGGGTCCGAAGCAAGTCGAAGAAGAACGTCGGGAAGGGTATCGACATCGAAGCGCTCATTGAGCTCGTGACGGGCGCCAAGGACATAATCCTCTATGTGATGTTCCAGCCCGGTCCCGATCCACTCGCTGATATTGTCGCAAGGGCCTCAGAGATCTACGTCAGGGGTGTCGTCAGCACCGTCACGTCGGATGACCGCGAAAAATTCACGCTGAGAGGTGTCGATACCGAGCCCCATGAGTTTGAGACGGCTCTGGTGCAGCCCGAGGGCGTCGTGAAGTCCTTTTCGGACTGGATTGGGGAGGTGACGCGCAACCAGTTTCTGTTTCCCAACCAGAACCCGGGCGTCGGCCATGCGATTACGCACTCCAAAATGATCGTGATCGACCCTTTTTCAGACGACTGCAAGGTGGTCACCGGATCCCACAACTTTTCCGCCTCCGCCAGCGAGCAGAACGACGACAATTTTGTCGTGGTGCACGGCAATCGATCTCTGGCGGAGGCGTACAGTGTCGCCTGTCTTGCCACTTACGAGCACTATTCCTGGCGTGCCTACGTCAAGCGGCAGTTCGATCAGGGCAAGGTACCGTGGTCGCACTTATCGGACGATCCCGCGTGGCAGGGCCGCTATCTATCCGCTTCGCGCAAGAAGCACTTGGCAATATGGTGTCCACAGTAGCGTTCGATAAGGCACTGCCACGCTGAGTGGTACGATATCCTTCACTAGCGAATGGTTTCACGAATGGAATTGGATGCAAAACCGCCCGTCGAAGGCAGGAATTTCCGGTTCACGATCCTGGGTGGCGTCGGCGTAACCCGCATTACCGTCCGGCTGAGCGGGAAGGTGGTGCACGACAGCGATTGTCCCGACCCACCGTGTCACGAAGAAATGCGGATGCCGCAGGGCGTGGGCGGCGCGGAATTGGTCGTGATCGCCAAGGATTCGACCGGAAAGGTCCTGGAACGAAAATTCATTGTCGGCAAAACGGAAGGTCAGGCGGGCGGAGCCATGTCAGCCTGAGATCCTCTCCATGAGCGCGCTTCAAAAGTTTTTTCAAGAGCTGTCCAAGCTGCAGCCGACCACGTTGGCGGCTGTAACAGCCGTCGTAAGTGCGACCGCCGCCGTGATCGTTGGCGTCATTACCGGGGTGATCACCAAATTTGTCGTAGGTGCGCGCGACAGACAAGATAGAGAGGTCGAATGGCGTAAGCATGCGATCGAGCTCACCAAGCTCGACCTTGACCGCAAGCTCAAAACTCGAGCGCCGACAGACACACGGCCACTGAGGCCGAGCATCCTGGATTTCTTGGCCAACTATCGTGATCTGCAGGACCTCGATAAGGCCTCGCCGCGTGATCTTTATGCGACTATCCTGGCGATGCGGATCAAGAAGCAGAACACGACGACGCCCGAGCCGTCTCCCAAAGAGCCGCCCGCGGCTGCCGAGTACGAAGATTGACGGATCGTTCCCGCGGAAGTGTTTTTCGGACTAGGGCCAAACGTGGTTCACGATCTCGGCGAGACGGGCTCCCGCCTTGGCAAGTTGCTGTCGCTTGATAGCATCCGCCGACTGTAGGTACGCCGCTCGATCCGAGAAGGAGATCGTCCACTTCCTGGGACCTATCTTCGTGTAGGTCACATTCGCCATCGCCTGTTTCGCCACCGCGATCGTGTCCGTGGCCCAAATTGCTGACCAGTTCTCGATGCGGTCCGTATCGGCCGGAACGGCCTTTGCGACGTTCACCAAAGCCAGCGGGGCGGTGTTTCCCAGATCGGATGGGGTGTCGTCCCAGGAATGATGGAACGCGTCGTTTCCGGCGGTGATGCCTTTATCGTGGATCCAGTTGCCGCCCGCGGTTTCGGTCGACGGGTCGATCGTGTGCGTGACGTCCGGATCGACCAGGCTTCCGCTGGGATCGAGGTACGGCGCAGCGACATGAAGCGGCTGTGCCATGTCGCCCACGAGATGAGCGAGTATGAACAGAGCCTCTTTCTTGTCTTTGATGTCGAAGGGTGGCGGAGCCGGCCGGCCAAGCAGCACGGCGATCGCGGCGTTGGTAGCCGCGACCAGATCATGATCATTGGTACCCGCATAGTTTCGATCGAACTTGTCGCGCTGAACGGCCACGTCGTCGAAGTGGTACGTATTGTGACAGCCAAGATTGGCGGTCGCGCTCGCTCCTTCCGGATAGACGCAATCGATCCAGTTTCGGCCGGCGTAATCGACCATAGCGTTGCGGTCGTTCGCGAAGGGGGTGCATGGAGGTTCGTACTGAGGATCCACAACGTAGGCGAAGCTGCCATCGTTTTGCCTGTGCACGCTCTTCACGCAATCGAGCCATGGCCCGGCTTGCCGCAGGTCGACGCCCAGCAAGGTCTTCACCTGCTGCTTGGCGTTCGGGGTCAGTAGTTGGTCAGCAATGGACCCGACCAAGCGGTGTCCGTCGGGTCCCCAAGCGGACGCGGGCTTTGCCAAGAAGAGGCTCAAGAGCACAACGACGCTGGCGGCAATCTTAGCCATGACGAATCCTCGCGTGGGTAAAAGTTCAACACTTCATTCCATTCATGAGCCCACGGTCGCGGCGATCGCGATCGTGTTGGCGAGCGCCTCTGCCATCCGGCGGGCGCTCCAGTCACTGTGGTGGAGGCGGTCGGGATCGGTGGGATCGACCATCCGGTCAAAGGAGATCCGTTCTGCCTCATGCCACTGCTTCATCAATGCGAAGCGGTGGAACACGTTGACCGGGAAGCCGGCCCGGCTGGCTGCCGTCTCAATCAATGCCACCATTCGGTGTGCACGCTCCTCCATTGTCGGAGTGAGCACGGCCGGCACGTACTGAAGATCCATGAGCACGACGTCCATCAATTCATTTGCGAACATCGCGAGACCGCGTTGGATCGCGCCGGCGGTGGCGTCGAGATCCTGGTTCTTCCAAACCGCGTTGGTACCAACCTGCCAGACCACGACCGATGGTTGCTCGCCGAGTACGTCGCCCTGAATCCTTCGTAGCTCGTCCGGAGCTTCTTCACCGCCGACGCCGCGGTTGAGAACATCGAAATTCCTGCCCGGAAAGCCTGCCCGCAGTGCACGCTCAAGACGCTGCGGATAGGGCACGATGTCGCCTTCACCCGCCGTGGTCGACGAGCCGATCGCCACGATCTTGATTGCTCCGACGCCGGCCAAGCGTCCTGACAGCCACCGCATGTGGTGCTGAAAGCGCTTCGGTTGGGCCGGAATGGCGGTCTGATCGACTGCGGGCATGAGGTTCAGCTACGCGCTCGAGAGGTTCGATGGAATTTGGCGTCGAAATGTGACGGGGCGATTACGCTAGAGGCGACCGACATGGTTGGCTTTCTCCCATTTGAGCTCGATGTCGTCGGCGATACATTTCGGCGGCTGCGGGGCGCTTCGATCGAAGTAATGCCTGAAGTCCACGTGGACTCGCATGTTGTCGGGAATGTACGCCGCCATGCGGTCGAACAGCAGCACCGGACCGGCCTCGAACCGCCGATAGACCGATTTGTGCATTGGCGAGCTTGACGCACCGGTGTTTGGATCCACGGGAAGCTGACGCACCCCAGCCTTCAAGAATCCACCGGCCTGCTCGTTGTGTTGTTGGCCGGCAGGGTTCGGGGAAAGACGGAGGACGCCGCCGTCATGGTTGAGCCCGTCTGGAATCAGCGACGCGCCCGCGAGCATCCAGCTCAGAGCCACGTCGGAGAGCCTGGCTTCGTTCTCTAGATAGCCCCCGCCGATATCGGCATGTACGCCGGGAAACCACACTTGTTCAAAGAACAGATTGCCTTGGGCATCGCGCCGATCTTGTTTCTCCGCCGTCGGCGACCAGGGCACTCGCTTGAAATCCGCACGATTCTCGTCGATCGAGATCGCATGTTTGGCGTAGCCGACATTTGGGTTCAAAGTGGTGTCGTAGAATTTGTGCTTCGGTGGCGCCAGGTGAAGCGTCAGCAGACGCCAGGCTAAGCTGTAGCCCGGCAACGGCGGGGCTATCTTGAGATAATTCATCAGAAAGCCAATCAGCGCGGCCGCGACGCCGAGGTAGCTCAGGATCCGAGCGGCCCAGCCGGCCCAAGGGAAAAACGGCTCGAGCGCACGGTCTCCCCAATTCAGCCCCACCAGGACAGCGATGCCAAGAGCCACGAGCGCAGGGCCGAGATATTTGTGACCGAGAGCCGCAACCGTATCGAACACACCGATGAAGTAAGGAAACACGTTGGCCTGCTCGGCCTCGCCGACGGTCCGTGAACTCCCATGTTCGCGCCTGAATTTGGCTGCGATGAGATCGCGTGTCTCGAGCAGGAACTGGCGGTAGCCCTTGGTGTCCTTGCGGCGATAAGAGGGGCAGAACTGATACACGTCCTTGACGCCATGTTCGGCCAGCTTTCGCAGGCTTTTCGGATCGCGTCTCAGTGGAGAGCCGTCCGGCATATGTCGCGGGATGCCGCAATAGGTCAAAACGCCGGCGACGGAACGCACCGTGTAGGCACCGCGGCTGAACCCGATCAGATAGATGCGATCGTCGGGCTCATACAGGTTGATGATCGCGGCGTAGCAGTCAACGATGTTGCGGGTGATGCCGAGACCCGTTGCCATGCTGGCGAGGTTGTAGAGCCATCGGATCCAGCCAATCTTGAAATGACCGCCGTCGGATGCCGAGCCGAGACCAGGATCATAGAAGGCGACCTGCTCCGAAGGCTCGACCTTGGTGTCGGGACCGACACGGCAGGCTCGATAGAGCTTGTAGACGTTGGTTCGGGCTTCGTCGAAATTGATGCCGCCGGCCTGTCCGGTGCCGTCGGAGAAAATGAGAATATTTTTCGGCATTGCACACTATCCCCCAAAAAGTGCGCCCAACACCTCGATTATATCACAGATTGTGTAAGTTGAAGTGTGACCTGCCTTACTCTTGAGGACCAGGACGGTTGCCTCGCTACTTGCCGTTGACAAGCTTGACGCCGATCCTGTCAGCGAGAATGACGAGGTCTGCGTACACGGCGTCGATAGTCAGCAGGTCCAGCGGAGCGCCTACGGGCGATAAATTTGCCGCGGCGACGCGATCGCCGAAGATCACGATCGACAAAGCGCGGTCGTCCTGGCGAGACACCCAGCAAAGTCCCTCGGCATGGGGGCAAGCAGCGTGAATAGCTTCGGCCCATTTCCGAGTGTTCGGATACTCGTTCTTCTCGGTATCGATGAGCTGACTGCGTGGAATCCCGAGCCTTTTGAGTGCCGTCACGCTGAGATCGGCCAGTTTCAGGTCTCGTTTCGGCGTCACTTGCGAATAAACGTGGCCGGCCAGCTTTTGCTTGTCGAAGGTCTTTAGTCCAGCGACAAAAGGCACGTCATGAAAGACGGTTTCCATGGCCGCGCAATCGAAGGCCGTGCCGCCATAAAGAGTAGGGATGTTCGCGCCGCTTGAAGCTTTGATCGGACTGAACCGGGCATTGCCATTTGGGCCTGGATTGAATTGGCTGCTGCCATAGGCTTTTGGATGGATCCGATGAATGATCTGGCCTTTCGGCCAGGTCATCATGTTCACCAGATTGGCGAAGCCGGCGGGCGGAGCCGGTACGACCGATTGCGGGGATGGGGTAGGCGGGGCTGGCCGCGGCCTGGCGATCTTCGTCCGGGCAGCCGGGCGGCCAACACCGGACTTCTTCTTAGCCATGGAGCACGCCGGCTGCCTCGTCCTCGGCCGCTGCGACAACGCGATCAGGTTCGCTTATCAGCAAGTCCTGCGGCCGCTTGCCTCCAAGGAAGCTGTTGACCGACGCAAACCAATAGGCAAGTCCCCAATCGTCCTTGTTTCCGCGGAAGACCTCCAGCACTCGTGCAAGGTCTTTGGCGGGTCGATAATCCGTCGATGGACCGAAAGCGTAGCCCGGGAAATAGTCGACCCCGTGATGACGCACGGCGAAGATCTGCCGATCCTTTTTCCATTTGTTCGGTTGAGCGCTCGGATTGCTCGTACTAAACCCCGCCATCTCGGCAACCTCTGCTGCCGTCATCCATTCGCCGGTTTCCAGCACGCCCTTGCGGGCTTGGGCTGTCATCCGAGCCTCAATCAGCTTGTGCTGGGGCATCGGGACGTCGGGCACGATAGCCTCGATGATCGACAGGTATTTCGCCTCGTGGCGGCGCTCAATAATGCCGGGGATCAGCGCGGCGAGGCCGGCAACCGCATCGAGGAGCACGTGAGCAAGCGCTTTATTGCCATGCTGCAATGTCAAAGCAACAACTTGATCCACGGGCAAATGGGCAAGTTTTTTTCGGACTTCGTCGGGGGTCCCGGTAACGGTTCCGACACCTGAGATCTCAAGAGCTTTTTCTTTGGTTGTCATGGCTTGAATTCCGATGATATAGGTTATCTATATAGCTTAATAACCTAAATCATCAAGCCCTCTTGAGCCTATCTGCGGGACGCCAAACCCTTCTTTAGCCGATTGCGCTCATAAGCTCGGCAAGCCTTGGAGGAACAGGCTTCCGGCGGCTCGATTCAGGTCGCACGTGTCACGACCAGCTGCTGGGATTGTCTTGCACACTTTCATCGCGATCTGTCCCTGCCCGGTAACCGGTCAGCCCAATAAGCATTTGAACTCTCAGTCGTTTCAACGGAATTACGTCCGATACCAACAAAAGACGAGCAAGCTGACGCGCACTATTAGCTGGTGAAAATAAAATTGCAGGCTCCCCGGCAGCAGGCGCGCCCGATGCCGTTTCGGTCTCGGCAATCGCGCCGCTGACCGCGCGACGCTGATCCGCGATCTGTTGGAAGTGACGATGGCCTGCCAACGTTTGCCAATATGCCGCGCAACAACCTTCCGTCAGACCAGTCTCGGTGATTGGAGATTGTATGCCGACTGGGGTATCGGGCCGCTCGATCCAGCCGTTGCGGAGAAGAGCTCGGTCTTGGCGTATCTGGAAGGCCTGAAGCCGCGACCCAGCCGGCATTTCGAAGCCGATTTAAGAACTGGCGGTGATGCTGATCGAACACTTGGAATCGTCTCTAGAGAGCGCTGCTTTTCCCAGCTGGCAGTGTTGGCCGCATTATTGAGGAGTGGTTATCGGCAGCCGTGCGGCCGTGCTGGAAACCCGCGCCATGAACGGGTGCGAGTAAGGTCAACGCCTGATCTTTGAGAGATGGGCAGCCGAGCTCTGGCTTCGCCGCTCTTTCGCCTCGGTGCCTAGGCGCGCCACCGTCGTGATGATCGCCGCAAGCAGTACGATCCAAAAACAGACGCCGAAGACGATCAAAAGCAATTTGCGCATGTCGCTTCTCGGGCCGATGAGCGGAGCGGACGCGCCGAGTATGTTGGTGCGCGAGCTCCGCCATGGGTCCCGGACGGGGCAATGTCCGGTGCACACAGCCTAGCGTCCACGTTGGTAGCCGCAATCTAAGTCGCGAGTTAAGCTTGACGTCGTGGTCGCAGGTTAAATCCGGAACTGCTTTCGCAGACCCATTGAGAGAACACTTGGCAATGCTCGTACATCGCGCCATGAAGCGCAGGGGGAGGGCGAACCGTGCAAACAATCGGACGTCGGCTGCTGAGGCACGGCATGGCTCTATTTCTGCTGGGGCTGCTCACCGGCTTGCCGAGCAGCACTTCTCCAACATCAGGATGGCACTTGCGGCCCATCCTGAAGGCCTGATGAATGGCACCTTGCCTGTTGGCGCTGGGAGGTTGTTGGGCGCACGTTCGGCTCTCCGCCGCGCTCGAACGCGCCGCGCAGCGCTCTTGGGTGGGACATATGGCATTTGGGCGACGACGACGGTCGCGGCCGCGACGGGCGCAGCCGCACTTTCACCGATAACGGCCGCGGATCGAGGTGCGCCGGCCTGGCAAGAGATGCTGGTGACGACCGGCTTCGTGTCGGTCGGGATCCTTATGCTGATCAGCACCTGCCTTGTTCTTTGGGGCCTCCGTCGCTGAGGTGGGTAGAACGCGCAACCAAGATCTCGCGAACCATTGCCTCCCACCGCCCGGCGTTTGCCGCGATCGAATCGAGGAGGGCGGCCACATCGGCACGACCGAGGTCGCCACGATCAATGTGTGGTCCACAAATGCCAACTTTGCTCAGACTCGTCTGATGAGCACTGCCAAATCACGTGGCGTGAGAGGAGAGAGAATGCCCCTGCTCCGGCAAGTAAGACGATAGCTGGCGAACAGGAACGACGCTTTCAAGAAAACGCTGTGTACGCCGATCAAAATGCGCATAAAGACGCAGGTGATGGCGTTGCGGGGCTTCCAATTCTGGCGGCGCCTCGGTCGAAACCGATTCATCGTCTCCGCGAGCAGCCATGGAGAGAATGACTTCGGTTCGCAACACATTCGAAATTCCATTTCATTGACGATACGAGCAGTGCGCCGCATGATTTGCTCATCGCATCAACGCGGCGTGTGAAGCGCCGACGGAAAGATTTTCTCTCGACGCAGCTCCGCACGGAACATGCGCAACGCGAACCGTTGCGCAGGCGGTGGAGCCGTGCCAGCGCAGGAGCTACAGCCCGATGACTAACGAGACCAGGCGCGGCGGATCGACCCTCGACCGGCGTCACTTGCTTCGGGCGGGCCTTGCGGCAGCCTTTGCCGCGCCGCTCGGGGCTCTTGGCGCGCAGGCCTTCGCGCCGCGCGCCCCAGCGCCCGGCATCGATCTCTCGGAGTTTCCGCTGTGCCGGACGGCATCCGACGCCCCCGCGCTCACCGGCGCGCCGCGCAAGTTGAAGCTCTCGTGGAATGCCGGCGCGGTCTGCCTCGCGCCGCTGCCCGTCGCTATCGAGCATGGCTTCTTCCAGAAGCAGAATCTCGATGTCGAGCTCGTCAACTATTCCGGCTCGACCGATCAGCTGCTTGAGGCGATCGCGATCGCAAAGAGCGATGCCGGTCTCGGCATGGCGCTGCGCTGGCTGAAGCCGCTGGAGCAGGGCTTCGACGTCAAGATCGCCGCCGGCACCCATGGCGGCTGCATGCGCGTGCTAAGCCACGCCGATTCCAGCGTGAGCAAGCTCGCCGACCTCAAGGGCAAAATCGTCGCCGTCGGCGATCTCGCCGGTCCGGACAAGAACTTCTTCTCGATTCAGCTCGCCAAGCTCGGCATCGATCCGAACAAGGACGTCGACTGGCGCGCTTATCCCGGCAACCTGCTCAACGTCGCCGTGGAAAAGGGCGAGGTGCAGGCCTTCCTGTCATCCGACCCGCTGGCCTATCTCTGGCTGAAAGATACCCAGTACAAGGAGATCGCCTCCAACCTCGACGGTGATTATCGGGACAAGAGCTGTTGCATCGTGGGCTTGCGTGGCAGCCTCGTGCGCGAGGAGCCGCAAGTCGCACGCGCCATCACGCAGGCGCTGCTCGATGCCGCGAAGTTCACCTCGCAGAACCCGGCGGTGGCGGCGAAGTCGTTCCAGCCCTACGCGCCGAAGGCGGCGACGCTCGCCGATATCGAAGGCATGGTGCGCTACCACACCCATCATCATCATCCCACAGGCGAGGTGCTCAAACGCGAGCTCAAGGCCTATGCTGACGATTTGAAGAGCGTGCAGGTCTTCAAGCAGAGCACCGATACCGCCAAATTCGCGGAGCGCATTTATGTCGACGTATTCGCTGTCTGACGGGCTTGCCTCGGGCGCGCCGCGCCTCTCGCGTGCTCCGCTGCTCGCGTGGCTGCAGGAATCCGGTGTCGGCGTTCTCGCCAGCGTCGCCTGGATCGCCTTCGGGCTGTCCTGCCTGTTGTGGGAGGACGTCGGGGACTGGTCACGCACGCATTCGCTCGGTATTGCGGCCTTCATCGTTGCCGCACTCGCTCTGTTCGGAACTGTCAGCGCCGATTACCTGGGATCGGCCGGCCGCGGCTTGCGCCAGCGCGCGCCCTGGCTGGTCGCGCTCGGTGCTTTCCTGACCCTGTGGGAGCTCGCGACCGCCAAATTCGCCTGGCTGCCGCTGCCGTTCTTTCCGCCGCCCCAATCGATCGTCGAGATCTATACCGATGATCTGCCAAAGCTGCTCGACAGTGTCTTTGCCTCGGTCAAGCTCCAGCTCGGCGGTTATCTGATTGGCGCGGTTATCGGCTTCCTCACCGGCGTCTCGATCGGCTGGTCGCGCGCGGTGGGCTATTGGGTGCATCCGGTGCTGCGCTTCATCGGCCCGCTGCCGGCGACCGCCTGGCTGCCGATCGCCTTCTTCACGTTTCCGTCGAGCTGGAGCGCCTCGACCTTCCTGATCGCACTCGCAACCGGATTTCCGGTGACCGTGCTGACGTGGTCCGGCGTGGCAAGCGTCAGCAGCGCCTATTACGACGTCGCGCGCACCTTGGGCGCCAAGCCGTCCTTTCTGGTGCTGAAGGTCGCGATCCCCGCCGCGCTTCCGCACGTCTTTGTCGGCCTGTTCATGGGGCTCGGCTCGTCGTTCGCCGTGCTCGTCGTCGCCGAGATGATCGGCGTCAAGGCCGGGCTCGGCTGGTACCTGCAATGGGCGCAGGGCTGGGCCGCCTACGCCAACATGTATGCGGCGCTGATCGTGATGTCGCTGCTCTGCTCCGGCGCAATCACGCTGCTGTTCGCGATCCGCGATCGCCTGCTGGTCTGGCAGAAGGGGACGGTCAAATGGTAGAAGCAGCTGTCGCAGAAGCGGTGACGCATCCGCTCGCCGGCGCCGCGCTCGATATCGAGCAGGTCAGCCACGCCTTCGACATCGACGGTGCCGAGCTTCCGGTGCTCAGCGATGTCAGCATCGCCGTCGAGCCCGGCGAGTTCGTCGCGCTGCTCGGCCCTTCCGGCTGCGGCAAGTCGACCTTGCTGCGTCTCGTCGCAGGCCTCGACAAGCCGAAAGCAGGAACGTTGCGCGAGGACGAGAGCCGCATCAGGAACCCGCACCCTTCGCGCGTCGTCGTGTTCCAGGATCCGACGCTGTTTCCCTGGCGCTCGGTCTGGGACAATGTCGCCCTCGGGCTGGAAGCGCAGGGCATCCTGAAGCGGCAGCGCCACCGCGTCGATGCCGCGCTCGACCTGGTCGGGCTGTCGGATTTCCGCAATGCCTATCCGCACCAGCTTTCCGGCGGCATGGCGCAGCGCGTCGCGCTGGCGCGTGCGCTGGTCAACGGTCCCAAAATCCTGATCCTGGACGAGCCGCTCGGCAAGCTCGACTCGCTCACCCGCATCACCATGCAGGCCGAGCTGGTCTCGCTGTGGCAGCGCAAGGGTTTCACCACGCTGCTGGTGACGCATGATGCCGAGGAAGCGCTGGTGCTCGCCAACCGCGTCATCGTCTTCAGCGACCGTCCGGCGCGTGTCAAGGCCGACATCCGCGTCGACCGGCCCTATCCGCGCCATCGCGGCGATCCTTATCTCGCCGATCTACGCCGCCAGATCCTCGGCCTGCTGGGGTTGGATGCCACATGGTGACTTCTATAGCCAGAGGACGCACGGCCCACAGCGAGCCCGATTACATCGCACGCGCCGAAGCATTGGCCGAGCGCTTTGCTGCGTGTGCGGTCGAGCACGACCGCACCGCCAGCTTCCCGTTCGAGAATTTCCGCGAGCTGTCCGAAGCAGGCCTGCTGTCGCTGACCGTGCCCGCAGCCCACGGCGGCGCGGGCGCCGGCGCCAGATACAGCGCGCGCGTGATCGGTATCATAGGCAAGGCCGATCCGTCGACCGCGCTGGTGCTGTCGATGCATTACATCAATCATCCGGTGATGGGGCGGAGCCCGGCCTGGCCGTTACGGCTGGCGCGCAAGCTCGCGCGCGAGACGGTCGAGGGTGTTGCGCTCGTCAACGCGCTGCGGGTCGAGCCGGAGCTTGGCTCGCCGGTGCGCGGCGGCTTGCCGGCGACGATCGCCCGGCGCACCGAGACCGGCTGGCGCCTGACCGGCCACAAGATCTATTCGACGGGATCGCCGATCCTGAAATGGTACCTGGTCTGGGCGCGCACCGACGAGGCCGAGCCCCGGGTCGGACAATTCCTGGTGCCGGCGGGCCTGCCGGGCACGCGCATCGTCGAGACCTGGGACCATCACGGCCTGCGCGCCAGCGGCAGCCACGACGTCATCTTCGAGGACGTCGTGATCCCGCTCGATGCCGAGATCGATGTTCGCAAGCCTGCGGACTGGCGCGGGCCCGACGTGACGCAGGCGACCGTCCATACGATCCTGGTCGCCGCGATCTATGACGGTGTCGCCCGCGCCGCGCGCGACTGGCTGATTTCCTTCCTGAAGCAGCGCGTTCCGGCCAGCCTTGGCGCGCCGCTGGCAAGCTTGCCCCGCGCGCAAGAGATCCTCGGCGCCATCGAGGCCCGGCTCGCGGTCAATGCGCGGTTGATCTCATCCTTCGCGGGTGATTTCGACGAGGGTATCGAGCTCTCCGCCTCGGAGTCGAACGTCATCAAGCTGACCGTAACCAACAATGCCGTTGCCGCGGTCGAGGACGCGCTGTCGCTGACCGGCAATCACGGTCTCTCCCGCACCAATCCGCTGGAGCGGCATTATCGCGACGTCCTTTGTGGCCGCGTGCACACGCCGCAGGACGATTCCACGCGCGTCGGCCTCGGCCGTGCCGCATTGGGACTCTAGATTTCCGCCAAACAATCAGGGAGACGATCATGTCGGTCGAGTTCATCGGCTTTATCGCCAACAGCAATGCTTCCGAGACCATCGTGCGCCAGGGGCCGGTGCTCGATCCCGCCTATATCGAGACGGTCGCGAAGGCGCACGAGCTCGCCGGTTTCGACCGCGCGCTGCTGGCGTTCCATTCGACCACGCCGGATGCACTCCAGGTTGCCCAGCACGTGCTGACCATCACCAAGAAGCTCAAGGTGATGATTGCACAGCGGCCGGGCTTCACCGCGCCGACGCTGCTGGCGCGTCAACTTGCGACGCTTGACCAGCTCTATGGCGGCCGCGTCTCGCTGCACGTCATCACCGGGGGCAATGCGATCGAGCTCAGACAGGACGGCAACACGCTCGACGACAAGGACGAGCGTTACGTCCGTACCAGCGAATTCCTCGATGTGGTGCGGCTGGAATGGACCAGCGACAAGCCGTTCAACTACAGCGGCAAGTACTACAACGTGGAGAATGGCTTTTCGCAAGTGAAGCCGCTCCAGACGGGTGGCATCTACACCTTCGTCGGCGGCGGCTCGGATTCCGCGATCGAGGTTGCGGGCAAGCATGCCGACACGTTTGCGCTGTGGGGTGAGTCCTACGCGCAGGTGCGCGACGTCACTGCGCGGGTACGCGCGGCGGCTGCCAAGCATGGCAGGCCGACGCCACGCTTCAGCCTGTCCGTGCGACCGATCCTTGCCGATACCGAGGAGCAGGCGTGGAGAAAGGCAGAGACGATTCTGGAGCGCGCTACCGCGCTTCAGGACCAGACCGGCTATCGCCGGCCCAATCACGCGACCGATGGCGCCAAACGATTGTTGGCGCTCGCCGACCAGGGCAGCCGGATCGACAAGCGGCTCTGGACCGAAATCGCAAAGCTCACCGGCGCCAACAGCAACACCACCGCGTTGGTCGGCACGCCTGAGCAGGTCGCCGAGGTCTTCGCCGACTATTATGATCTCGGCGTCAGCCACTTCCTGATCCGCGGCTTCGATCCGCTTCCCGATGCCATCGAATATGGCCGCGAGTTGATCCCGCTGACGCGCGAGCTCATCGCCAAGCGCCAGGTGACCCATGGCGAGGCGGCGGAATGATCCGTCTCGTGCTGGCCGGCGCGCTGCTGCTCGGTTCGCTTGAACTTACGGCAGCGCAAACCACGCTTCGGGTCGGCGACCAGAAGGGCAATTCGCAGGCCGTCATGGAGGCGGCAGGCGCGCTGAAGGACGTTCCCTACAAGATCGAGTGGAAGGAGTTTCCGGCGGCCGCGCCCCTGCTGGAGGCGTTGAGCGCCGGCGCGATCGAGACTGGGGTCGTTGGCGATGCGCCTTTCACCTTCGCCGCCGCCTCCGGCGCGCCGGTGAAGGCGATCGCCGCGATACGCCAGACCCGCGAAGGCCTTGCGATCCTGGTGCCCGAGAATTCGCCGATCAAGAGCTTCGCCGATCTGCGCGGCAAGAAAATCGCAACCGGCCGCGGCTCGATCGGCCATCAGCTGATCCTGGCCGCACTGGAGAAGAACGGCTGGGGTGCGAGCGACGTGCAGATTGCATTCCTGGCGCCATCGGACGCCAAGATCGCCTACACCCAAGGCTCGGTCGATGCCTGGTCAACGTGGGAGCCCTATGTCAGCCAGGAGGAGGTGCTGTTCAGATCGCGCCGCATCATCACCTCGGAAGGCCTGACGCCGGGCCTGAGTTTTCAGGTGGCGCGGCCCGACGCCATCCGCGACAAGCGCGCGGAGCTGACCGACTTCATCCGCCGCCTCACTGCTGCGCGGGCTTGGTCGCTGAACAATGTGAATAGCTACGCCGAGACCTGGGGCAAGCTGATGAACATCCCGACCGCCGTGCCGCAGAATTGGCTTTCGCGCGCAAAGATCCAGATCGCGCCGATCGACGACAGCGTCGTCGCCGACGAGCAGAACACCATCGATCTCTATTTTCGCTGGGGTCTGATCAAGCAAAAGCTCGATGCTGCCGAGGTCGTGGATCGCTCGTTCGCTGACGCGATTGTGAAAGCGGGGTTGTAACCACCATCTCGTGTCTTGGACGCGGTGCAGCATGCGCCGCGGGCCAGCTCCGATCGATTCACCTTTATGCTTCGATCGAATACTCCGCCAGAATGGATCGTCGGCCATTCTCACCCAGCCAGTTTTGCCGACAGCCTGACTCCTACATGGCCTATCACTCGCCGAGCACGCACTGTGCACATTGCAAGCCATGATAAGCGGGGCTGATGATAGGAAGTTCTTTTCTTCTCCTACTCGAAACGGTTGTTGCGTTCCTTATCCTCGTGCCGCTCGCTCAATCGCTCAGCGTCAATAATTTTCTGGAGTCGCTCGTTTGCGGCTTGGACGACAGAAGCCAGCCCTGGCGTCATCACGCCTGGCAAAGCACTGAGGAGCGTTTGTCGCTTCTCTAACACGGTAGCAAGCGATCCGCTCCACATTGAGGGGTAAAGGCGCTGCACGATTTCGTTCATAACCAGAGTGGGATCGGGTGCTTTCTTTAGTAGCTCACCAATAAGGGGCCGCCACTCGGTCGCGGCGTTTTCATCGTTGCCGCTGAAAAGGATTGCCACGGAAGCCATGAGTGGATAGCGCAACGCAGGTGCGCGATCACACCACTTTAGGATGGCCTCGTCCGTAACACCGTCAAAAATATTCTGATGATAGCGGGAGAGGTTTTGAAAGAACCTCACGCTGCGCTTGATCCTGGCGGGAGGGCCAGAGAAGAGCTCGTCAAGCACTTCCGTCGAATGCACCCGCAACAACCCGTTCACTAGATCATCGTTGTCGTGGGCGCGGACATCGTGCCTTGATGCAGCATCAATCAGCTTACGGCTTAGCCGCCGGGCCGCGGAAGCACCTTCCGGTCCGCTAAGCGTTCCTCGCACCACCATGCCTAACTCGTGATCTTCCCGGTGGGCTCGCCCATTTGTGCGCTGGAATTCGAAATGGTCGAGGATTCGCCGGCCAGCCTCGCGAACCTCGGATGCGGGCGGGCGCTTGGCCTCTGCGTCAGAATGAAGGCGCATGGCAATGATTTCCAGCGCGACGGGGATGCCACCAGGATCCCGAGATATGGCAAGCAACAAATCCCGAAACTCGGGTCCAGGAATTTTTTCGCATGCGCGACCGTAGGCCAAGTTGTTGAATGCTTCGATCGGCGCCAAGCCGAGGTCGAGGGATTTATGCAAACGTCCAAGGGCAGGCCCATCGATCGTTGCTGAGGCCTGCAGCAGAGGAAAAGATTTGCCGAGTGTTGTACTGGATAGCGCTGCGTCAAGGACGACATCCCCGAGTGCCTGGTCGCGCTTCAATAGGCCCTGCAAGACCCCGCCGACCAAGGTCAGGCGCGCGTCCTTCATGGCTCCATACTGCTTGACGATCTCATCCCACACCGCTCGCGGGTCTTCCGCCGCCTCGGCAAGAGCCTCGCCAAACATGCGTGCCTTATCGTTGCCATTCATGAGCTCAGGCAAAAGGGCACGAAACGCGTTCTCATCCACGGCAACATCATGCGCCAGTTCCCTGATGGCCGCAGTCGCGCGCGCCGCTCGTACTTCATAGCTCTCTTGTGGCTTGCGCGGACTGGCGACCGAACCTGGAGCGCCAGACTCTTCGTCCTCCTCCTCATCCGCGAAATCTTCGAGATCGAGTGCCCCTCCGCGTTGCCCGCAAACGAGGCCTCGCACGCGGTTAATAAGGTCCTTCGGGCGAAGATACTCCTCCAGTTCCGTAAGCCGCTTCCGCAGGCCGGGTGGCATGGCACTGCCATCCAGCCGCCGCGCCTCGCGCGCCGCGACCCATCCATCGCGCCAGAACGTTGCGCCGGCAATGTCACGAGCGAGTTGGTCGAGCTGCTCAGCTTGGCCCGAGCGACTCCAAAGATCGCGGAACTCTTGGGAAATTGCCTTCTTCACAGCTGGCGCAATGGGACTATTCGAGAGAGCCACGCCGCGCGCCAACTTCAACGTCGCATCGAACCACGCTCGCACCTCGCCGCCATTAGCGGGATGATAACCGTGATCACGCGAGCGCGCGCCGAAATCAAAGTCATAGCTCGACATGAAGTGATCGGTTTTTAACATCGCTTCGATAGCATTGAGACCAACCGCACGCTCTTTCTCATCGTCAGATGACAATAGCCTTTCCGCGGCGTTTATCCGCATATCGATTGGTGCGTGGGTCCCGGACAGAACGATATAAAATAATGACGCGACGACTCGATTGGCGTCGCTGTCCTTTTCGCTGTCGGGAGTAAGTGCCGCGAAGGCTGTCAAAACAGCAATTGCGAGCTCGTAGAACGCGGGCTCATAGGCCAGCGACCGCAGTAGACGTACAAAGTGCTTGCAGCGATTAAGCGTCTCCAGGTCGTCCAACGCAACCGTGCGCTCGATCGCCGTTAGAACAGCCTCCGGAGCAACAGGAGCGATGTTAGCAAAGATCGCGCGACCGAGCTCGTTAAGATCGCCAACGTCGCGGAGAAGTCCGCCCGGCGCCAACCAGCCCTCCACAATCGCCTTGGCCTGCTTGCTATCATCGAGATACCCAAGACGGCGTGAAAACGAGCGCAACAAGCGTTCGGACGCATTATCCACCAGCAAGGACGCCACGCGGGCGGGTGGGATGTTCTGAAGCGCCATTTTGGCCAGGCGGTTCGCAATGGCGTGCGGCAGAACTGCGCGCCAGTGCGCACGCGCCTGAACGAGATCGCGGCGCTGCAGCTCCGCAACGCCCTGGTAGACCTCGTTCGCTGTTTTGCCGATGAGGTGTCCGAGGATGGGAAGCTCGGCATTTTCGCCGTCAAGAGTGTCACCCTCGAAGGAATAAACGAGCGAGCACGCTTGCGCGATTAATAGCAGCGAGGGGTCGGCATCGTGACGTTGTTGAAAAAGCCGCTTGAACAGCTCTTCATCACTTAACTCAGAGACGCGCTCCGTTTTTTCGATACGTGATGCAAGTGCAAGCGCGACCCGGGCGTTGCCATCGGAAAACACAGCAATCGTGCGCCCATCGACCTGAGAGAGGTCTGGATAACGCCGTATGACCAGCTTTTCAATTAGCTCGATCGACGACGTATCGAGGCGGAATACATCGGTGCCCTCAGGCTGGTCGTCACGAATATCGTATTCGATTGTGATGACGCTTACGGCCGATCCGTGTGCTCGGGCAACATCTGAAAGCGTTCGGTGCAACTCCGGAGGGCAATTGTCGATCACGAGGATCGCGCGGGTCTCATTGGCATTCAGGTCCGATGCCAGGCCGACTGGCGGCGGATTGGGCTGGTCCGCGACATTCGTGTAAATCGCATAGGAAGGATCGAGAGCGGCATCTCCCACCGATGGATCGAACAATGCTTCTGCCAAGCGGGTCTTGCCCACCCCTGATAGGCCGGCCAGCCGAACCACGCGCCCTGGTTTAGACAACACCTCGCGGATCTTGTTGATGCCATCGATCGCCGATATGCCATCGCCTTCGTCTTTGTCCCCGGTTCGAATACGCGCGTGCTCGTCGAAGAGGTAACTGCTCTCAGCACCTTCGGGTGCAAGCGACCATGAGCCGAAGGCCTTCCATCCGGGCACGGCCTTGCCGATTTTTTCTCGCACCCATGGGATAACGCCCGCGTGCTCGCGGACCCACGTTGCCATGCGGTGACGGTCGTAGAAATCAAGGACGAGCTTTCCGTCCGCCGTGGTGCCGGTCAGGGCCTCTGCCATCGCAGCGCGGCGGTCCTTCAATGCCGTGTCAGCCACGGAGCCCTTTGAACTGACAATGATGTACGCGCCGTCCAGATCGCCCAGTTCGATAATCGAGGGGCGCAGGGTCTGCGCCGGCTTAGGCTTCATCTCATCGAGGATATCTCCCCGAGGCATATCTTGGGACTTCACCTGGAAGGCCGTTTGCGGCTTAGGAATGAAGCCGTGGATCGGTGACCCGCCCGGCGCGGCAACGCGGACATCAAGACCGCCGTCCTTCGCAGTTTGATTACCGCCATAAGTCACGGCGGAGACCGAAAGACCTTGTCTGCGCATCTCGGCTTCACTGAGCCGGCCGACCAGTGTGCGAAGGTCTGTGTCGGTTAAATCCGCAATATCGTCGCCTGTGATTTCAAACATGGCTCAAAGCGAGTTTCTGTACGATGTGGGTTTCTTACAGGTAGTGCCTAAATGGGAGCGGCTTCGAGGTTACATCCGGAATCGCCGTGAGAATCTCGCCGATGTCGTCCGCGAAGCGCAGTGTCACGGGCAACCCGTCATTGAAGATGCACGTGTTGAAGTTGACCTTGGTGAGAGCTAGGATGTCAGCAATCACTTGCTCGAGCTTGGTGTCGCCGAACACGATCTTGACCTTGAGGGGCGTCGGCACTTCGCGCCCAGGGTAGGTCAGAAGGTGCGGCACGTAGCCCGCAGACCAGACGAAAGCATTGCGCTGGTCGATCTTCAGGGCGAGGCCACGCATCACGGCTTTGCGGCCCTCGCGGAAGAGTTTGAGGTCATTCGGCCGGAGGATCTGGATTCCGGTGACGGACGTGCCTTCCGGCGCCCCCTTGCGGAAGCCCCTGACCTCGTCGCGGTTGAAGCGGGTCCGGCCGTGGATAAAGACCTCGCGCGGCGGCTGCCGGTTGTGAAGGTTCTTGTAGGCTTCGACGCAACGGCGAACGATGTCCTCGGCTTTATCCTCTGACAGGTGGTATTCGCCGTACTTGTCGGAAGCCCATTGGCCGACGGCGCCCTTGAATACGATGCCTTCGCCGGTGTGAAGGAACATCTGCGCGCCGCAGCAAGCCTCCTTGGCTTCGAGCGGATTGTTGGTGCGCTTGAAGACGAGGCCGATGTAGCACACGCCGTCGCGAATGTCGGCAAGGGTCCACGGCTTCTCGCCCGCCTTGTAATAGATGCCGGTCGTGAGATTCCAGGCGACCGTGGCGTCGTCCTGCATCTTGCGGGAACGCTCGCCCTTGCTGTTGAGGTATTCGTGTGGGGCGATGGTGCTTTGGCGTACAAGCTGGGTGATGGCCTCGCAGCCGAGCAGCTTCGCCTTCAGCTGGTTGTGGAAATGATTTTCGAACAAGTGCTTCTCCGCGGCCACATTGACCTCATCGAAGAAGTCGGGCTCTTCCCAGAGTTCGATGGCTTTTGAGTGCGAGAGCGCCACTTTCGGTGCGATACCTTCAGCCTTGCTGATGGTCGAGCGCGGCCGGCACAGCTTCCACACTTCCTCGGTCACTATCACGAACCAGAGGGCGACCTTGGGATCCTCCTCTTCGACCCAGCGGATGATCGGCTTGGAGAACAGCTCCACGGTGTCATAGACGCGCTGATGCGGATCGTTCAGCTTGACCGTGAAATTCAGTTCGCAGGGATCGACCTCGATCTTGACCCGGGGGGCCTCGTCCCACGCGGTGCGGAATACCGCCTCGAACCCAGGATACGTGATTGAACTGCCGATTTTGGGATCAGCCGGAACAGCGTGCTTGAGTTTTGCCGCCCACGCCTCGAACTGGCGGATGCCGTCCGGCGTGCCGATGACGCCGTAATGGATGCCGTGAAGCTTCTTCGGGGGCCCGAACATCATCAGACCGTCCTTGGGGTCTTCGAGCAACTGTTCGAAGCCGAAGCGGAGCCGCGGCTCCGCGAACGTAAGGAGGCGCCGCACAGGCTGGGACTTATGGGGTTTCGTCATCGTCGTCCTCCGGCGAGGTATCCTCGACCAGTTCGATCTCACGCGTTTCGTCGAGGCCGTCATCGGCATCTTCGAAATACGTCCACGGGCTGGTGAAATTCATCGGCGTCATGGTGATGGTCAATTCCTGGCCGCCGCCGACCGTGCTGGCGAAGCTCTTGCCGCCCTTGGCGAGTTCGGAAGTGAATGCAAAGAGCCGGTCGCGCCATTCCTTGTTCCACCACTGCTTGCAGACGCTGCGGCGGGCCCTGTGCATCCGCTCGGGCTTCGACCACGGCTTGATCCCATCGTCGGTGAAGATGACGTGGTGCCTGAGCACGAGGCGCGGAAACGGCAGGAGCTGTGGTGAAGCCGAGAGCGCGTAGTGCCAAAAGCCGTCGGGAACCTTCTGGCCCTCCCTGGTGCGCTTGCTCTTGTTGCCCACTAACTGCCGGAAGGCGCGACGGCCGCGGAGCGCACGGTAATAGGCGCGGTTCTTTTCAAGTTGGCCGTTCTTGAAGAAACGCGCGGCAAGGCCACTTGCGAGCTCGAACATTCCGAGGCCAAGTGCGGTGAGGGCGCCTTCCCACGCCTGCCGGACGAGGTCGGTGACGATGTTGGTGGCATCGAAAGGGGCAATTTCAAGCGTCTTATCCCCGTCTTCGATGAAGGCTTCAGTCTTGGCCGCCGTGGCCGCCTTGAACGGCGCGTCGGAACCAAAATGCTCCCTGATCTCCCGGTCGGCGGCGAAGGTGATGAGGTGCGTGCCATGAACGCGGTGGGGATATGGGAAACCCGTGGCGCGCTTCTCGAGGGATTCCGCCGATCCCATGAAGGCGTGGAACTTGATCTCCTCGGGCAGATGCAACTTGAACCAGTTAGTGTAGCAGACCTCGTCGCTGATGACGATCCGTCGGCGGCGATCGAGCTGACGGGCATACCATTCCGCTACGCTGACAGGTCCCGCGAGGGGTGATTTCGGGATGTTTTCTCGCTCGAACAGCCTGAGCAGGGTCGCAAGCCCCTTTGACCAGTTCTCGTCGAACCGCACGATGTTCAGATCCGCCAAGGGCTTTTGCATTGCCTCAAACGGGAAGGCGTCGATTTTCAACGGGACGACGAAGTCGCGAAGCCCATATTTCTCCTGTGCCTCGAAGGCGAGACGTAGCTCCCGCAATGTGCCAGCCTTGCGATTGGATTCGAGCTCGGAGACGAAAAGGAAGCGGATCGCGTGCGCGTCGATGGCGTCCTCGATGTCCGACCAGAAGCGCTCACCCCCGAGGAGCTTGGTGGTATCGCACCATACCTCGTAACCCGCGATGGCGAGCTGGGTGGTGAGCCAGGTGGCGAAAGTGTTTTGCTGCGGGCTCGCGTGGCTAAGGAAGATGACGCCGCGCGTGGACGGAGGCGGCGCCGAAACCCCGGCACCGCTTTCAAAGAGCTGATCGTCAACATCACCCCGCATGACTGGCTCCCCTAGTGCTTGCGATCGCGCGGCGGGAACGGATCGTGGCCCGGCGCCACGGTGTCCGAATCCCGCCAGCGGCCGTCGCGGCCCTGAATACGGACCTCGCCGCCGCCCAGGTTGTGGACCGTGCGCTTGGCCGAGCGTTCGGCTTCACTTTGCTTGTGATGAACGCTCTCCGGCGTGGTCACGCCGCCTTTCTTCACGGCCCAATCGGGGCCATGCTTCACGACGAATCGGTCGTTCTTCGACATTGTAGTCTCCTTAAAAGGGTTGAATTCAAACTGCCGATGGGTTAAGAAACTATACGCACCCTCAGCGGGTGTCAATATAGTTTCTATACGCATTTTCGGGAGTGGGGATGAAAGCGGACGACAGCGGAATCAGGTGGGGCGTCGAGCAAAGGCTCGAATTCATCGAGTTCCGGCTTTTCTGGGAAGGGGCCCTAAATCGGTCCGACATCACCCGTTACTTCGGGGTGTCGGTACCGCAGGCTTCGAATGATCTATCGCGCTATCAGGAGCTTGCACCGAACAACATCGAATATGACCGCAGCCACAAGCGCTATTTTGCGAGCAAACGCTTCAAGCCAGTATTCCTGAAGCCCGATGCCGACAGCTACCTCAACCAGCTTCGATCGATCAGCGACGGCGTTCTGCCGGCGCAGCAAACATGGCTGAACAATTCGCCGGAATTTGAGTCGATGCCGCTCCCGCGGCGTCGCGTCGATCCTGCAATCCTTCGGACGCTTTTGGCTACGATACGCGAGAAGCGCTCGATTGAAATCCACTACCAATCCTTGACTCGTGCGGAAGCGATGTGGCGTTGGATTACACCGCACGCGCTGGGGTCCGACGGCCTGCGTTGGCATGTTCGCGCCTTCTGTCACCTCGATCGCATCTTCAAGGACTTTCTCCTGCCGCGTTTCCTGGAGTTGAAGGGCGATGCAGAGCCTGGTGCTCCGGCCGATGCCGATGAGATTTGGAACGACCATGTAGATGTGGTTCTTGTCCCCCACCCTGGTCTCACCAAGAGTCAGCGCCGAGTCGTTGCCCTGGATTTCGGTATGACCGGCGAATCCATCAAGGTGCCTGTGAGGCTCGCGCTTCTTTATTACTTCCTAAAGCGCTTAAATCTCGATGGCGATCCCGAACGGCGCGCGACGAAGGAGCAGCACGTCGTGCTCGGCAATAAGGCGGATGTGCGCGCCGCCATGAAGCGCGCGCAAGAACAAACGCCGCTCGCGGCATAACCAACAAGTACAAGCGGTATCACGATGACAGGTTTCGGTCCCCACAATCCCCACCCGCTCTCGCGTATGAAGACGGAGCTGGTCTGGGAAGGCAAATACGACGAGTTCGGCAACCGGCGCGAAGTGAACGTAAGCAATCTCGCGCTGCCTTTGCAGAAGATCGAAACGATCGACGAGCCGCGCTCGCGCGCGGACGAACAGGGTTCACTTTTCGACGTTTCCAAAGCCCATCGGGACGATTTTCGAAACAGGCTTGTCTGGGGCGACAACAAACTTATCGCGGGCTCCCTACTCGAAGAATTTCGCGGCAAGGTATCGCTTGTTTACATCGATCCTCCGTTCGATATCGGGGCCGATTTTTCGATGCGAATTCCGATCGGAGATGAACGCGAACAAGTCCAAAAGGACCAAAGCATCATCGAAATGATTGCCTACAGGGATATGTGGGGCAAAGGCGCTGCGTCCTATCTCAGTGTCATTTACGAGCGTCTCACGGTCATCAGCCAGCTCTTGTCGGAGCAAGGCAGCATTTACGTTCATATCGGTCCCAACGTAAATCACCTTGTTCGTGCGATGATGGCTGATGTGTTTGGACAAGAACGCGAACAGCGGGAAATTATTTGGAAACGCGTCGCGTCACGGAGCCATGGTCGCCACTACCCCGCGACACATGACTCGATATTGTTCTTCTCAAAAGGCGAATCTCCAATCTGGAACCAGCAGTACGAGCCACTCAATGAGAAGTATGTCGCTGATAAGTACAGATTTCAGGACGCGGACGGACGGCGCTTTCGCAAGGATAATTGCTTAAACCAAAATCCCGATCGTCCAAATTTGACGTACGAGTGGAAGGGTCACCTTCGCACGTGGCGCTGGACCAAGGAAAAGATGCAAGACCTGCATGATGCCGGTCGCTTGATTTACACGAAGAATGGAGTTCCGGAATATAAGCGGTATCTAGATGAGTCAGAAGGAGTTGCGTTGCAGTCGGTGTGGGCGGATATTCCGCCAGTGAATTCGCAGGCTTATGAGGACACCGGTTATGACACGCAGAAGCCAGAGGCGCTCCTAGAACGGATAATAAAGTCCTCCTCAAACGAAGGTGATATCGTTGCCGACTTCTTCTGCGGCTCCGGCACGACAGCGGCCGTCGCAGAGAAGCTGGGGCGGCGTTGGATTGCCTGCGATCTTGGGCGGTTTTCGATCCATACGACAAGGAAACGGCTGATCGGAATTCAGCGTGATCTCCATGAAGCCGGCAAACCCTACCGTTCGTTCGATCTCTACAATCTGGGCCGCTATGAACGCCAGTGGTGGCAGAAGGAGGCGCTAAACGGCGCCGACGACCAGCATCGCGCAATCGTCCTGAAGTTCTTCAAGGCCGAGACACTCGGCTCCGCGCCGTCCCCTCTTCTTCATGGCCGCAAGGGTACGGCGTTCGTGCATGTCGATGGCATCGATAGCATTTTCACGCGCCCCGAAGTCAAGGCGGTTGCTCAGGCGGTCGCGGCTGCCGGTGGTCGCGAGGTCTATGTCCTCGCATGGGACTTCGAAATGGACATCCGGCAGGTGACAGCGGCTGTAGAAGCCGAAACGGGCGTAAAGCTTCGGTTGAGCCGCATTCCTCGCGAGATCATGGAAAAAAACCGCGCTGAGGTGCCGCCCTTCTTCGAAGTTGCGGTGCTGGAGGCCGCGGCTGTTGTCCGCAAGGAAGGCAGGGAGCGCAAGGTCGATATTAAGCTCTTGAACTTCCTTCCGTCGCTTTCCGAGGTGCCGAGCAAGGAGTTGGAGGCCCTACAAGAGCGCGCTCTTGAGAGCGGCTTCGATTTCATCGACTTCTGGGCCATTGATTTCGACTGGAGGCCTAACCGGCCGTTCAATCACCATTGGCAAGAGTTCCGCACGCGCAGGGACCGCGCGCTCAAGACGGTGAGCGACGCGGGGCACGTTTATTCAAAGCCGGGAAAATATGTTGCCTGCGTCAAGGTAGTTGACGTCTTCGGGTGCGACACAAGCATTACGGTCGAGGTGGAGGTATGATTGATCAGAGTACGCCGGTTATCAACGCGGCTGCGCTGCAACCCCTTTTTGCGCCATGGGATGAGCCGAACCGGCACCGCGTGCGCGGGTCCAGCCCAGGCGCGCCGCCCGAGATCAAGACTTATCGGCGGCCTTCGCCCATCCGGCTGGTGAATCCGCTACGCGCGGCTGTCAAGGAGTGGCGTGATCTCCATTACCCAGGCGCGAGCGATACCACGCGGGAGTTGTTGGCGTACTGGTTTGAGCGCCCCCATCGTATTGCGACGGGCGCCGGGGACGATTTCGAGTTCCGGTACTATTTCTGCCAGCGGGAGGCGATCGAAACTTTCATCTATCTCCTCGAGATCAGGCGGCTCCACAATCTCTCTTCGTTGTTATTTGAGTATGGCGGCCCGAGCGGTGAGACGGAAGCCCTAGGCGTCCGGCCGGAGGACGATGAGTGGGCGCGCTACGCCTTCAAGCTTGCTACGGGTGCCGGCAAGACAAAATGCATGAGCCTTGCGATCGTGTGGAGCTACTTCCACGCTTTGCGCGAGACGGATTCCGAGATGGCGCGACACTTCGTGGTGATCGCGCCCAACCTCACAGTATTCGAACGGCTGAAGCAGGATTTCCGTCCCGAAGCGGGCGGTCGCGATATCTTCCTTGCTGATCCGCTCATTCCTTCCGAATGGCGCGGCGACTGGAATTTCTCGGTCGTCTTGCAAGACGAGGCCAGTGGCGCAGCGACTGGCGGCGGTCTTTACCTGACGAACATTCACCGCCTGTTTGATGGCCGCTCTGGCGGCGGCGAAAGCGACGAATACGATTGGGCCGGACCCGCCGTTTTAAAGTCAAAGGCATTGGAGACGGCCGCAGAACTCCGCGACCGCATCGCAGTGCATCGCCGCGTGATGGTGCTAAATGATGAAGCGCATCACGTGTGGGACCCAGGCTCGGCATGGAACCAAGCAATCCGCTCCCTTCACGACGTGATGAAGGAGCTGGGCGGCGATGGCGTGATATCGCAGCTCGATTTTTCCGCGACACCCAAGAACAATAACGGCCAGATTTTCCCGCATGTGGTTTGCGATACGCCATTGGGCGAAGCCGTTGACGCGGGCATCGTCAAGACGCCGGTTCTTGGCCGCACCAAGGAGATGATCGAACAACCACATGATGACGCCGCCTACCGCTTCGAGGCGCATCTACGACTTGGATATGAGCGCTGGCGCAAGAGCCAGGACGAATGGAAGAAGAGCGAGAAGAAGCCGCTTCTGTTCGTTATGTGCGAGAACACCGATGCTGCCGATCAAATCACGGCACGGCTAAACAACGATCCGATATTCGCTGGGCTGAACCAGAAGACAATCAACCTTCATACGAACCTGAAGGGCAAGATCAAGACCATCAAGCAGGAAGGCAAGCGGATCGAGGTCTTTGTCGAGGATGAGAAGGCTATCTCCGATGAGGATTTGAAAGCGATTCGCCGCATTAGCCGCGAGCTGGACAGCAATCAGAGCCCCTACAACTGTATCGTATCGGTGCTGATGTTGCGTGAGGGCTGGGACGTTCGAAACGTCACAACGATTGTTCCGCTTCGCGCATTCAGTTCTTCCGCCAATATCCTGCCCGAGCAGACGCTCGGCCGCGGCCTTCGCCGCATGACACCGCCCGGCCAGGCAAACGAGCTGGTAATCGTTATCGAGCATCCGGCTTTTGCAAGCCTTTACGAGCAGGAGCTCGAACAGGAAGGCTTGCCGATCGAGATTATCGACGCGGAAAAAGTCCCCGCCACGACGGTCACCATCTTTCCGGACGATGCCAAGAATTTCGACAAGCTCGACATCGTCCTACCGGTCCTCTCCGCTGCACACGAGATCCAGCCCAAGCTGGAAGGCCTTACCATTGAAAACGTGCGAGAAAAGTCCCGCGAGTACAAGTCGCTGCCGCTTGGCAGCAAGGGGGCAACCGAAGTCAAATACGAAGGTCGTCACCTCATCACGGATGAGGTGGTCGAGGAGATGCGCGTCAGCCTCCCGCTTCTTCGGAACGGCCTTACGGCGATCTCCTTTTATGTGCGTGAGCTGGAGGCGGCCTGCAAAGTGCAAAGCACCCATTCGATCCTCGCGCCGCTTTTGCAGACGTTCCTCGGCGAGATTTTGTTTGGGGAGAAGGTGTCGCTTGTCGACCCGCGTTTGGTCGCGCGGCTTTCAGATCCCGATGTGCGAGAACACATTCGGGCGGTCTTCGTACCCCTTATCCGTGCACGCACTGTCAAGACCGAGAAGCGCCGACTTGCGAGAGAGGCAGAGACGGTGCGCCACTGGAAACCCTACCAGGCGACCTTCTCGGAGCAGCGTCCGGCAATGAAGGCCGGCCGCACCCTGTTCAATCTTGTTCCCTGCAACCGCTCGCTCGAAGTCGCGCTCGCGAAGTTCGTCGATGTCGCGCGGGACGTCGCAGCTTTTGCAAAGAACGCGGGGCCGCAAGCGGTTCGCATCGACTATCTAACGATCGACCAGCGGCTTGCTTTCTACACGCCGGATTTCTTCGTACGCGGCGATGATGGCACACTTTATCTGGTCGAGACGAAGGGTCGCCAGGATCGCGATGTGCCGAAGAAGGCCATGGCTGCGATCGAGTGGTGCAAGACGGCATCGCGCAGCAAGACCAAATGGGAGTATGTTTTTATCCCACAAAACGTGATGGAGGGGCTTGCTACCGACAAGTTTGCTGATCTTGTTCGTGCGTGCGCGCCCGCGTTGCAGAATCTGCTTAGCGAAACCAGCCGCGAGCCAGAATTGCCGTTGTTTGGGCCTAGGGAAGGTCATGACGCCGAGAACTTCTTTGGTGCGGCGACCTTGGCCAAACTTGGACCCCGGGCCAAAAAGGCCGCGGAAGACGCCCTGGAACTGTATCGGTATTTGGAGAAGAAGACTGATACAACGAGCCTTGCGCCAGTGTTCAACACGCTGCTTGGTTCAGTCGATGAAGCTGCAAAGACCTTCATCATCAAGTTGCTTCAACCCAAGGTGCCGATCAATCGTCTTGACCAGCAGCGCTGGTTTGAGCCGGACCTCTCAGCAGTTCCTCATCGTGAAGTTCGGCATTTCCAGAATATGGCGGCTTCTCTCAAACGCGCGCTGGTCTATGGCTCGGTCCACTCTGCGATCGGCCTGGCACGCTCGTGCCTTGATCACGCGGTTCAGGGTAAGCCCCCTTTGAAAGGCGTCTTTGAGGGCGTGCGAGAAGCCTTTGTTATTTCTAACGCAAAGGGGCATTTGATGAGGATCACAGAGCTGAACGATTTCCGGAATATGTATGTTGCTCATCACGAGAAGCCGCTCACGGATAGACCGCTCGCTGAAAAGAACCTCAAAGCCTGGGTCACGACGCTTTCCCTGCTGCGCGCGTAGGTCGCAAGCGCGACTCTTTGGAGACTACCCCGTGGCACGCAACGCTAAAGTTTCACAAGCGATCTATCGGCATCACCTCAGGCTCAATCGGTTCCTCAACGACGCGTGGATTTTCACGACGTTGACACGCCCAATGCTGAAAGAAAAAGGCGACGCGCTGGTCGCGAGCAAGTCGAAACGGAAACGAGAATATCCTGTTCCGAAGAAGGGGGACACAGTAATCAGCGAGCGCCGGGACGAAGACGTGGGAGCGCTCTTTCTCGCGCAGCATGGCCGAGGCATCTTCGACACCCACCTCATATCCATCATCTCGCGGATCGAAGCTTTCATTCAGGATTGCATGTTTGAGGTCGTAAAGAAGTATCCTGAAAAGCTCTCCATCATCGGCGGAAAGTCTGGTATCCCGCTGGACCTCTATCTCCAGCACGAGGATCGTGACGATTTGCTGGAAGCCTATATCGCCCTGCGGTGCCAGGATTTGATGTTCGGGAAACCATCGGACTATCTGGCGAAAGCGGCGGAGGTGCTTTCGATCCAACTCAAGCCGGATCTTGTCGCAATCTACGTTGAAATGAAGGCTTCTCGCGATTTGTTGATCCACAACGGCGGCCTGATCAATCAGCTCTACCTCGACAAGGCGGGCCGCAAGGCGCGGGGGAAGATCAATGAGGAACTCGATATTGACGAGGACTACTTTGCGGAGGTGATCATGAATGCCAAAATGTTATCAGGCGCCGTCCAAAGAGCGACTGAAGAAAAATATCGATGAAGACCCAAGCCACGGCCTGTGACCTAGCTTACTCGCGAGGATAAGTGTGAGTGTCCAAACCCCTCGGACAATAGGACGTAAGCCGTCCTTCAGTCCCGACCGCTACGGCAACCCCGATAACGATCCGCGCGGAGCTTACTTCGCTGCGCCTCTCACTTACCTTGGTGTGCGGCACAATCGTCAGTACGAGTGGAGAGGACACGCTCCGCCGCCGGGCCGACGCTGGAAGTTCACTCTAGAACAAGCAGAGGCGGCGGATGTGGATGGCCGCATCCATTGGCCAGCCAAGGGCGGCGCCCCTCGGCTCAAAAGATATTTGGCGGATGAGGAGACGCCTCCGGATGAGGAGAGTCTTCCGCGCACATCGGTTGAACGTGCACTGCGTTCCATGTTGCACGCCTTGGCGCAAGAGATCGTCCGAACGCCAGATTACCTAGCGCAGGTCGAGTGGCGTGATCTTGAGCGATTGCTCGGCGAGGTGTTGTCAGGATTGGGGTTTGGCGTATTGGTTACGCGGCCTGGACGTGATGGAGGCTTCGATCTGGAGCTAAGCTGCGACGAAGCCGGTCAGCAAGAAGCTTATCTTGTGGAGATCAAGCATTGGGGTGCCCCTTCAAGACCGGGGCCCGGCGTGCTGGAACGTTTCTTCGAGGTGGTGCTGTCAAGGCGGGCCAACGGTGGTCTAATTCTGTCGAGTTCCGGCTACAGCGCACCTGCGCTCGCAGGGCGCTCTGAAATTGCTCGTGAGTTGGTTCGATTGGGAAGCGCCAACAAAATTGTCGGACTCTGCCAGTCCTATGTCAGTCGCGGACACGGTCTCTGGACCCCAATTAGCAGTCTTTCCACGATTTTATTCGCTGACACGTATTAAAGTTGCCCAGCACCAGGACAACAGATCGGCTCACGCATCGAGAGAGCCACCCATCGTTGCTGATTTCTGCCGGCGCGGCGTGACTTTGTGCGGGGCGACGAACCGTTTCCTTCCGCGCATTCGCAATCCAGGTACGCAGCTTATCGACGTCCTCGCTGCCGGCAATGAGAGCAAGGATCTTTGCGTGATCAGGTATCTGAAATGCCTTGAATCACGAAAACGGGCGCAGCTTAGTAATTCCTTGAGCGTGCCAAGAAACCGTTCGAAGGATATCTCGTTGTGTTTCCGACTGGGCGCATGCGGATTCGCCGCACCGGTGCTCTCGTAAACCGAGCCGCATAGGCGTCTCGGCCATTCGGCTTCGATCACGCTCGCGCGAATAAGGGGAGCGGCCACGCCGCTCATGTCGCTTCTTCCTGTTACTAAGGGGCTGCGCCCTTGGCGCGCGCAAGGCATCCAAACGCTCCGCGCCGCCTCCACACGTCTCCCGCAAGGGCGGGGCCCTCGTGTGGACCCTCGGCGCTCCGCGTTCGGAGCCTCCTTGCACTTGCCTACTGCCTGCTCGCCACGAGGGCAGGGTTGCAGCAGCAGCTGCAACCAGAAAGCAAGGAGGCAAGAATGAAATTGATCACCGACGAAATCCACAACATCCTGCTCACCAACGGCCAGGCCAACGCGAGACGCGAAGAAACCATCGACTTCAACCCCGCTGTCAAGCTGTTCTGCCCATGGGGTGCGGCGACATGGCTCCTCACCGAACTTGACCCCGAAGACCCGGACATCGCTTTCGGCCTCTGCGATCTCGGCATGGAATGTCCCGAACTCGGAAACGTCCGCATCAGCGAGCTTGAAGAATTGCGCGGCCCCGGTGGCTTGACCATCGAGCGCGATCTCTTCTTCACCGCGCATAAAACCCTTTCCGGATACGCCGACGAGGCCCGGCGCCTCGGGCGCATCGACGCGTAAGGGGGCCATCATGACTCCACGGCAAGAGCTGGTTGCCTGTGATCTTGCGTACGCCCGCTAGATCCGCCCAGCTTGAAGCGGAAAAGGAAGTGGTCTGAAACCGGCGCGGCGACGGGCAACGCCACGTCGCTGTTCCTATTGTTGATAGCGAAGGCGCCGCAGAAAGGTGCGACCCGTCACCAGCACCACATGAAGGCGGAAGGTGCTGTGATCCTCGTCTGATAACCCCGGATGCGAGCCATCGGTGTGCAGCATCTTGAATAGGCCGTTGATGTAGTTCTTGCCGTCATCCGTCCACTCGTTGCGATCCTTGGCAAGAAAGCCAATCTTCGCCAGCAGCGCGCGGCGGTTCTCGGAGGTTAATACGTCTGTCTTGTCCGCCCCATCGCAATACCGCGCGATTTCATCGAACAAGCCTTCAAGGAAAGTGCGGAACTGCGCATTGGCCGCCGCCCAATCCCCACGCGCATGCGCCTCAATCCCCTGGTCGAGATGGCCAAGCGGCTCAACGAAACTAAAATGCTTCAAGAGTTGATGCACCTCGTCATCGACTTCCGGAAGCCCAAGCTCTTCCGGCAGCGCCTTGCGCAGATGCGGCACTCTTTGGTCGTCGAACTCCACCACATAACCGTCGCGGGCCAACCCACGCGCGAAGGCGATCTCGTTCGGGTGAAGGGACGCCACGCGCATCGGCTTGACCGCTTCACGAACCACCGCCTCCGCCAAGGACATTCGACCCTCCAGCGTATCGAGGAGATCATCACGCCGCTGCACGAGGATGCGGCCCAGTCTGTCGGCTTTTTTCGACACGCTGATCGACGTGTCAGACGGAATCTCTTCGTCGAGTCCGAGGCGCAGCACCATGTGATTGAATGCAGCTTGCGACAGGCTCGTATCCAAAAACGCGACGGCGGCGATGAGGGTTGGACGCGTAAACGGCACGGAGCCCATCAGATCATGACGCCTTCAGATGCCCGGCAAGTGCGTCAAGAGATGTCATGGCGGTGGCGAAATCCGGTTTGTCGCCATAGACCATGTCGCGCTGGAAGGTGGCGTAACCGTCGATAAACACCTTGTCTTTCGGGATGCCTTCAATGGCGCGGAGTGTCTCGGCGAGAGGGTCCTTCTGATAGGCCGGGAAACTTTTGCCACGCGTCGCGGCATCGTCCTTCATCACCTCGCGCGCGAGCGCGGCGACTTCCTTGCCGTCATACGCCTGGCGCGTCATGTGCAAATCATAGATGTGCCGCACCAAGGTCGGGTCGCGATCCTTGCGCAAACCGGCAAGTTCCGACCCTGCACGCCATGTGAGGCCCGTGAGCTTTTCCGCAGCCGTTTCCAGCACGGATGAGCACGGGATCGAGGCAACCTCAGGGGCAAGCCCGTTAGCCTCGGCGTAGAAAGACGCGATCGGCTTATCGATCGCAGGCTGCCGCAGCGGCCAGAGCGAAAGCTCGATCTGCACGCCGCCGGGGCGGAGCCCGCCGCCTTGCGCGAGCGCTTCATAGGGAAGCATGTATTTCGTGTATTCGCCGCCATACATCACGCGGCGGTGCTCTTCGTTAGCGGGATCGAACACGAAACCCGCGCCGAGCAACGCCTCGGTGACGCTCTTACGGAGCTTGCGAAGCGTGTTCGACGAGGGCTTGCTGTCGCTGACGATCTTGAGGTCAATGTCTTCCGACATCCGCTTTGTCAGCTTGTAGGCCCGGCTCAACGCTGTGCCGCCACCGAACACAAGGCGGAGATTACCCGTGTCGAGCGCAGCAATCGCCGCCAATGCCTGGGCCACGTGCCAGTCTTTCTCGACAAGCCCTGCGCTCGGCAAGCCAAAGTGATCCTGCACATCGACCAGTTCGTCGAGCGTTGGTTTACCGCTCAAGGACCAACTCCGCGTTGCGATAGCGCAAATGCCGGGAGAAACGGCCTTTGACGCGCACGACCGGATTGATAGGGACTTGCGTCGAGCGGCCTTCATTGTAGGCGCGCTGCGCCTCCGTTGGCTCCCATTCGACGCCGAGCTTATCAAGCGCTTGCTGCGCGACACCCAAGAAACCTTCACGGCTGCTCAGGACGGCTTTGCCGCTCAAGCTGGATGGTCGCGCACGGCCATAGATGCCGTAGCCGAGCCGCACCAACTGACCTTCATCGACCAGCGTACGCAGGGTGCGCAGCACCTGATCCTCGCCACCGAGCTTCTTGAACTCGCGCGTGAGAAACACGTCTTCGCCTTCCTTCCGGGCGATTCGATGCTCGATCTTTTGACGTAAGGTCAGCTTGCGCGGCATATCGGGCCTCCTTGCAAAAACCCGACATCAATATAGGCAAAAACCCGACATATAGCAATAAAGACCATAGCAAAATCAATTATATAATAAATATCAACGGGATAGTTCGGGCGCCGACGGAAGTAGAGGAGCCGGGCCCTTGGGTCTCGCCTCCTTCCAACGCCTGTCGCCGCGCGATCCCATCCGCTGGCCAAGCGATCCACGCAATCGTCCCATTCGATCGACTTGCATCGCGCCTCCGCTTTCTTCGCCTCGGTTCATCCTAACGGCTTGTGCGGCGAAAGATGTGGGAATGTCTGGTGCCGGCTGAAAGCCATGCCTGTCGCGCGCCATGGAAAACTGCCCCCTCGGTGCCATGAGGAATTGCCCCCTCCTTGAATAGCCGAGGAGAGAGCGAATGAAGCAGGAACCAATCACTGAAGGCTCGTCGTGGATTGATCCACGGGAGCAGGTACTGAATCCACCGCGTGCCGGACGGCACCGTCTCGATCGAGGTTGCCAAGGCCGGTTCGATGAAGCCGGGCAACGGCGCCTTCACGCCGATTGCCGCGGGTCTTTTACGCTGAAACGCCACTGAAGCACTCCACGCAACAGCTGATTCAAACTGACACAGGTGAATCGTTCCGGAACCCGTGAATCCTCTGCTGCGTTGGTTTGTCATCAAATCCGACAGGAGGAGCCGATGGCGGCAGCGAGTACCACGGCTGGATGCAGGACCGCGCTGATCCGCACGCCCGCGTCTGCATGCATCCGCGCAAGTGGAAAGCCGTCCACCTGTTCGGACGATGCAAATGCCCATCCTTGATGCGATTCCTGCGAGGCACCAGTCCACAACGTGCATTGGCCGATCACCGAACTTGGGCCGGTGGCTCTGGCGCGGTTTGGGCGACTCACGCTACCCATCATTCCCGATCACCTCACTGCACAATGGGAATGAAATGGTTGCTGCCACCCGTGAATTGCTGGCATCTGGTTACGCGCTTGAAGTGGACGGCCGGCTCAAAGCTGAATTTACAACCAAAGACGGCGCCAGGGCAGGTGGCGAAGAGCTAAAGAAGCGTTTTCCCATGCTGCAGATCAGGATCTATGACGCGCAGACCAATGCGCGCGAGGAAATCTAGATCCGCTGATTCAAGTTGTGGCGGAGTTGCTCGGCCGGAGCGCGCGCGGCTGCCGCCGCACCGGGCTCTCGTGGACCGAGCCGCTTTGCGTCTCGGCCGTACGGCGTCGATCCCCCGCGAAGGGATGCGGAGCTCCTCGCCGGGGCACTCGGAAAAGGGGCCACCGTCATGAGTATGCCGGCCGATGCAGCCTGGGCCGAGGAGCGATAAGGCGACATCCGCGACTATGGTCGTCCCGACCACCACTCTGTGCGGTTAAGAGGGTGCCCGGGAACGGGGCAATGAGAGCGACGATGGCGCGGGTTATTTGGCTATTGCCAATCCATCTTCCCAGTGGTCCCAATGACGGCCAACGTCGTCATGAGACGAAGGCCTTGAGCGAAGACATCGGGGTGCGCATCAAACTCCTTTGTATGGACTCCGGCCAGTCCATGTCCGCCCTTGGTGACGCCGATGGAAAAGTACAGCGCGGGCATGACGTCCGTATAATATGAGAAATCCTCCGAGAACATGCCGCGCCCAGGATGGGTCTCCAGCGCCCCGGGCCATGCCCGTGCGAGAGGCGGGATGATCTGCTCGAACAGCGCAGGGTCGTTTCGTGTCGCCGGCGCACCCGCTCGGATCGTCCAGTCGTAATTTACAGTCGCCTCCGCTGCCATTCGCGAGACAAGCTGATCGAGCTTGTCCTTGAGTGAGGACTCGCCGTTCTCGCCCTGTGCGATATTCTCGAAGCTGCGGATGGTGCCGCTGACATCGGCCTCCGCGGGGATAACATTGCCTGCATTGCCATCGGCGAGGAGTCGTGTGACCGAAATGATGACAGGCTTGTTAGCGATATCAAGGTGACGGGCCGGATACTCAGACAGCTCGACCGCCATGCGCGCGGCGACGAGCGGTGTATCGCTGCCTTCATTGGGCGCCGCCGCGTGCGAGCCCGTCCCCTTGATTTTGAGATGAAAGTAGTTGCTTCCGGCCAGGGCAAAACCTGGTGCGATGGCGATGGTCCCTATCGGCATGCCCGGAGCGACATGTTCGGCGAAGATTGCCTTGACCCCGAGGCGTTCGAGAATCTTCTCGTGGACAATGTCATCGGCGCCGCCCGGGGTTTCCTCGGCCGGTTGAAACAAGAAGACGATCTTTCCTGAAATACGGTTCTTGTTGGCGATCAGAATGGCAGCGGTGCCGAGCAAGATCGATGCGTGGATGTCGTGACCACAATTATGCATCAAGCCGTCGATCCGTGAGCGCGGGGTGTGAGACATTGGCTCGACCGCGTTGAGCTCGAGGGGGCGGGCATCCATCTCAGCTCGCAGTGCAATAACTGGTCCCGGCCTGCCGCTATCAAGAATTGCGATCACGGCCGTCGGCGCTTCGGTCGAGACGATAAACTCCGTGAAGCCAAATCCCTTCAGCGCATCCAGAAGATACACCTGGGCCTTGAACTCCTTCTTCCCCAGCTCGGGATTCTCATGCAGGAACGTGTAGGCGCTTCGTACAGGCTCTGTCATCGACGCAATTGCGGTCGACAAATCTGCGGCGACCGCCGGTGCGCGGCCAAAGAGCGCCAGCAGGCTGAGACCAATGACGGCCATTTTTTGCATCGATGCCTCAACCCTCGTAAGAGGACGAAATTACAGGCCTTGTCGAGCCTTGTTCCAATCGAGAGGCGCGATCAATCGAGCTAACGTCGATCACAGACCACGGTCCCCAGATAGGTTACGTTTGGCGCGGCCAGCTTGGTAAAATCAATGTCCATTGATCCGCCACCGAGTGTCGCAATCGTCCCGGAGGCGTTGAAATTCACGCCCGAAATCGCAAGCGCGGCCGCATTGATCTGGTCGATGGTAGCGAGGATGCCTTTGACTGCATTGCACATTCTGGGGAATTGATCGCCGGGCCTGCATTCCGCTGCTCGGAAGCAATTGGCGAGCTTCTCATAGATCGCCTCTATCCTGCCTGTGACCTCGCCCAGCTTCTGATTGGCCCGTTTCAGCCGCGCCGTTCCCGCCACTTCTGCGAACCGGTCGTTGATTTGATCCGGCGACAGATGCTGGAGCTGCCACTCGGCAACAATTCGATCGAGATCTGCCTTCGAGAGCGGGGGTCTTATCTCGGCCTGCCCCTCCACTATCATGCTTCGGCCATTGCCAAGTGTGTTGATCGCACTCTTGTAAGGTGAGGGGGCCTCGAGTGTGGACGAGGACGGCTGACCGAGTATTTCGTTGATGTACCCGTCCGCACGAGCCTTCTGCTCGTACACACGAATGAGAGCCATGGAGGCAACGAAAACCGCTGTGGCGCAGAGGGCAAGGAAGCCCGCGAATATGAAGAAATGAATACGCGAGCGGAGATACTGCTCCGCGGTCATTCCCTTCGGCACGACGCGGCCAGTTTCGATACGTATCGCCTCCAGGCGATCTCCTTCTTTCAGCTTCTCGATCTTGTCCATCAGGATCTGGAAGCGTTTCACCCGCCACGCAATCAGCGTCCAGGCGAGGACCGTTGCCAGGTACGCGATAAGGGCGAGAGGGCTCGCCGCCGCCGCGGGTATGGCATTTAGAAAGGCGCCAATTTCTTCGATCATAGAGTTTGCAAGTAATGGTTGCGGTATGCTTTTGCAAAGTGCAAATTGGATGCGATTTCCATATATCAAATCATAGGTTGTGGTCCGAGTTAAGATGTTTAGGAGGCTTGCTTGAAAATTCTTTGCGTCTCTCTGCTAAAGAGCGCTCTCTGCTGTCTAGGCTTGGCAGGCGCGATCTTCCTTTCGATTGAGCTCCCCGTCTTTGCACAGTCAGCTGATCCTGCGGTCCGGTCCCAACCGTCCAAGGTCGAGCTTGCGCAGCGGCTATCAGCGGCGATGTCCGCGGCCCGAGAAAAATTTATCTCGGATTTCGGGCCAAACGCATTTGACCGCGCGGACTATCCCGGTGGCAAGACTCTCGGAGACGTCTGGACGGATTATCTGGGACGTGCCGGATATCCGAGCTCCCTTGCGGAGCGGCAAAGATTCGCCGGGATCCTGCGGGCTGAGCTCGACCAGCAGGCCGCGCTTGTACTTGTGATGGCGCCTGCCCGCGACGAGGCTATCGAGCATCTGGTCGTCTCGCTGAGGCGGATCGTCTCGGGGGGATCGGCAAGACTGGCCGTGCGTCAAGACCCCAACGGGGGGCGCTTCTCGGTCATGTTCGGAGAGGACACGTCCATCCAAACCACGCTACAGGCGGACGACGGCTCGAGCTATCAGCCGCGGTCTGGCGATGAGATCGCCTGGCAATTCACCTGTGCTGGAAAATTGCCTGACCTGAATGCCAGCGTCCGCGGTTGCTACGACAAGAATTACGGGTACTTGATGGCGAATTCAGCAAAGCGCCCCCTGGAATCGGCACAGGGACGATATGTTTTCCAGGGGACCAGATCCACCGGCGAACAGATGATGCTCGAAGCGCCGAGTGGATTCTGCAGGCCTATCTTCCTGGAGCTCAAGTCCGGCGCGCGCAAGCTCGAAGTCGAGATTGTCAGGGCTGGAAAGTAACTCGGCTCTCCCGGAGAGGTGCTTGCTATCCGGTCTTGCGGGCTCGGCGCAGGAAGCGGCGGGCCATTAGCCCGACGAGCATGACGTCATCGGCCCGCGGGCTCATCGGCCGGAAGGGAGAACACAATGGGGCGTCGTCCCGTGAGCAAGGGCTCGCCGCTTCCGGTTCAAAGGTTGCAGCGCCGTGCTCTCGGCCGACTGTCGCATTTGACAGAATTGCGACGCGGCGGCGCTAAGAAACCTACTCGCACGGCGGAGGAGGTCGCTCAGAATCAGTTCTGTACGGAACGTACCAAGGGCGCGCTGTCTGCGAGGTGGATAACGCGTTAGCCGTGTTGAATGTGAGGCCGAATCCGTACCACGTGCGTGCACGAAAGCAGTAGCAAGACGATCATTTGCGTTGCCGCATTGAGTGACGACGACGGACGATTATGTGTTTGGGGGAGCATAGTGACGAATACTGAAATTCCGTTCGAAATCGATGACAGCAGAACCGTTGATGAAAACATCTCGGCGCTCTCGACCGCGCTCAAGCGGATCGACGATCCCATGGCAGACGTCCTGTCGGGGGCACTGTCAAGCCTCAGCCTGGACATCGCGCTCGATCACGATGCACTCCTGGACGCGTTGTATGCAGCGACGATGCCTGTCGAATCCCAGCAGACCGCCTCCGAGCAAGGCCCTGCACAATGAGCGGCTGGTATCTCCAGAAGGTCTCTATCGAAGGCTTTCGCGGCATCAACAACGAGGGTGCCCCTCTCGTCCTCAAACTCAAGACGGATTGCGTCAACTCCATCTCCGCGCCCAACGGGGTAGGAAAGACATCGATCTTTGATGCGGTGGTCTACGCGATCACCGGCCGAATTCCCAAGCTCGATGATCTGCCCGCGGCCGAAAAGGGCTCGTCTTACTATCTGAACCGCTTCCATGCGGGTGGTGTGGGAACGATCACCCTGACCCTTATGCCTGCCGGCGGCGGCGCCGAGGTCGATGTGACCGTCCGGCGCGATGCCGCCGGCGGGCGAACCGTTGCGGCTAGTGCAGGAGCAGACGGAAATGCGATCCTGGCCGACCTCAATCGCGAGTTCGTCCTTCTCGATGGAAAGACATTTCAGGACTTTATCGATCTTGCGCCGCAGAAGCGCGGGCGGTCGTTCGCGGGGCTGCTGGGCCTGAAGCGTTACTCGTCGCTGCGGCAAGGGTTGGCCTCGCTGACAAACACGAGGGCATTCAACAATCACTTCGGTGTCGCCGGCAAGGAAGCCAAGCAAAATAGTGCGGCCGTATCCGTCCAGCGGGCCCGAGGCAATATCAAGGAGGCCTTCACGGCGCTCGTCGGCGACGAATACGATCCGGCCGAAGCCGAGGCGACGATGCTCGCGAAGGCGCATTCCGCCCTCAGTGGCATCGAACTGCTCAAACCCCTCTGCGAGGGGCGGAGGTTCGAGGAGATCGATCCTTCAAGTTGCGTCGATGCAGCGAAAGCTGCCGAGGGAGGTGAGGCAAGGACAGAACTCGCGAAAATCCTGCGCGACGAGGCGAGGTGGTCAGAGGCCGTGAAAGCCGCGCCAAGCGAACAGCATGCCAAGCGCCTCGTGGACCTGGCCGATGCTCGCGACGCCGCCTTAAGACTTACGCAAGGAGATCTGTTTCGTCAGCTCTACGGTCTCAGCGAAACCATCCTTGAGGATGACAGTTGGGCTGACAAGTGTCTCTGCCCGACATGTGATCAATCCGCTCCCGGTTCGATTCTCGATCACGTTCGCGACAAAATCGCGGCGTTTGAGGCCGTGGAGACTGCTTCTGCCAATCTGGCTCGAGAGTGGACCGAACAAGGCTGGAATCAGCTTGACGAGCTGGAACGGTTGGGCCGCCAGGAAGATGAGCCGGCCCAGCTCTCCGATGCAAAGGACGTCGGACTGAAGGGGACGCTGGACGGGGCGCGCGCACGCGCGCTCGCCGAATGGCTGAAGATGCTCACGAAGCGCGCGCTCGCCAATGTCAAAGAGTTGTCCGACAGGAAACTTACCCTGGAGAAGGGCCTTCCCGACAAGCTCACGGCTGTGGTGGAAAAGGCTGAAGCCGCACGCCGTCTTCAGAGCAATTTGTCGGACCTGCGCGCCGCGCGGAGAGAGCAGTCCGCCATCACTGCAGACCTTGCGCGAATTGCCCGGGTCAAGAGCTTCCTTGACACAGCCAGCTCCTGCTTCGCAAGCGCCGAATCCGCGGCAAGTGCGCGTCGGCTCGCTGCGATCGAACCCGTCAGCCGAAATATCTTCGCAGCGATCATGTACACCGATGTCGTGCCGGCCCTGAGGAAGCGCGCCGGCAGCGAGGATCTTTCCATCTCGCTTGCTCAGTTCTGGACGCTGCCGGACGTCTCAGCCCAAGCCGTTCTCTCCGAAAGCTATCGCAACGCCTTCGCGATCAGCGTCTATTTGGCGGCCGCTTCGCTCTATGGTGGGGGCGCCAAGTTTCTGATTCTCGATGACGTCACATCGAGCTTTGATTCCGGACACCAGTTCCACCTGATGAACGTGTTCAAGGAACAATTCGCCCGGCCCGGCGTCCCCGATGGCCCACAGGTCATCCTTCTCAGCCACGACACTGTCCTCGAGAAGCTGTTCAACACAAATGCCAACGAGGGCGGCTGGTGGCATCAGTGCATTCAGGGCACGGCACGAACATCGGTGCTGCCACAGTCGGGCGCAATCCATAAGATCCGCGATGCGACTCACGCCTTTCTGGATACCGGCAACACCGATGATGCCGCTCCCCGTATCAGGCAGTACCTCGAGTTCAAGCTCGAGGAGATCATCTCCAAAGTCGGCATTCCGGTGCCTATCGGCATTGCCTTCAACGACGACAAGCACATGGCGAAAAACCTGATAGACGCCATCAGGGCAGCCGTCGATCTCCACGAAGCGGCTGGCCGCCTGGTCCTGGAGCCTGCCCAACTCGCCGGCCTCGGAACCTCGGTGGCAACCATCGTGAGCAATTACCTCTCGCATTGGGCGACGGGGCAGACCCATGCGTTCACGGCCCCGGCCCTGAAAGGGGTCATGCAAGCGATCGAGAATTTCGCGGGTTGCTTTCACTTCGAGCATCCGGCAGGCTCGAGCCAATACCGTTACTACCGGTCTCTTGGTCAAAGGATGTGAGGCTGGGCAGGGCGGCTTGAGCCGGCCGTAAAATCATCATGGCGCGACTTCTCATGGCATCGGCCGTCGAGGAGAGTTAGAGATAGCGTATCCTCGAAGCCAACACAAACTGCCTTCGACGGGGCTTAGGCTCTGCCCAGGCGCTAAGAATTTAATCGCGCCCTGGGCAGGATTCCAACTACCCGTCTCGCAAGTCCCATTCGTTGCAACCGATCACTCATGCCGCTTACCCCCGAAGAGCTTTCCCGTCAGAGCCAATTGAAATCTGCGCTTCAGGCCGAGAGGAACGCCCACAAGCTGGAAAATCTCGCGGCCGGACTTGTGGGCCGGTTGCTCGGCGTTTCGATTGCGGTGGCCAAGTCAGGTTTTCAACACGGTGGCGATGCGGGTGCGGTCGGCCAGCAGGATCGCCGGTTCCGCCTGGAGTGCAAGAAATATGGCGACGACACCAGCCTGAGCGATCGCGAACTCCTCGGCGAAATCGACCATGCGCTGGCACGCGACGAGGCGCTGGAAGCATGGGTCCTGATTGCCACGCGCAGCGTTCCCGAGCAGCTCGCCCAGGACCTGGTGCAAAAGGGCGAACGGCTCGGCATTCCCGTTGTCGTCATCGGCTGGAAGGAACATGAGCCCGCGCCGCTCGCTGCCTTGTGCGCATTTGGCCCCGATCTCGTGCAAGCCGAGTTCTCGCAAGACGCTGGCAATCATGCACGCAGCTTACAACCTGCCATGGGCGAGGCAATCGCCAACCTGCGGCGCAATCTGCAGGTTTGGTGCCTTGGCTTCGAAAGCCTGCGATCCGAATCGCACCGCAAACTGCAGGGCATCTGGACCTCGCATCGCCTTTCGAATGCCGAACTAGGGCAGGATGCGGCGGGAGGTGCTCAGTCCAAGAGGGTACGGCGCCAACGGGTTCATGCTGCGCTGGATGCCTGGTGGAGGGGTGCTGCCGTTAACGACGCGCCGGCGGCGATCGTCGGGTGGGACGGTGTCGGGAAGACCTGGGCCGCGCTCGACTGGCTGACTGACCGGATGCGCGAACAGCCGATTATCCTCACCGTTCCCTCTTCCGCGCTCGCCGGTCTGACCGGGATCTCGGAATCGACCATCAGGCGTTTTTTGGCCGAGCGGCTCTGTGAGCTTACCGGGACACGCGATCCCGAGCATTGGTTGCGTCGGCTTGCCTACCTGCTCAAGCGGCCGAGGGAGGAGGGGCCCCTTCTCACCGTGCTGTTCGATGGCCTTAATCAGGAGCCCTCGGTTCCTTGGCTAACGCTCCTCAAGGCCATCCAGGGCGTGGCCTTCGAGGGGCGGGTGCGTGTGATCATCAGCACGCGCCGATATCATTTTGACGACAAGCTCTCGGGACTTCGCGGGCTTGTTGTCGCGGCAGTCCCCGTCGCCGTCGACGTCTATGATGCCACTTCAGGCGGCGAGCTCGACCAGATGCTCGCTTTCGAGAACCTCACTCGGGCAGATTTGCATCCCGAACTCATCGAACTTGCGTGCACGCCGCGCTTGTTCAGGCTTGTCATCCGCTTTCGCGATCGGCTCGTGGAGGCGGGTCAGGTCACGGTCCATCGGCTGTTGTGGGAATATGGGCGGGACACCTTCGGTGATCGGGCCGGCAAATCCTTCAGCGAAAATGAGTGGCGTGCATGGCTTGCTGAAGTCGCGGGACGCTACCGCGGCGGTATCCAGGAATTCTCGCTCAAGAGCCTTGGCGAAACGGCAAGCCGGCCCGATCTCTCCGAGCGAGAGGTGTATGCCCGGCTGAGCGACATCATTGACGGACGCTTTGCACGGCCCGGACCCTCGGGCGCAATGCAGCTCAGTCCGACGGTCGTAGCTCACGCGCTCGGGGCCGCGCTGCTTGCACAACTCGATGCGATGGATGGTGCGACCTTTGCGGCGGCCGAAGCCGAGGTCACGCAATGGCTCGACCCGATTGCCGGCCTTGATCAGCGCGCGGAAATTCTGCGGGCGGCCGTATCTATCCTTGTCGAACGGGGAGGCCCGTTCACAACGCCTATCGGAGGTGTTCTTGTTACGGCGTGGCTGCAAACCCAGAACGTGACCGATAGCCACCGCCGAGAGCTTGCGAGCCTGGCACCGAGCATTCCAGACGCCCTTCTCGACGCCGTGGAACAGTCGGGCGCGCACGCGCACGCATCCGCTCGGATGTGGGCGGTCAATGCGCTTCGCGCCATCCCGCGGATTGAAGGCGCGCAATTGACCGCGATCGTTGCGCGGGTCCGTGCCTGGTTTTCGATCGTGTCCCGCGAAGTCGACAACAGGCCGGACGCGAACGCCGACTTCGAGCGGCGTCGTGCGGAGCGTTACCGCGGCCGTGTCGGGATCGATACGTCCGGACCATTAACGGTGCTGGGCGTTACGCTTCGTCTAGTCGGCCGCGACGATGGCAGGCTGCCGGCCGCGGCGCCTTCGATTCTCGAAGGCTTCCCTCTATCGAAGATCATGCCGTGTTTCGAAGCCATCGCGGTTGCTTCGGCCGTCCGCGGACACGCAGATGGCTGGCAGGGCCTGAAATGGCTTTGCTACTTGAATGAGCTCGATCCCGAACCCACAGCTGTTGCCCTGCGCGGTCTGTCCGGGGATATCCGCTCGCGCACGCCCGAATCCGGCATTCACCCGCAGCTTCCTGCACGGGCCGCGGCGCTCGTGCTCTGGCTCAGCGGACAGGAAGCCGACGAGGAATGCGCCGCTGGCCTCGACCCGGGCATCGACCGGCACTACACCTATGAGAATGACTACTTGCCAAACCCGAGCCGGAGTTTCTTTGCCCTTGAACGCCGGCACGCGCACGTTGCGCTTGAGGACAAGGGGCGGCCTCTCCATACCCGTTTGCAGCGCACCGGCGAGCTGTGGCTTGATCCAACCTTTCAGCCGCCACCCGGCTTCGTCGAGGAGTTGCGTTCCGCCGCGGCCGGCTTCGATGTGGCGAAGCTCCACCGGCAGATGGGACACATTCCGGAAGAATTGTTCTTCGAACAACTCCAACCGGCACTCGCACGATGCGCTCCGGACGCTCTCGCCGCCTTGCTACGGCGCAAAATGGACAGCTTCGCGTCCTGTCCGCCCGAGTCACGCTATTGGAGCGCCATTCACGCCACCGAGGCTTTCATCCTGGCAGGAACGGCGGAGGCGCAGGCAGCACAGGTTTTGCGCCTGAGCGCGCACGAAGCGGACGAGAATAATGATGCGATCTCGGCAAGCGAGCTGCTCAAGATCGAACTGCAGTCCCTTGGTGATGCACAAACTCAGTTCGATAGGCTTATTGCGGCCGATCTCAAATTCATTCCCGCCGATTTTGCCGAGGTCATGCGAAATGCGTCCTCTGCGGACATTGACGCCCTGATTGCGCGGTACGGCGCGGCGCCTGCCAAGCAGCGGCGTGATCTCGTCGTGCTCTTGTCGGTTCACCCGGGGGGCTTTAGCGACAGAGCCTGGTCGTGGCTGATAAGTTTGATCGACCAGCCCGATCATGAGCTGGACGGTGTGCTGTTTCGCATGCTGACACTGGCCGATGCCGCTCGGTTTGGGCACTATCTTGCCGCAAAGGCCTGGGGCTGGAGCCCGTCGGCCGATGTCTGGGTCAACCACTATGGCACCGGCGCACTTATCAGAGCCGAATCGGCTCTGCCCTTTGACCAGTTGGGGCCCCGGCTTGCGCCGTGGCGCCTGCTGGAAGCGGCGCGTGTGCGTGGCGCCGATCCCACTGAGGTGCGGCTTGCCGCCGAGATCTTCGGTCACGTGCTTGCTGCCAACAAAATCGCGGAACCGGACCCGGGCTCGACACTCACGGTCGACCGGACGGAGAAGAGATTCACACCGTTCTTCGTTTCCGTGCAGCTGAGACCAGATCCCCAAGACCGAAATAGCCCTGCAGCGATCCGCGCTGCGCTCGATGCCGATGCGCGCATCAAGGCTCACCAACGTGCGGTAGAGACCGCAACAGCCCGCATCGAGGAAGCAAGGCAATCAGGAGCGAGCCTCTATCTCACCAATGTTGATGCCGTCGATCTGGTTCCTGTGATCCTGCATGCAGTCAACATGATCGATCGCTGGCTGGAAGGCTCGCACGACATCAGTACGGATTTCCGCAGACGCGTGCGCCTTGCGGAGACTGCGTTCCTTGCGCTGTGCGAGGCGCTTCTCATTCAAGAGCCCACGCGCGGTGCCGCGCTGTGGCGCGCACTGCACAGGACCGTGACAACACGCTACATTGGTCCGGCCGGTTTAGACGAGTTGCTGCATATCGTGTTTCGCGTTCCCGATTCGGCGCCCGTCGCCGCGCTTCGGGATGAACTTGTTAGCCTACCATTCTGCCACTCGGATCAAGATCTCTTCGATGTCGCCTTGGCGGCGGCGTACAATGGCAAGGCTGCCTGGATCGCCGATCTTGCGGCTGCGGATCGTGCCTCGTCGCTGACTTGGCGGCAGCGACGTGGTACCCTCCTGGACGGGCTAGGCACCGGTTATGCGCTACCTGTCCCGGACGCCTGGCCCGAAGGCGAGATGCGCACGGATAGTGCCGGTCTGCGCGCTAAGGCCGCGCGGCTGCGCTGGCGTGAAGCCTGCGCCCATCATTGGTGGCAGACCTATATCGCAGCTCAGGATGCGGTGGAGGCTTATGCCTCTTGGGTCCTGTTTCTGCGCTCGGCGGACGCGCGCGCCTGGACCTGGATGCGCGATGATGTGCAAGAACAAGCCAACAGTGACGGCTTCTTTGCTCTTAAATCCGCACATGTGCAGCTCAACCGAGCGGAACTAAAGCGAGCGATGGACAAGACCCTGGAGAGACGTGACAAGACGTTTCTCGATCACGACATCGTGGAAGGCATCGGGCCTTGGGCGAAAGCGGCCAGCCCCATCTAATCAATCCACAAGTGTGATAGCCAATCACCGCTTTTGGCGATCGAGTCTCGCGCGGTTTGGGCGCCTCAGGCTGCCCATCATTCCCAATCACACACTGCACAACGGGAATGAAATGATTGCAGCCACCCGCGAATTGCCGGCCTCTGGTTACGCGCTTGAAGTGGACGGCCGGCTCAAAGCCGAATTTACAACGAGACTGCGCCAGGCAGGTGGCGAAGAACTGAAGAGGCGTTTTCCCATGCTTCGGATCAGGATCTATGACGCGCAGACGCATGCGCGCGAGGAAATCTAGATCCTCTGACTCAGGTCTCGGTGGCGTTCTTACGCTCGTGCGCGTGCGGCTTTCGCCGCACCTGGCTCTCGTTGAACCGAGCCGCTTTGCGTCGCGGCCGTGCGGCGTCGATCCCTCGCGCAAAGCGATGCGGAGCTCCTCGCCGGGGGCACTCGGAAAAGGGGCTCGCCTGCGGCGATCGCTATCACTGCCCCGTTCCCGGGTGCCGCTATTGAACCGGTCTCGTCGCTGCACTCGGACCCGCGTGCCCCTTCGGGTCGCTATGCTCACGCTCTCCGGGTGCGTTTTCCCTTGAGGCGATGCGCCCTGGCGCACGCCTGGTCGGGCCTTGCGGCCCTAGGTAGCTCAACGCAATTCCCATGAACACCCGATGGAAGGCGGGGCTGCGTCGCAGATTTCGCATTCGCTCAGGTAGATGCGAGAGGCAGAGTGTCGCGCGGGTTTGCCGTGACGGGTTACAGGCTGCGAGAGAGGCTCGCGGCGCCCGTCGCGGAGATCCGCGATGTCCAGACATCATCCTCGGGCGCGCATCGGTGAGGACCGGGCAAGCCTTTATGACGACATCACCAACAAAATTATCGGCGAACTTGAGGCCGGCCGAGTGCCGTGGGTGCAGCCTTGGGGCACCGCGGCGGCGAAGGCGCCTTTGGCCATGCCGAAGAGCGCAGCGACCGGCCGTCAATATAGCGGCATAAACATTTTAATTCTCTGGGGTGCGGCGACTGAACACGGATTTGCAGGCCAGAGCTGGCTTACCTTCCGCCAAGCGCTGTCGCTCGGTGGTCACGTCCGCAAGGGCGAGCGCGGCACGACCGTCGTCTATGCAGACCGCTTTGTGCCGGTCGACGAAAAGCGCCGCGCACATGAGACCGGCGAAGCGGCACAAGCTGTTCCATTTTTGAAGCGCTTCACCGTTTTCAATCTCGATCAATGCGACGGGCTGGCTTTGGACATCGTAACCGCTGCGCCACCACCGCCACCCGGCATGATCGAGCCGACGGTCGATGCTCTGATCAAGGCGACCGGCATCGACTTCCGCATCGGCGGCAACCGCGCCTTCTATGCGCCGACGGAAGACTATGTACAGGTGCCGCCGCCGCAAGCCTATTTCGAACCGATCAATTGGCATCGAACGGCCCTGCACGAGCTGGCGCATGCCAGCGGCCATCCGTCACGTCTCAACCGCGACTTGTCGGGCAGCTTTGGTACCAGGAAGTACGCCTTCGAGGAGTTGGTTGCGGAAATCTCGTCTGCGTTCGGTTGCGCCTCGCTTGGTATCGTGCCCACGGTGCGGCACGCCGACTATATCGGCTCGTGGCTTGAAGTCTTGCGCGAGGACAATCGTGCAATTGTCCGGGCCGCTTCCCAGGCCAGCAAGGTCGCGGACTATCTCCTTGGATTCTTGCCGGAAGTCACTGTCGACATGACGACCGAGAGAGCGGAGCAGGAGGTGGCGTGAGTTTCTCCACTGCTGCCTCGAACAAGAGAGTGAGAGGGGAGCGGCGGTTACGCGACGGGTTGGAGGCCGAGAGAGAGGCTCTCGGCTGCCCGTCGTGGAGAATCGATATGACGAACGCTGTCCAAAAGATCACCTTGTCGCCCTCACGCGATATTCCTTTCAACAAGCTGTTGCTGAGCCAGTCCAACGTCCGGCATGTGAAGGCCGGCATTTCCATCGAGCAGCTCGCCGAGAGTATTGCGCAGCGTACTTTGTTGCAGAGCCTCAATGCGCGGGCCGTTGTCGATGCAGAGGGCAATGAAACCGGCATGTTCGAGGTGCCGGCGGGCGGCCGGCGTTATCGGGCGCTGGAGCTTCTCGTCAAGCAGAAGCGGATGGCAAAGACCCAGCCGGTTCCTTGTGTCGTGCGAGAGGGGGGCATCGCTGAAGACGACTCGCTTGCAGAGAATGACGAGCGGGTAGGGCTGCACCCGCTCGATCAGTTCCGAGCCTTCCAGACCTTGAGTGGCGCCGGTCTGTCCGACGAGGATATCGCTGCCCGGCACTTCGTCTCCCCGGCGGTCGTGAAGCAACGCCTCCGGCTGGCGTCCGTGTCGCCAAAGCTCCACGACGTCTATGCCGAAGACGGCATGACACTCGAGCAGCTCATGGCTTTCTCTGTGACAGCCGACCACGCCAGGCAGGAGCAGGTCTGGGAGAACGTCAGCCGATCCGGCTATGATGAACCGTATCAGATCCGGCGAATGCTGACGGAGAATACCGTGCGCGCGTCCGATCGCCGCGTTCAATTCATTGGGCTGGACGCTTACGAGCAGGCTGGCGGCGGCGTTTTGCGGGATCTGTTCGAGCACGATGATGGCGGCTGGCTCCAGGACGTTGCTTTGCTCGACCGTCTCGTGACAGAAAAACTCAAAGCCGAAGCCGAGACGATTGCAGCCGAGGGCTGGAAGTGGATTTCGGTCGCCATTGAGTTCCCCTACGGCCACACCGGGGGACTGCGCGAAATCGAGAGCAAACCTGTCGATCTCTCCCCGGAGGAGCAGACCACCATCGACGCACTCAACGCGGAGCAAGCCGGGCTTGAATCCGATTATCAGGATGCCGACGAGTTGCCCGAGGAGGTCGATCAGCGTCTCGGCGAAATCGAGGCGGCTCTGATGGCGTTCGAAGAGCGACCGATGATTTACGATTCGGCCGAGATTGCCCGCGCTGGCGCCTTCGTCAGCATCGATTCCGAAGGCCGCCTCTCGGTGGACCGGGGTTACGTCCGGCCGGAGGACGATTTGTCGGCAGCCGATCCTGATGTCGGGCAGGGCGCGGACACACAGTCGATTGAGGGGAAAGCGGCTGGTACTTCCACCCAGCGCACGGTCATTGCGGTGGGCGGCGCTGCTGACACGGAAGAAGATGATGAGGACGCGACCAAACCTCTGCCGGATCGGCTGATCACCGAGTTGACAGCGCATCGCACGCTGGCATTGCGGGATGCGCTGGCGGAAAATCCTGCGATTGCGTTCCAGGCGGTGCTGCACAACTTCGTGCTGACGGCCTTTTACAGGTTCGCATCGTCCGGAAGCTGCCTTGAGATCGGCCTTCGCACGCCGACTTTTCCGGCTCAAGCGCCTGGCTTGAGGGAAAGCGCGTCCGCGAAGGCCGTTGAGGCGCGGCATGAATGCTGGAAAGCACGACTGCCGAAGGGCGAGAACGATCTCTGGGATGCGCTCACAGCCCTCGATGGCGCCGCACAGGCATCCCTGTTCGCCCACTGTGCGTCATTTGCGGTCAACGCCGTCTATGAGCCGGCCAACCGCGACAATCAGGGCCGCGTCTCCGCCCACGGCGTCCGCACCCGGCTCGACCAGGCAGATGTGCTGGCACGCGCTGTCGACCTCGACATGGTTCGAGCGGGCTGGAGACCGACCGTCGACAACTACCTCGGCCGGGTCACCAAGCCTCGCATTCTGGAGGCGGTGCGGGAAGCCAAGGGTGAATCCTCCGCGCAATTGATCGACCACCTGAAGAAGGCCGACATGGCCAGGGAGGCCGAGCGTCTTCTCGATGGTTCGGGCTGGTTGCCGGAGCCGCTGCGTCTGGTCGATCCCAATGCGGCGTCAGGGGAGCAGGAGAGTGAAGCGAGCCCGTTGCCCGAATTCCTCGCCGATGACGAGGATCGGGACAACGCGGGCGACGATGATCCGCAACAGCTCGACGCGGCTGAGTGACATCGTAGAAAGGGACGGCTCCGGCCGTCCGGCAATTGCTTGGGGACCGGTGTGTCGCGCCGGTCCCCATTCTTATGGGCGAGGGCTGAGAGGGAGAGCCGGGCCGGGAAGGGTTTGAGCCGTCGGGTCTTAAGGAGAGCGCCTGATGGTTCGACCCATTCCTGCTCTCCGAAAGAACCCTGTCATGACCGAATCTCTCGCTGGCGGCGCTGCCGCCGCGCCGCTCTCGATGCGTGCCGCTGCAAGTCTCACCTCCGCCGCCGTTAGGGCCGCGCGACAGCTCGTGATTGATCTCGAGCGCGGCCGTCGCATCGATGCCGCTGTCCTGCGCGGCGCCATGGAAGCTGCCTTCGGCGCTTCCGACGCCACTGGCGCCTGGAACTGGAAGACCGCCTATGATGTCTGCGAGGCGGCAACCGTTCTGTTCCTTCGCAAGTTTGGCCCGGCTCTCCGGACCAAAGCTGGGTCAACGGCCGCGATGCTGCCGATGCTCGCGAAAATCGCGCGCTGTCTGCCGACCCATACGCGGCGCTCCGAGGATAGCCAGGCCCTTCAACAATTCTCCACACCGATCCCGCTTGGGCTTGCTGCATGCACCGCGGCCGGTATCACGCCGTCCGACAGGATTCTGGAGCCGTCCGCGGGGACCGGCTTGCTCGCCATCTTTGCCGAGCTCGCCGGCGGCGCCTTGGTACTGAACGAGCTGGCCGAGACCCGCGCGGCCTTGCTCGACCAACTGTTCGCCAACGTTAAGGTCACGCGGTTCGACGCTGCCCAGATCGATGATCACCTCGATGCGGGTGTCGAACCGAGCGTTGTCCTGATGAACCCTCCGTTCTCGGCGTTGGCGAACGTCGATCGGCGGATGGCGGACGCGGCTCTCCGGCATATCGCATCAGCCTTGGCGCGGCTTTGCGACGGCGGGCGTCTCGTCGCCATTACCGGCGCCAGCCTTGCGCCGGACAATCCGGCATGGCGAGATGCCTTCGTTCGCCTCCAGCAATGCGGGCGGGTGGTGTTTTCTGCCGCCATCGACGGCGTGGTCTACGCGAAACACGGAACGCAGACCGACACAAGGCTGCTCGTGATCGACAAGCAGCCCGCCGCAGACCCGAAAGTCTTTCCCGGTTCACCGGGCATAGCGAGCGATGTCGCCACTTTGCTTGACTGGGTGACCCAGCATGTGCCTCCGAGGCTGCCCGTTGTCGCGCCGGGCGTGGTCGACGTCATCAGGCGCCCTGCGAATTCTCGATCCCTCGGCTCTTCTGCGCCATGCCCATCGTCTACTTCGAGCGGTGCAGCGCCAGAAGGCGCCGAACTTACGTATGAGACGGTCGAATGGTCGCCGCCGGAAGGTGCCCGGCTCACCGATGCGCTTTATGAGGAATACGCACTGCAGGCGATCCGTATTCCGGACGCGCATGCGCATCCGACCACACTCGTGCAGTCCGCGGCGATGGCCTCGGTCGCGCCGCCGAAGCCGTCTTACCGGCCCCATCTGCCGGCTAATGTCGTGGTGGATGGCATCCTGTCCGACGCCCAGCTCGAGAGCGTCATCTATGCCGGCGAGGCGCATTCCGAGTTTCTTGCGGGCTCCTGGACGGTGGATGCGACTTTTGATGCTGTGGCGGCCGCACGCGACGATGCAGAAAATGCCGTCCGCTTTCGCCGCGGCTGGTTCTTGGGCGATGGCACCGGCGCGGGCAAGGGTCGGCAGGTCGCCGGAATCCTTGTCGACAATTGGCTTAAGGGCCGCCGCCGCGCGGTCTGGATCAGCAAGTCCGACAAGCTGATCGAAGACGCGCAGCGCGACTGGTCGGCGCTCGGCATGGAGCGGCTGCTGGTTACACCACTGTCCCGGTTTCGCCAGGGCACCCCGATCAGGCTTTCGGAAGGTGTCCTATTCACCACCTACGCCACGCTGCGCACCGATGAGCGTGGCGAGAAGCTTTCGCGCGTGCGGCAGATCGTCGAATGGTTGGGCTCCAACTTCGACGGAGTGATCGTCTTCGACGAGAGCCACGCGATGCAGAACGCGGCAGGCCAGAAGGGCGAGCGTGGCGAGCAGGCGGCCTCCCAGCAGGGGCGTGCGGGGCTCAGGCTCCAGCACGCGTTGGCGCATGCCCGCGTCGTCTATGTCTCGGCGACCGGCGCCACGACAGTCCACAATCTCGCCTACGCCCAGCGATTGGGATTGTGGGGCGGCGCCGATTTCCCGTTCGCCACCCGCGCCGAGTTCGTCGAGGCGATCGAGGAGGGCGGCGTCGCGGCCATGGAGGTGCTGGCTCGTGACCTCAAGGCGCTCGGTCTCTACGCGGCGAGGTCGCTATCTTACGAGGGCGTCGCGTACGAGCTCATCGAGCACCAGCTCACCCCCGAACAGGTTCGCATCTATGACGCCTACGCCGGCGCGTTCAGCGTTATCCATAACAATCTCGATGCCGCGATGCGGGCCGCGAATATCACGGGCGAGACCGGTACGCTGAACGGCCAGGCCAAATCGGCCGCGCGATCTGCCTTCGAGAGTGCCAAGCAGCGCTTTTTTGGCCACCTCCTGACCTCAATGAAGACGCCGTCGTTGATCCGCTCGATCGAGCGTGATCTCGACGCCGGCCATGCCGCCGTCATCCAGATTGTCTCGACGGGCGAAGCGCTGATGGAGCGCCGGCTCGCCGAGATCCCGACCGAGGAGTTGGGCGACGTCCGGGTCGACATCACTCCACGCGAGTATGTCCTCGATTACCTCGCCCATTCCTTTCCGGTCCAGCTCTACGAGCCCTTCTCGGACTCGGAGGGCAACCTCTGCTCCCGGCCCGTCTATCGCGACGGCCAACCGGTCGAGAGCCGGGAGGCCGTCGCCCGCCGGGACCGCCTCATCGAGAAGCTCGCCTCGCTGCCGCCGGTGCCTGGGGCGCTGGACCAGGTCGTCCAGCGCTTCGGCACCGACATGGTCGCCGAGGTGACCGGCCGCTCGCGCCGCATCGTTCGCAAAGGAGACCGGCTGGTGGTTGAAAACCGGGCCGGTTTGGCCAACCTCGCCGAGACCTCGGCCTTCATGGATGACGTCAAGCGGATCCTCGTGTTCTCCGACGCGGGCGGCACGGGGAGGAGCTACCATGCCGAGCTGTCGGCGCGGAATCGCCGCCTGCGGGTCCACTATTTGCTCGAGCCCGGCTGGAAAGCGGACGCCGCGATCCAGGGGCTCGGCCGCACCAAGCGGACCAACCAGGCGCAGCCGCCGCTGTTTCGCCCTATCGCTACCGACGTGAAGGCCGAAAAGCGATTTCTGAGCACCATTGCCCGCCGGCTCGACACGTTGGGAGCGATCACGCGCGGCCAGCGCCAGACCGGAGGGCAGGGCCTGTTCCGGCCCGAGGACAATCTCGAAAGTCAGTACGGGCGTGATGCGTTGCGCCAACTCTACACGCTGCTCGCGCGCGGCAAGGTCGAGGGCTGCTCGCTCGAGAGGTTCGAGGATGCGACCGGCCTGAAGCTCACGGATCCCAATGGGCTCAGGGATGACCTGCCGCCGATCACGACTTTCCTGAATAGGTTGCTGGCGCTCACGATCGATCTTCAGAATATGCTGTTCACCGTCTTCGAGCAGCTGTTGACCGCTCGGATCGACGGCGCGGTCGCGTCGGGCACCTATGACGTCGGGCTGGAAACGCTCCGCGCCGAGAGCTTTGTCGTCACTGACCGGCGCACGATTTACGTCCATCCGAGCACAAGCGCCGAGACCCGGCTGCTCACGATCACCCAGCGCCAGCGCAATCATCCTGTGAGCCTGGATGAAGCTCTCGGTCGTCTTTCGGATCGCCGCGCCGCTCTACTGATCAATGAGCGCTCGGGACGAGCCGCTGTGCAAGTCCCAGCCCCGAGCTTCATGCTTGACGACGGCGAGATCGAACGGCGCGTCCGCTTGATCCGTCCGATGGAGCAGCACAGCGTTTCCCTAGAGACGATGACGGAAAGCCATTGGCGCGACGCCGACCGCGACCGCTTCGCCGCGGCCTGGCTGGCGGAGCTTGCCGAGATCCTAGAGTTCACGGAAGGCACGATCCACGTCGTGGCGGGCTTGCTGCTGCCGATTTGGAAGCGACTACCGAACGAATCGACCCGCGTCTATCGGCTCCAGACCGATGCGGGCGAACGCATCATCGGCCGCAAGGTGTCTGCCGCCTGGGTCGCAAACGTCCTTGTAGCGGAAGCGCCTTCGTTGACGCCGGATGCTGCCTTTGCCGCGCTCGTGGAGGGACGGACCGTCCTCGAGCTTGCGGAGGGGCTCCAGCTTCGCCGTGCCCGGGTGATGGGTGCGCACCGTATCGAACTGTCGGGCTTCAACGACACCATGCGCGATCGCTTGCGGGCTTACGGCCTCTTTGGAGAGATTATCTCCTGGAAGCTGCGCATGTTCGTGCCGACGGACGCAAGCGGCGTCGAGATCCTGTCGAAGGTGCTCGATAGCTATCCGGTTGCGCGCATCGGTGAGCGGGAGGCCGCCTGATGCCCCGCGATGCTTCCGAACTGGCAGGCCGCCTCGCGCGCGAGGCGGAGGCGGTGTGCCGACACTATCTCTCCAATGGCAAGCGGGCGGGCCGGTACTGGCTGGTCGGCGACGTCCACAACACCCCGGGCCGCTCGCTATTCGTGCGGCTCCAGGAATCGCCGAAGGGGCCGGCGGGCAAGTGGACCGATGCGGCAACGGGGGAACATGGCGACCTCCTCGACATCATCCGCGAAAGCCTGGCTTTGCGAGACTTCCACGAGGTCGCCGAGGAGGCGAGGCGATTTCTGAGGCTGCCTCGTACTGAACCGGAACTCCTGCCGAAACCCGTTCGTACGTTAGCACCGGCTGGATCGCAAGGGGCGGCGAGACGGCTCTTTGTTACATCGCAACCGATCGAGCGGACCGTGGTCGAGGCATATTTGCAGCGTCGCGGAATAGCCCGCGTGCACCATGGTGGCAGTCTGCGTTTCCATCCGCGCTGCTATTATCGGCCCGATGAACACCTGCCGACCGAGACTTGGCCGGCGATGATCGCCTGCGTCACGGACCTCGAAGGCAGGATCACCGGCGTGCACCGCACCTGGCTCGATCCGGACAGCTTCGATCGTGTTCGGCTCGGCAAGGCTCCGATCGATACGCCACGACGCGCGATGGGTGATCTCCTTGGGAACGCGGTTCGCTTCGGCGTAGTGGACGACGTGGTCGCTGCTGGCGAGGGCATTGAGACCATGCTGTCGCTGCGCTACGTGCTGCCGACTATGCCAATGGCGGCCGCGCTTTCAGCCAATCACCTCTCGGCCATGTTGCTGCCCTCGAGCCTGCGCCGGCTCTATATCGCCCGCGACTCCGATGCCGCCGGCGATGCGGTGCATGCTATTCTCAGCCAGCGCGCAGCAGACGCGGGCATTGAAGCGGTCGCGCTGTCGCCGCGGTTGGGGGACTTCAACGAAGATCTGCACGTTTTCGGCCTCGATTCCATACGGGCAGCATTGCGGCTTCAGCTCGTGCCAGAGGACGTCGTTCGCTTCCTGCATTCGTCGGGGGCCGTCGCAGAATAGCTTCCGGTGTTCGATCGATGCTGCCACGTCGGTCATAGGCGAGGCCAATACCGGAAGAGGACGCGACCTCGGCCTTCTAGAGGGCGATCGGACGGCAAGCGGCCCGGGCCGGCAATGGCTGCGTCCGGCTATTTTCCGCCGCGCGCAGCGATGTGAGGACACATCATACGTTGGGCCAGCGCGCTTTGCATCGCGAAGCAAAATAGCCGGCCTCCGCCATCCTCCGCTGCCGCTTCGGCCCTTTCGGGTTCTGGCCGTTCCGCCTGCCGTTAGAGGATCGCCACGAAGGCCGCGATGGTCGCGGCCGATCCGGCAAAGGACCTATTCCCATGACCGACCATGACGACATCGAACCGCCGCACGCCTCTTCTCCAACCGACCACGTCCTCACCGAATTACAGCTCTTCGGCTATCGTCCCTTCGACGACCAGCCCGATCCAAGACCGCTTCCCGACGGCAAGATGATCGTCGGCGCCGTAGTGGATATCTTTGACGCCTTTGTTGCGACCCTGAACGACACGCGGCTTGAGCCAGACCTTGACGATCTGCTCTGGTCGACCGTGAACCTGTTCCACCGTGCCGTCGATCGCATCGAACGCCAGCTCGACGACAACGAACAGGCGCAGCACAAGAGTCAACGCGAGCAGAACGGCTCCGAAGTACGATCGGTCGAACTCGAGCGCCTGACGGCCGAAGGCATCACGCTGATCGAGCGCCGCAATTGCCTGGAACTGTTCCGCGATCACGCCATCGAGCGATTTGAGGTCCACACCGGTTCAGCTTGGCGTCCTCGGTCGGGATCATTGGTCAATCACCGCACGCTCACCGCGGCAATGATCGACTCCCGCGACTTCATCGCCGCCAAGCGCCGCGCCGAGACTGAGGTCATGTTGCCACCAGGACCGAAAATCGCACTCACCGGTGGGCTCGACTTCAACGACCACCACCTCATCTGGGATCGCCTCGACAAGGTTCATGCCAAGCACCCCAGCATGGTCCTCCTCCATGGCGGCTCCCCAAAAGGCGCTGAACTCATCGCCTCCAAATGGGCGACCAATCGCAAGGTGCCTCAGATCGCCTTCAAGCCCGACTGGACGAAGCATGTCAAGGCAGCGCCGTTCAAGCGCAACGACACGATGCTCGAGCTTCTGCCGATCGGCGTCATGCATTTCCCGGGCACGGGAATCCAGGACAACCTCGCCGACAAGGCGAAGCGGCTCGGCATCCCCGTCTGGAGGTTCGGCGGCGCGTGAGCGCCGTCGGACTTGACATCGAGACAACCAAGCCGGAGTTGCATGCCGCAACTCCGCCTCGTTTCGATTTTACCTCCGAAACTGCGCCGTGGTGGTGGTGGAAGGCGCGACCGGTACATCTATGCACATGGAGCCACCACCATGCTCGCGCTTGGGCTTGTTCTCAACACACTCGGCATTGGCTTATTCTGCTGGGCGATCTTTGCGCTCGCGGTGTACGCTTTGCCGTTTTTCGTCGCACTCAGCGTCGGAATGCTGGCATTTGATGGCGCAGGCGTCGTCGGCGCGCTGCTTATCGGATTGGCCTCCGGCGCACTGACGCTTGCTGTCGGTCAGGTCGCCGTCACGGTTAGTCGGGTCCGGACCTTGCGCGTCGCGATCGCAACCGCATTCGCGGTCCCTGCAGCAATCGCTGGCTATCATGTGGTGTTTGCCCTCTCGCAGATCGGGGTGCCTTCGCTGGCTTGGCGCGAGGCCTTCGCTTGCGGAGGTGCGGTTTGCATCGGCGGCACGGCGTGGACGCTTGACCGTTTTCGCGGAGACGCGCCCGTCGGAGTCGGCCGGGGTGGTGGAGCATGCGCCTCAACCAGTTCTCACAGCCGCCACGCAAGAGTGATGAGGCATCGTCGCCATCATCGGTCGAAGGTCGCACAGGGCGCCACGTTGAACGAAGGGGTCGTCGAGCTTGAGTGAGAAGTAACAGGGCTTCTCCTCGGAGCGCTTTAAGCAAGCCTACCAATCTATGTCTGGCCCACATGGCTGCGGTGGAGCGGCACGCCGCGCTCGATCATTCCTTCCGGGACCGATACCGCCCTTTGCAGCAGATTGTTTCTCTTTCTGCGCCGAACCGTACCAACCCCTTGTTCAGCAGAACCGAGATTCGCCAAATCTTCTCCGAAGATTGCGGTTCAGCACGCGGACGCACGTGGCCTCTTTGATGGCTTGATCTGGCCGAAGACCGGCTGCGCCTCGATCGTTTGAGCCGCAACGCCGTTGACGCGACTTTCTTCCCCTGGGCTTCGCCCATTCCTCGCGAGACAAGAAAGTCGCCACAACGACGTCCTCCGCTGCGCTCCGGCCCGCGAGCGGGTGCGTCGCCGATCGTCTTCGGCCTCTAGATCGCCATCGAGGCCGCGGTGGTCGCGGGCTCGAAACACAACAGGAGAAGTGACATGGCTAACATCGGTTCTTTCAAGAAAGTCGGCAACGATTTCCAGGGCGAGATCATCACCCTGAGCTTGCAGGCCAAGGGCGTCCGCATCGTCGCTGAGGCCAATCGCTCCAACGAGAACGCGCCCAGCCACCGCATCTACGTGGGTAGGGCGGAGATCGGGGCGGCCTGGTCGAAGCGCTCCGACGAGGGCCGTGATTACCTCTCGCTCAAGCTCGACGATCCGTCCTTCAACGCTCCGATCTACGCGAACCTGTTCGATGACGAAGGCGGCGAGGGCTACACCCTGCTCTGGTCGCGGCCGCGCAAGAACGGGGAGTGAGGCTCGCTCTAACCCCCGCCCGAGTTGATCGGGCGGGGTCCCTTTGGAACCTAAAGCCGCAATCATCAATGGCGCGGTCGATTTTTTATGATTTTCGCATTTTAGAGCGCGCGGTGCCGCTACCGATCTGCGTGGCCATAAAGTCGCTCTTGCAGCAGTGCTATTTCTTCTTGGAACGTGGGCTTCGCTGGCTTGCGGCCGTTAGGCAAAGTCTTGGATGTCGTCGCTCCTCTGGATGGCTGAACATAGACTTCAGATAAAAGAACACCAGCGTCTCGGCCAGCCGGTCGAGAAGATCAATGTCGGCTTCCCAGATTGCCTCTCAAGACCACCCATATATGAGCGGTCAAGCCGGCGTCGTACGCAAGTTGCTCTTGCTGCATCGGACGCCTTGCCGAGCCGGGTGCGGAGCGCGTCTGCCTCACATGTCGACTTCTGTTCCGTGGAACTGGCGCTCGATGCAGACTTTGAACTCCGTGCCAATACCTCTCTTGTTTCCGCTTCGCCTGTTTGGCTTAAGTGGAGGCTGAGGCAGCACGTTCTGTATCGGACCGAACACGTGGCGCGCTAGCGGGACCCTTCGGGAGCAGGCGGATCGCTATCGCGTGAAACCCATCGAAGAAGGCACCCGGATGCAGGATTTGAGCGTGAACACGCGCTCATTGCATTAATCAACACTAGAATATTGTTACGGTCAGCCCAGAGCAATCACATGCAATCGGAGAGAGCATGTTCGGCGACCGTTACCTCGGCGAAGCTCGCAGCGTCGATCCTCTTTGGGAGCTCTTTCCAGTAGTGCAACAGCGCGCAGGTTCTAAGCGAGATGGCAGGGCTTTGTACAAAACTTTCCCATCTGAAGCCCAGACGACGCACTCACGTGCGAAACAAGATTGTTCGTTCGCTACGTACCGTGTTTGTCGAAGCAAAGGCCCCCAAATTTGCCATGCCTCTGCGCGACATGGGCACGAAACTCGGCGGGGAGTGAGCTGGCCAAGTCAGCCCGCCGGCGCGGCGTGAACTGCGAGAGAAGTTCATCTGAGCAGCGATGCCGGCGGGCTGAACGAGTAGAGGATTGGAGATCTTTGTGAATTGGCAGCGGCCGGGTTGATCGCTACAGGCGGGGCACAGGCCAATCTTCCAAAGCGAAAGCAGTTGAGTGCGTGAAGCTATCGGTCCGACAGTACTTGATCGAGAGCCTCGTCTGGTGCTTGTAGCATGATCCTTCGGAAAATCGGTGAAAACTTTGCGCTAACGCGGTCCTGCGGGTCCGGATCATGGTCTACTTTCGCGGCAGCGGTGGGATGAGTATTTTCGACCAGGAAAGCGTACTGAGCGTCCATCACTGGACCGACAATCTCTTCAGCTTCACCACGACGCGGAATCCGTCGTTCCGCTTCCGCAGCGGCGAATTCACCAGGATTGGCTTCAAGATCGACGAGAAGCCGCTGCTGCGTGCCCGCAGCCTCGCCAGCGCCCATTACGAGGACCGGCTGGAATTTTTCTCGATCAAAGTGCCGGATGCTCCCTTAACTTCGCGTCTGCAGCATCTGAAGGAGGGTGACGAGATCATCGTCAGCCGCGAGGCGACGGGGACGCTGGTCATCGATAACCTGGAGGACGGGCGTAATCTCTATCTGATCGGCACCGGCACCGGGCTTGCGCCGTTCCTGAGCGTGATCAAGGATCCCGAAACCTATCTACGATTCGAGAATGTCGTGCTGCTGCATGGCTGCCGCCGCGTCGCCGAGCTCGCCTATGGCGAGATGATCACGGAAAAACTGCCGAGCGACGAGCTGGTCGGCGACTTCGTGCGCTACCAGCTGATCTATTATCCGACCGTGACGCGCGATAGATTTTGTAACCGCGGCCGGATCACCGACCTGATCGAGTCAGGCAAGCTGTTTACCGAAATCGAGCTGCCGGAACTGGAGCCGCAGCATGACCGCGTCATGATCTGTGGCAGCCCCGCCCTGGTGCGCGATGCCCGCGAGCTATTGGCATCGAAGGGCTTTGTCGAAGGCGATCACGGCGCGCCGGCGCAATTCGTGTTTGAAAAGGAGTTCGCTGAACGCAATACTTTGAGCTCTTCTCGGAAAAGGGGTCTACATGAACCATGACGGCAAGTAAGAATCGCCATGAAGCCTCTGCAATAACAGACGAACGGCGCGAGCTGGAGCGCTGCAAGCAAGAGATCCTCCGTCTCTCACAACTGGTTATATTTCTCAAACGGCGGCTTGTGCAGCTTTCTGAAATCGTCTTACGCAACGTCGTAAAGAGTGCCGGGGGCGGAGAAGCGGAACGTTCGTGACACTCTGAGCGACGCCGAAGTAACGCGGTGTTTCCCAGCAGCGTGGCTGCCTGGCTTTGGGCGGCGGGAGCAGCTCGGCCCTTGTGCTCCATGGGGGGCTCTCAAATTTTCAGTCGGAAGCGCGGTTATGGCGCGACAATCAGGATGAGAGCGCGTCTCACCTTGAACGCCGCCGCCACGCGGTGCCATATGAGGGCTAATGTTCAACCGTGACGGTGAAATCTGGCCTCAACTTGCGGCCTATCTCTGCGCTGTGATTGTTGCGGTGTCTGTGTTGTACGGCATTGGGCGACTTCTAACAGGGGACAATCTTGAACTGTTCCCAACCTCGGATGCGCGAGGGGGTACCTTTTATTGGATGAATCGCACGCGTCGTAAGCGAATGAGTTGCGGGAGCGGTCAAACGGAATCCGCTACCGGTCCAGCCGTGAAAATGGCATTGCAATGAAGTCATTTTGTCTTATGCGTTTTTGGCGGGACAAGGCTGGGGCGACCTCAGCTGAGTACGCCTGATCGTGGCCGGGATTTCTGCTACTCTTGTCCTTGGGCTGACTGTTCTTGGCACCAACCGCAATGTTGCTTCCAGTTCCTCACCTTCACCAAACGTTTCGGCGCGCCAGCTCGACAAGTTGGATCTCGTACGTGAACTCAGCAATGATAGGCAAGGCGAATGACCGTCAGCAAATATCAGTTCAGGCACGAGCTGCGGCAGCTGATCGAGAAGCACATGAGCTCCTCAAGCACATTCGAAGACTACGTGCTGATCACAGGGGAGCTGGAAGAGGCGAAGAACAGGCTGGAGCTGGACGCCGAGAAATTCCCGGACGAGGAGGTCGACGCCTGTGAATTATAGCGCCGGCCCGAGCGCTCAATCCTCGGGCGGAGGCTCAATTGGAATGGCAAAGCCCGCCCATAACGGGGCCGACTATGACCATCGTCTTTAAGCCCCTAGTGTCCGGGTCCTCATAGGAGAATTGCCGGGTGAACTGCTCATAGTTTTCCTTGTGGTGCACAATAAGGCTGAGATAGGCGCAGCGTGGTCGAAGCGCTCCGGGAAGGGGCGCGACTAGCTCGCTCAAGCTCGACGCCCTTCGTTCAACGCGCCGATCTACGCGAACTTCGACGGCAAAGGCGGCGAATGTTACACCCTGCTCTGGTCGCGTCCGCGCAAGAACGGAGAGTGAGGCTTATTATCGCCCCGCCCGAACTGCTCGGGCGGGGCTCGCTCTTGGAGAAAAGCCGATTGAGCAAAGCTGCAGCTGGATCGGCTTGGTCGAGTTGATTTTCGCTCGTTTAAGACGCGCACTTACGCGGCGCTTGTCCGCGCGGCTTGACCTCGCCCAATGCTATTGCTTCTTGGAACGTAGACGCGCTGACTTGCGACCTTTAGGCAACGTCTCGGGTGTCGCCGCTCCCTTGGGTGGCTGAACAAAGAATTCAGATAAATGAACACCCAGCGTCTCGGCGAGCCGGTCGAGAAGATCAATTGTCGGATTCTCAGATTGCCGCTCAAGGCCGCTCATATATGAGCGGTCAATCCCGGCATCGTAGGCCAGTTGCTCTTGCGGAATACCGCGATCCACGCGGATCCGGCGCACATTCCAGGCCACGAGCGCACGAGCTTTCATGCGCTCAAACAGCCATTAGGCAGACCATCAAACCACTGGCTATAACCGAACTATTTTGGTAAGTTTCGCTTACGATGCAGATTAGCGAAGTGCGCATAAGCCTACATGACGAAGCCACCGTTAGATCCCGACGTCGCGGATGTCGCGCCGCATGCGCCGGTGCTGACGACCTATGACGAGCAGCATCTGGTAACGTATTGGCGACTTCTTGATGCCGAGACTGACGGCGCCGATTGGAAAGAAGTGGCTCGGATTGTGTTGCACATCGATCCGGATCGCGAACCGGCTCGCGCCCGCAATGCGTTTGATAGTCATCTGGCGCGAGCAAAATGGATGGCAGACCACGGCTACCGCGACTTGCTTCGCGGCGGCGCGCCTAAGTAGCAAAATCTGTCATGAAGAATTCGCGCTCGAGAACAGATTTCCCCGCTGACGTGTGATCGCCTGCAGGCATCACGCAATGCATAATTGGTGACTTCCCCAACAATCCCAAGCTTCATAGACATTGCGCCGCAATCGACTTGCGGCAGGAGATCACAGCAATGTCCGAGTTCGACTGGCGCTCACCGGAGGCGTATCAGCACGCTATCAAGTCGGGCGAGATGGCGGATTTCGCCTGGGAGTCACTGCGGCGCAGCCCTAACTATCGAGCTTCCTATCGTCAAAATCGATCGCAGATGACTTCCGAATTCCGAAGGAGATGGGGCGTCTGCTTTCGCCCATGACCCGCAGGGGTCCTTTTACCAACAGACAATCTTCTGGGCACCTGAGGCGTTGCCGACGGTGGTGCCGGTCGTTCAGCGCACGTCCGGCTCAAAAGCGCTCGGCGCGAGGCTACCGCTTCCCGACCTTTCATCGGGCACCATCAGACAGGCATCTGACGGCTGGCATGCCGTATTGCGCATTCAAGGGGCACAACATCATCTCTGGCTGAAAGAGGCGCCGCAGTTTGGTGCCTCTTATGCGGCCGAACTGCCGCTCGATGCGGACTTTGAGATCCGCGCCCATGCCTCACATCGGCTGTGGCGCGCAATCAACGGCCGCCGGCCGGGACCTCCCCTTCATCAGCTTTCGGCGCAGCGGCGCGAACGACTCGTCTTGGTGCTGCGAGCGCTCGATGGACACATGGATGGCGCTTCCTATCGCGTCATCGCCGAGGTGCTGTTCGGCCGAAAACGCATCCCTGAGCGCGCCTGGAAAACCCACGAATTGCGCAGCCGGACCATCCGCCTGGTGCAGGCTGGCTTGGCTCTGATGCGCGGCGGCTATCGCGCATTGCTACGTCCCTCATCTCGCAAGGAGTAGAGCAGGGGTGCCGAAAATCATCGCTCGATCTTCGGCATCCCCCTAAGCACTCTTACTGCGCCATCGTGACCGTCGATGCGCGGCCCGAGCCGGCCGCGCTCCAGACGACCACGGAGCCTCGCAAATGCCCGATCCGAACGCCGGCCTGCCGCCGCGATACCTGCGCACGCCCGAAGCGGCGCGCTTTCTCGGACTCTCCGGCCGAACCCTGGAAAAGCACCGCACCTATGGGACAGGTCCGACCTACCGCAAGCTCGGCGGTCGCGTTGTGTATGCGCTCGAGGACCTGAAGGCGTGGGTTGACCGCGGCGCCAAAACGTCCACTCGCGATCCCGGCACAGGCACGGTCCTGCCCGCGAAACGGCACACACCCGTTCCGTATGCCGGCAAGGAGCGGCGCTGACCCATGCCGGACAGCAACTCCACTGCAAGCAGGAGGCGGCGATCAGAGCGCGACCAACTCGATCTGTTTCGCGCCCTCCCGGGCGATCTGGCGCCACGCGACGCGCAAGACCTGATGGCGTATCCGTTCTTTTCGCTGGCAAAGTCGAGGCGCATTGTGCCCATCGATTTCCGCGCAGGCACCACCACCATTCGTGTCGAAGCCGTGCCGGAACATGGCATGGCGACGATTTGGGACGCGGACGTTCTGATCTGGGCTGCCTCGCAGATTGTCGAAGCCCGTGATGCCGGCCTGAAAACGTCCCGGCTGATGGCAGCGACGCCTTATGAGATCCTGACCTTCGTCGGCCGCGGCACCAGCGTGCGCGACTACGACCGCCTGAAGGCTGCGCTCGACCGGTTGCAATCGACCACTGTGGTGACATCGATCCGGCAGCCGAGCGAGCGGCGGCGGTATCGGTTCTCCTGGATCAACGAATGGAAAGAGACAGCCGATCCGCACGGACATGCCCGTGGAATCGAGCTGATCCTGCCCGATTGGTTCTACACGGGCGTTCTCGATGAAGCGCTCGTGCTGACGATTGACCGCGCGTATTTCGATCTAACCGGCGGGCTGGAGCGTTGGCTCTATCGGCTGGTGCGCAAGCATGGCGGTCGTCAGGGCGGTGGCTGGAGCTTCGACGTCGTACATCTCCACGCCAAATCCGGCAGCTTATCGCCAATCAAGCACTTTGCTTACGACCTGCGCCAGATCGTCCGTCGGCAGACGCTGCCGGGTTACAAACTTATCATCACGCAGGACCCAAACGGTGCCGAGCGACTGAATTTCGCACCAGTCCCCATCGGTCCGTTGAGCAAGCGACTGCTCAAGCGTGGCCTCGTCCTTCCTGCTGGGGATAAGCTGTGAATTCGCTCGTGCTATCAGGGACCAGAACCCTCGTGCCATCGGGGACCCGATGCTCGTGCTATCGGGGACCGGAATCAGAGCTAAGGTTCTGCGGCGTCAAGACTTCCTGCTCCCGTAACTTTGCTAACATACTGACACTAACTTCTTGTTGTGAATCAGTGCGCTGTGAACAAGTCGATCGTGCGTGCAACGAGAATGCCACATGCGCTTACTCTGTCGCGCGCAAAACCTTCCTGCAATGCGAATCTGTTCTCCAATCTGCGCGTGCAAGCACGATCGCGCGCAAAATCACGCGATCACCAGCATCGGCATCACCGCATCACGCTCATCGCTTTCCTTTGCGGCAGCTCGCTCGTCGAGGAGAACTCGCTAACGTCCCTGGTTGGCCCGACGGCCACCACATGCCGGAATCTGGAGAATGGGCGGTCAGGCTAACCAGCGTCGTGCATGATAACCTCACAGCTCTGCATGAAGCCGCCGGCAAGAATAGCTGCGATCTCACCCACATCCCCGTCCCCTCGGGAGACGCCGCTCCGCCGTGGCGGAAGAAGAAGACGCGCGTGGAAGCGGCCGGGTCGCGGAGGCCCTTAAGCCGTCGCAGCGACCCGGCCGAGCTTGCCGCCGGCGCCGAACCGGAAGGTGGTGCCACTGGTCCAGATCTTGTGCAGCAACACGGCGAGCGCGCGCGCCACTGCGGTCGCAGCGCGCTTCAGACCCTTCTTCCTGGCCAGCCGCAGGCCCCACAGCCGCAGCTTAAAGTTCTTCGGAATGCGCGGGAGGATCGCGATCGCCGCCTCGTACGGCATTGCCCGCGTCAGCTCGTCGCCGCATTTGGAGATGCTGCCGATCCGGTCGGTCTGGCCGGATTGATAGCGCCGCGGCGTCAGCCCGCAATGGGCGCCGACATTGGTCGACTTCTTAAATCGCGCCGGATCATCGACCGTGGCGCGGAACGTCAGCGCCACGCGGTGCAGTTTTGCCAACTGCTGCCGCATGGCGCTGCGGGCGTCCAACAGCGGCGCGACGATCGCTTCCAATTCCTTCTTCCCGGCCAAGAGATCGCGCACCCGCGCATCAAAACGGCCGACCGAGATCTCGCCGACTTTGAAGCCGAACGGGCGCAACAGGCCGCGGATCATGTTCTCCGTGTCCAGCACTTTGCCGAGCATCGCCTTGCGGGCGACCAGCAGCGCCCGCGACGTCTGTGCGCTCTCCGACCTGACATGAACCGCGCGGAACCAGCCAGTGCGCATCATCTGCGCAGTGTCTTTTGCGTCGTTGCGGTCCGTCTTGTTCAGCATCGCGTTCGGCGCCGCCTTGGCGTGCCGGTTCTCGATGCGGATCATCGGGAGGCCCTTTTCGGCAAGCGCCGTGAACAGCCAGGTCCTGAACGAGAACGCTTCCGACAGTTCGATCGTGTCTGGATCGGCGTCCAGGTTCGCCTCTCAGACGACCTTGCCGTCGCCGTCGACCACACAAATGTTCGTCGCCTCCCGCGACACCCCGAACCCTACATAGAAGTTGCGCCCCCGTTGCCGACTGCCGGAACGCACCGCGCGTTCCATTCGCGAATCGTCGCGAGGCATCATCGTCGCAATGCGACCGGCGATGGGGCACCGGTCAGTACCCCGGCTAACCTCGAGTCCTTCGGACTCCTTCTAACGAATTGGAGCACTCGGCTGCGATCCTTGACAGCAGCAGGAGCGCTGCAACGCTTGGACAAGCCGATCATCGATCCTTCATCACAACCGTTCTGCCGAAACCAAGGCTCTGACGTCGATGCGCTGGCGACAGCGCACCCGTTGGCATGTCCAAATTCCTCTCAAAACTATGGAGTGGCCAGGTGAGCGACCTCACAACTGTTGAACTCTTGTGGCTCGAGAAGCGGATCGAGAACCGAATCCGGTTCGGCAAGCCTGTATCGGAGAAGATCATTGACCAGCACCGCCGCATTCTCTCGTTTATGCCCGGCAGCATCTTCGCGTTCGTGCGCTGGACATCCAATGACTTCGGAACCATCCTGTCTCGTATCGACATTCTGCGCGCGATCGCGCCGGGGCAGCGGTATTCGACCGTGCCTTGGGTCAGCCCTGGCGGCGAAAGCCTGCTGCGACTGGCTGGCTGGCCAAAGGTCGAGCGCGTTCTCCAGCTGATCGACGCCGTGGAGTCATTCGGCATCGATCCAGCCGATGCAGCCCCCGAGTATTGGCATCACGTCCACAACCGTCTTTCCGTCAACGAAACGCCACGAGCTTATACGCGTGCGCGCCACCAGGGGTGGCTCCACCGGCGCAGGATGGTGTTCTGATGGGACGGCCAAGGATCATCCTTGCGATATGTGGGGCCACAATGCTCGCGCTTTGGCCGGTCACCGACACCTCACTATCGTACATCTGGAACGCTTCCGAAAGTGTGCCGATCGGCCTCTACCGTTTGCAAGGGACCGCACGATTGCACATCACTGAGCTCGTGGCCGTTCGGGCACCAGAGCCGCTTGCGAGCTTCCTCGACTTCAACGGCTATTTGCCGAGCGGTCTTCCGATGCTCAAGCGTGTGCTGGCGTTGCCCGGGCAAACCGTCTGCAGAACGGGTCTCACAATCGTCGTCGACGGCATCGAAATGGGCCAGGCACGCGAGCGCGACCGCCGTGGCAGTCCGTTGCCGGCGTGGCGGGGCTGCCGGGTCGTCGCTGAGGACCAAGTGTTTCTCATGAACTGGCAATCGGACGAGTCCTTGGACGGCAGATATTTCGGACCGCTCCCGATATCGGCCGTCATCGGGCAAGCGGTACCGGTGTGGACCAGGGAGGACTGACAAATGCCGGCATTGCTCCACTGGGTTGCGGTTTCTCTAGTCGGCCGATCGCGCCGTCATTCCTCCATCCCGGCCGAATTGTCGGCAATCGGCGCGCGTCGCGGCCGTCTCGCGCCGTCTCAGTGCCGGCCGGGAAGAGCTCTGTCCTCGGCGGCTGTCCGCACATTGCTATCTCGAGCCGCTGCTTGCTTTTTTGGAATTCTGCTGACGTTCGGAGCGCCATCGGCCGGCAGAGCGGAGGTTGGATCGCGCGCACAAGCTGCGCGCTCCTCAAACCTGCTTCCAGGCCGTGCATACGCCGCGTTCGTGACCGAAGCCTCGCATCGGTTCGCGGTCCCGGAGCATTGGATCCGTGCTGTCATGCAGGCCGAAAGCGGTGGTAATGCGCATGCCATATCACCTCGCGGAGCGCTCGGGTTGATGCAAATCATGCCCGCGACCTGGGTCGAGCTTAGCGTTCGTTACGATCTCGGTATCGATCCGTTTGATCCTCACGACAACATTATGGCTGCGGCAGCATACCTTCGCGAGATGCTCGATCGTTTCGGATCGGAAGGGTTTCTCGCAGCCTATAATGCTGGACCCAGACGGTACGAGGAGCACCTGGTCACCGGTCGAGCGCTTCCGGATGAAACACAGATCTACATCGCTACACTCGCACCATTGATCGGTATTGAGCAGCGCAACCGCGGTGGTTCGGCTGCCAGACGCTTCGCCGCGTGGCAGCAAGCGCCACTCCGTGTTGAGCGGTCCAAGAGCTTATCGGCTGACAACACCGACTCGGCATCCGGCGTCCGCACAATGAATTCGTCGAAAGCAGCGCCTAGGGCGGGTGCAACTGCACTCGTCCCTTTCGCGACGGGCCCGTTTGTGCGGCGATCAGACGAGGTGAAGTCCCGATGATCGCAATCGCATTTCGTCGCATGATGTCGAAGCTAGTCGCAACGTTGAGAGTGGTTGGCAGAGAGCCGAGAGTGGGCGACCGGGGAGGGCAGGATAAAAGCCGCAAGGTGCGGCCGGTCGGTTGTGGGCGAAACTGCATCGATTTCAATGATCCGGAAAACATTGAGAATGGCCGACACAACTTGCGATTTGCGGCAACTCCCCGTTGTCGCTCGGTTTTCGACACGTTCCGGCGGGCAAGATGACCGGTCACGACGATTTCCGCATCCGCCCAGGCCGCATCCGTTCGACGCGCGCGCCCCGGACGAAGCCGTTCTTGGCGCAGACGCTAAGAGCTGCTCAGAGGGCCGGCGGTCTCTCGCGGGGTAGCCGCAGCCGTGGCAGCAAGTTTGGGCGCGGTCGCGCGGCGAGCCTTGCCGCGACGCGGCTCCTCAACAACCGCGCGCGATCCGCCATGGTCAAGGCGCGGGTCGTGCGCCGGATGCGTTCGCCGGGCGCGATGCGCGCGCATATCGGTTATCTCCAGCGCGACGGCGTCACCCGCGATGGGACCCCGGGCAAGCTCTTTGACGCGGCGGGCGATGACGCCGACGGCCGCGCGTTCGCCGAGCGCTGCGAGGGCGACCGGCATCACTTCCGGTTCATCGTCTCGCCGGACGATGCTGGCGAACTCGCGAACTTGCGGATCTTTACCCGGGAGCTGATGGATCAGGCCTCGCGCGACCTCGGCACCCGCCTCGATTGGGTTGCGGTCGATCATTGGAACACCGAGCACCCGCATGTCCACATCCTGGTGCGCGGCCGCGCGGATGACGGAAATGACCTTGTCATCAGCCGTGACTACATCTCGACAGGCTTGCGCGCCCGGGCCGGCGATCTCGTCACGCGCGAGCTTGGCCCTCGATCGGAGCTCGAGATCCGCCAAGTCCTTGAAGCGGAGGTGACGGCCGAACGCTGGACCAGGCTCGACCGGGCGCTTGCCCGCGAAGCGGGTGCGGCGGACGGGGTGATCGATCTGAGGCCGGACGGGATTGCCGGGGGCGACCCCTTACGGGAGATTCGCATCGGGCGGATGCGGACACTCGAGCGGCTTGGCGTGGCCGCGCCCGCCGGTCCTGCGCAGTGGGTACTGGCCGCAGATGCCCAGCCGCGGCTGCGTGCGCTCGGTGAGCGCGGCGACATCATCAAGCGGCTGCACAATACAATCGCGAAGGATGGCCCGGCGCGCGCGCCCTCGTCCTGGGCACTCGAGGGCGAACGCCATGGCGAACCGGTCATCGGCCGTCTTATGGCGCGCGGGCTCGACGACGAGCTCAGGGGCACGGCCTTTGCCATTGTCGACGGGATCGACGGGCGCGTGCATCACCTGAAACTCCCCGATATCGAGTCGGCTGGCAACGGGCCGATCGGCGCCATTGTGGAGTTCCGGCGCTTTGACGATGCGCGCGGTCGAGCACGGATCGCGCTCGTTGTGCGCTCGGACGTGGCGCTCGAGCAGCAGGTCTCGGCGGAGGGAGCGACCTGGCTCGACCGACAGCTTGTGGCACGCGAGCCTACCGATCTCTCACGCGCTGGCTTTGGCGCCGAGGTGCGGACCGCGCTCGAGCGGCGGATCGACGTCCTGGCAGAGCAGGGACTTGCTCGCCGTAACGGCGAAAAGGTCACACTCGGTCGCAACCTGGTCGAGACCCTTCGCCGCCGTGAGTTGGAAGCCGTCGGACGACGTCTGGCCGAGGAATCAGGGCTTGCGCATTTGGCCGCCGATGCAGGTGAGCAGATTTCGGGGGTCTATCGCCGGCGCCTATCGTTGGCCTCTGGACGTTTCGCCATGATCGACAATGGGCTTGGTTTCCAGCTCGTGCCGTGGACGCCTTCACTTGAGCACCAACTGGGAAAACAAGTAAGCGGCATCGCGGGACCGGCCAATGTCGAGTGGAGCTTTGGACGCAAACGGGGGCTCGCGCTCTGACCCGTCGATTTCTGCTTTGGGGCGCCGGCAGTTGCTGGGCACGACGGGCTATCATTGAGCCGCACATCGTTCCTATTCAAGCCGAACCCTGTTCGCGTCAAGGGAGCAATCTTGAGGGTCCGGCATGACGACCGGATCTCCATTTCTCAACGAGAGCTGGCAGAGTTCATGAGGTTTTGAGACGATCCTACCCGCTCAATGTTGAGGCGGTTGGCTTCATCAAGTCGTAACAGTGGAATGTAGGCCGACTACCTTAGGCCATCCCTTGTACACGCCGACGTCAGCCCACCAGTTAGAATGATCGGATATTGCCATTCGGACCGCAGGATTTAGCCGTCAACTTAGCATGCATTGCACCAATCGAGATTTGAATCCCCCTTAGGATTGGATATCGAGCAGCTGCCACTCTCGGCCATCACCAGCCTGCAGCAAACTCAAAAGGGACATCATCAGGGAGCTGCCACACGTGATGTCGAAAGGCGCATGCTAGTGGCGCGTCTCAGCCTTCCTCTCGGCCTGGACAGCCGGTACCAAATGCACGACTCGATAGCCGTTCTTGTGCAGATATCGCAGCAACGCAGGTATCATTGCAGCAGTGCGGGCTTGGGCATCGTGCAGGAGGATGATGCCCTTTCTCGCGCTCTCTAGCTGCACAATCACATTCATGAGCTCTTGGTCTGGGCTAATGTCTTCCCAATCGCTCGCCCAAAGGTCGGTTCCGAACACGACGATCCCGCGCGACTGCAACGCGTCCAGCATTGCAGGCGATGAGTCGAAATGGGGAAAGCGGAAGAATGGCGTCGAAGGGACGTTGGTCGACAAGCCCTCGAGTGCGAGCTCATCAGCCGCAATGCCGCGATCGATATCGTCCATTGCCTGCTCGAACGGCATCTTGGACATCATCTGGTGCGACCAGCTATGGTGCGCAATGCTGTGGCCCTGTGAGGCGATGCGGCGGACGAGCTCGGGAAATTCTGCCGAGGATCTGCCGACAAGGAAGAAGGTGGCCCGCACGCATTCCTGCCCGAGCGCTTCCAGCACCTTTTGTGTGTTCGGCGGCCTCGGACCGTCATCGAAGGTGAGGACGACCTCGTGATCTGCCAGAGGAAGGGTCTTCGGAAACTCATTCGATCCCACGCGCGGATAGGCCTTCGGATCGACAGCGAGTACGCGCGACGTTCCCAATGCGTCCTGCCGCGGGCAGTCGGTCGCGCTAGCGATGCCATTGCAGGCGAACGCCACGGCCGCAGCGCCGGCAAGCCATGATGCCAATCTGTTCAAACGCCTGTTTGCCATCGCCCCCGGCGCGACTTTGCTTGCTGCGCAAACCCGTGCGCGCCGTACGATATTCGATGTCGCTAGCGGGATTTCTGCGCATCAATGGCATATCGGGCCAAAAAGCGTCGTTAGGCCCCGGCTGATGCGATGAACGCGGCGTTCTTAATGATTGAACTTATTTCTGTGCCCTCTCTCCTGGGAAGCATCCTGGCCCGACCTTGGGCATAGTCGAGGGGTCGCCAAGTCGCTCGTGTCAAGCACAACAACTTCCGAAAGAGAACGCCACCAACGCCGGTTGATCAGATCAAGGACGAATCCGCCATATCGAGCAAACGTTGGGTAACGTCTGACGCCGTAGCCGCGACGGTCACGCAACGATAGGATAATCGCCGGCTCTTCCCAGTCGTTTCGGAGCGCGACATGGATCATAGCATGTTGTGGCTAGTATCACCGGTACGTACCGGACCGTTGGGGATCTTCATTCACGAATGCGACTGTTCGCCTGACCGGCTGATTTCTGCGCCCTGACGCGCGCGAGTACGATGCACGGGCGGCACCGCTTGTGCGCCCCCCATGAATGCCTCCACATCTCCAATCCATGTCGGCAACAAAGATCATATGGCATCAGGTCATCCTGGTTTGTCTCGTCGTACTCGCCTTTCTTTGGGCGGCTACTGAATGGACGGCATGGCGGCTCGCCTTCCAACCGCAGCTTGGACCAGCCTGGTTCAGGATTGGGCATTGGCCGATTTACCAGCCGGCAGCCTTCTTCGCTTGGTGGTTCAAATTCGACGCTTACGCACCGTTGATCTTCCTGGAGGGCGGCGCCATTGCCGCGAGCGGTGGCATCGCAGCAATTGCGCTAGCGATGATGCTCTCCGTCTTGCGGGCGCAAGAGGCGAGGGACGTCACCACCTATGGCTCGGCACGCTGGGCGGATGCGCGCGAGGTCAGGCGGGCGGGTCTCTTGGGATCTGACGGCATCGTGCTCGGCCGGCTTGAGGGCCATTATCTGCGGCATGACGGGCCTGAGCACGTGCTCTGCTTTGCTCCCACGCGCTCTGGCAAGGGCGTTGGCCTCGTCATCCCGACTCTTTTGACCTGGCCGGCTTCGACGATTGTTCATGACATCAAGGGCGAGAACTTCCAGTTGACTTCCGGCTGGCGCGCGCGATTTGGGCCAGTGCTCCTATTCGATCCGACCAATCCGGCCAGCGCCGCCTACAACCCGCTTCTCGAGATCCGCCGTGGTGATTGCGAGGTGCGAGATGCGCAAAATATCGCCGATATCCTTGTCGACCCAGAAGGGGCACTCGAGCGCCGCAACCACTGGGAAAAGACCAGCCACTCTCTCCTTGTCGGCGCAATCCTGCATGTCCTGTACGCCGAAGCTGACAAGACCCTCGCAGGCGTCGCCAATTTCCTGTCCGATCCCTCCCGCCCGATCGACGCTACACTCACAGCAATGCTTGCAACCCCGCATCTTGGAGGTAGCGTTCATCCCGTTGTCGCTTCGGCCGCGCGCGAGCTTCTCAACAAGAGCGAGAACGAGCGCTCCGGTGTGCTCTCAACCGCGATGAGCTTCTTGGGGCTGTATCGCGATCCGGTGGTTGCCAAGATCACCGCGCGAAGCAATTGGCGCATCTGCGACCTTGTCGACGGCGCCGAGCCCGTCTCACTCTATCTCGTGGTGCCTCCATCCGACATCGTCCGCACCAAACCCTTGATGCGGCTCATCCTCAACCAGATCGGGCGGCGGTTGACCGAAAGCCTGGATCCAGACCGGCGCCGGCAAAAACTCCTTCTGATGCTCGATGAGTTTGCAGCGCTCGGCCGGCTCGACTTTTTCGAGAGTCAGCTCGCCTTCATGGCAGGCTACGGCATCCGCAGCTTTCTGATCACCCAGAGCCTCAATCAGCTCGAACGCGCCTATGGGCCGAACCATGCTATCCTCGACAATTGCCACGTCCGGATCGCCTTCTCGACCAATGATGAGCGTACCGCCAAGCGCGTATCCGACGCACTCGGAACTGCGACCGAGTTGCGCGCCATGAAGAACTATGCGGGGCACCGTTTGAGCCCCTGGCTTGGACACCTGATGGTGAGCCGTCAGGAGACCTCGCGGCCGCTGCTGACGCCAGGCGAGGTCATGCAACTCTCGCCTAAAGAGGCAATCGTGATGATTTCCGGGGTGCACCCGGTGCGCGCTACGAAAGCCCGCTACTATGAGGATCCGCAGTTCCAGCGACGTGTGCTGAAGCCAGCCCGCTTCGATCCGCGTACCTTGTCCGCAGGACCGGATGACTGGTCGGCCGGCGCCCCAATTCCGCCATCAGTCGAGCTACTGACCAGACGCAAGCGCAGGAGTGATGAGGCGAACGGTGGTTTGCGTCGCGAGCCGGAATTGCCGGAACATGAGGAGATCGAGGTCAAGGCGCCGCTCGGCGAACACGAGTTCGACACCGACCTCGATGAGGGTGATGCCGATGCCGTCCAGGCACAAGCTCTGAGCCGCTCGATGCAGGGTGTTGCGCGGACCGTCAGCCTCGACGCGGACGATGGGATGGATCTGTGAGCGGGCAGCGTGAAAAAGATCCAGCTCAGCATCTATCTCGATCCGGAAACCTTCAAAACCCTCGAGGCCTTCGCACAACGCCGGGGTCAGCCTAAGTCCCTGGTCGCCGAGGCCGCGATCGGCTCCTTCCTTTGCCCTGATGATTCCGATCGGCGCGAGGCGGCGATCGCCAAGCGTCTGGACCGGATCGCGCGCGTGCTCGAACGCCTGGAGCGCAATGATGGCATCACGCTTGAGACCATCGCGCTCTTCATCCGTTTCTGGCTGACCTCAACGCCGGCGCTCCCCGAACATTCGACTCCCGCCGCACGCGCCAAGGGCGCGGAACGTTACGATCGGTTTGTTGAGGCGCTGGGACGGCGGCTTGCAAGCGGATCCACCGTCCTGAAAGAGGTAAGCATCGACATGCACGCCTCTGAGAAGCACGAGTAATCAGTACGCACCCCCAATGCTCTGGCAGCTTCTGAAAATGGGGGCGCCGCTGAGTCAGACAAGCCGACTGCAGGTCGGCAGCATGCCACGAAGCACGTAAGGGATCGGCGCGTCACTCAAGGTGCCCGGGGCCGCTGCAACAGGCGGTTAGCTGCCCGCGAATGACATAGGCTTACAAATCCAGCTCTTTTTGAGACCGCCTTGTCTTTCTTTGGCTACGCCAGACTACGACGCAGATGTTGGTGCGGTTGAAGTGACGTTCGGATTGGCCCTTGTGTCAAGTCCATCATCGCTGGGGGCGATTCAGCCGTTTCGATTCCGAAATCGACGCCGCGCGTGCCGCCGTGCGCGGGCAGGTCGCGGCCGCAAGTTGGGAGTGAACAAGCAATGCAAGTCGATGGAGAGCTTGGAGGCCAGCCCAGCTCGATTGTGAATCAAGCCGACAGCGATGCGCAGCCGAGCTCGAGCGAAGGAGCGCGAACCAAGAAGGTCACCGTTCAGCTCTCCGAGAGCATGTTTCAGCGGCTTGAAGTTGCGACCGAACGCCCGGGGCTTGGCAAGAGCATGGTCGTCGAGACGGCGCTTGAACGATTCCTGAATCCTGCACCGCCCATTGACGGGCTTTTTCATGAGGCACTGGACCGGATCAGTGGCCAGATGGCCAGGCTCGAGCGCGAGATCGCGATCATCGCCGAGACGGTAGCCCTGCATGCGCGCTATCACCTCACCGTGACGCCGCCCATGCTGCCATCCGGGCAGCGGGAGGCGTGCCTGCTCGGACAGCAGCGTTTCAAGGTATTGGCGGAGCAGGTCGAACGGCGGGTACGGCTCGGTCAGCCATTGATCCAGGAGACGATCGATCGGCTGGGCAGGCGCAGTCGACCTGCCAGTGAAGCTCATGCCGGCGCGTCACAGCGCGCGGCAGAAGAACAGCCGAGTCAGGAAGGTCTGTCCGCGGTCGCGGCGGATGGAAACTCCGAGCCGAGCGCTGCCGCCGAGGAGGGCGGCAGCAATTCGAACTTTCGAAACCTGCCGAACTCCTTTTGTTGAGGCGACCAAGTGGGCCGGAAGAAACGCGCCGAAGCAAATGAGGGCGCAAACATCGCCCGCAAAACGCGTTGAGCCTTGTCCCTTGTGGCGGCTCATCGCCTGCGTGTTTCTTCCCTTCGCGGCCGGGTACTACCTTTCGTACCTGTTCCGGACCATCAATACGCTCATTGCTGGGCGCCTCGCCTCTGATCTCGGGCTTGGCGCTGCGGATGTCGGGCTGCTCACGTCAATCTATTTCCTGGTCGTTATGGCGGCCCAGATTCCGATCGGCATGTTACTTGATCGCTTCGGGCCGCGCCGGGTCCAGAGCGTGCTCTTGGCTGTTGCTGCAGGGGGGGCCGCGCTCTTTGGACTATCGACGGGATTCCTGTCGCTTCTTTTTGCTCGCGCGATGGTCGGACTTGGGAGTGCAGCAGCCCTGATGTCCGGGCTGAAAATCATCGTCCTCTGGTTTCCAAGAGAACGAATGGCCCTCATCAATGGCTATATGATCATGCTGGGCTCATTGGGGGCCGTTACCGCAACGGCTCCTGCCGAGGTGCTGCTGGACTGGATCGGATGGCGGGGTCTATTCGGCGTGCTGGCCGCCTCAAGCGCGCTTGCTGCCATTTTGATCTATCTCGTGGTTCCCGAACGAACCACTGGGCCACAGGCTAGCAGGACGCCCGCCACTCTGAAAACCGTCTACTCGGATGGGCGGTTCTGGAGAATGGCGCCCTTATCGGCGACCTGCATCGGGTCCGCTTGGGCACTGCAATCCTTATGGGCGGCGCCCTGGCTTTCCGATGTGGAGCGGCTGGATCGGACGAGACTGGTCAACGAATTGTTCGTGATGGCGGTCGCTCTGAGTCTCGGCGCTCTGGTCTTGGGCGTCCTTGCCAACTGGGTGCGCCGCCGGGCTAAGAAGAGCGAGACACTGTTTGGCTTGATCGCGGCGATGTTGATTGTGGCGGAGCTTGTGCTGATCCTGCATCCGCCCTGGCCATCACTCCTGCCGTGGTGCGTGCTGTCGATGGCCGGATCAGCCACTGCTCTGACCTACGCCATCATAGCGGATTATTTCCCGGCCGAACTGGTTGCGCGCGCCAATGGCGGTCTGAATGTCCTGCAGTTTGGCTGGGCTTTCGTGGTGCAGTACGGGACGGGATTAATTCTGGCGCAATGGCCTCTTGAGGCGGGGCATTATCCTTCAACGGCCTATCAGACCGCGTTCGGTGTGAACGTTTTGCTGCAGCTGGCAGCGCTGGTCTGGTTCGCCGCCGTCCCGTGGCTCGAGCGCCGTGAACGGAGTGCTGGTGCTTCGGTCACACGTCAACCGGCGGGAGGCTGGAACTCGGTTGATGTCGTTATTCCACCGGCCGAGCTCGCGATCCTGGAGGCGGACGACCATGCGGAGTGGTGAAGCCAAGCTGTCGCCGGGCTGATGTCCCGGGTCATGATTTTCGGCGCGTCAAGAGCGATCGTCCCGAATCTTTCTTCTTCTACGCCAGACTACGATCCGCTTGGTCCCATTTTGCCGAGCGCAGCTTCTGCTTCCTCCTTGTCCCGTGTGAAGCCGCTGATTGCTATCGGCCGCAGCAAGAAGTCGAGTTGCGCGCGCATCTCCGCACACCCTCGATGGAGTGTTTATATGGGTGCAGGCGCTTTGCTGCGTCCGAATGAACTCTCGTGCACAAATCCTGCACGTTGGTCGCGATCCATACGAATTAGCGCAATCCTTTCGTGATAACCCCTCCCCAGATTGAGTGAAAGAGGATCGATGAAGGTCTTGGTGCCGGTAAAGCGGGTGGTCGATTACAACGTCAAGGTCCG
>NZ_JBVVOS010000029.1:0-108095 GCF_055807515.1 Bradyrhizobium sp. Kon69 | reverse complement strand
AGGAACTGCTTGGGGCGCACCTCGCGCGAAGCCGGCCACAGCCGCGTTCCGGCACCGCCGCACATGATCAGGGGGATAATGCGTTTGTCCATCGTCATTTCAAACCTTGAGGTCGTTCCGATACCAGGTGACAAAATTACGAATTCCGTGCGCGATCGGCGTTGACGGTGCAAAGCCGGTGTCGCGCATCAGATCCTCGACATCCGCGAACGTTTCCAAAAGGTCTCTCGGCAGCAATTCTTTGATCGCCGTCCGACCCAGCCCCTGCTCCAGAATCCGACGACATGCATCAGCTCTTCCGGATGGTGGTTGCCGACATTGTAGACCTTAGACGGCGCATTTGCGGCAGCCGGGTCATCGGCGGGCATCGAGCCGATGAAATCGGCGGCGCCCGTGACCAAAATCGCCTGATCCCTCATCCTGTTCCCAAGGTCTGCTTCACCCGATCCGTGCCCGATCTTTCGCCTGCGGCGCCTCTTTAGCCTCCGCAACGACGGGGTCGCAATAGCTCCGCTGCCCAGCGTGAGGGCTCTCGATCACCGCTATTGCAAGATCGACGCCAAAACCATACCAAAGCGGCCGAATTCGGCGCCTTGCGTCGGGTTGCTTCAACCCTTGTTCATGCGGGCGAAATGCGCCGAATCCTGCTGTCGACGGCCAAGATCCTGATTTCCGGAGCGCTGCTCTACCTGGCGCTGCGCAAGGTCGATCTGTCCGAACTGTTTTCGCGCTTCACCGTGACCAGCCTGTTCTGGATCGGCTTGGCGATCGCTGTCGCGTTCCTGCAAATCTTCGTCGGCGTGTTGCGCTGGCGCGAGGTCAGCGACGCATGCGGCGCCCCGCTCGAGCTCGGCCGGGCCATGCGCTACAACGTGATCGGATCGTTCTTCAACCAGACCCTGCCCTCGGCGATCGGCGGCGATGCGGTCCGGTTGTGGCTCGTCGCGCGCGCCGGCGCCGGCTGGCGCGCTGCGACCTACTCGATCTTCGTCGATCGCGCGATCGGTTTGATCGCGCTCGCGATCATGATCGTCGCGAGCCTGCCCTGGAGCTACAGCCTCATCGCCGATCCACACGGGCGCTCGGCGCTGCTGCTCGTCGATCTCGCGGCGCTCGCGGGTGGTCTCGGTTTCCTGGTCTTCGGCGCACTGAAATGGAACTGGCTGAGAACCTGGTGGGCCACGCATCACATCCACGCCTGTGCCGTGATCGCCAACCGCGTGATCTTCAGCCGCTCGCGCGGACCAGCCGTCGTGATCCTGTCGCTCGCCGTGCATGTGCTGGCCGTCGTGGTCGCCTGGTGCGTCGTGCAGTCGATCGCGGCGCCGGTCGGCTTCAGCGACGTCTTTATGCTGGTGCCGCCGGTGATGCTGATCACGATGATGCCGATCTCGATCGCCGGCTGGGGCGTGCGTGAAGCCACCATGAGCCTCGCGTTCGGCTTCGCGGGGCTGGCCGCCAACGAGGGGGTCAACGTCTCGCTGCTGTTCGGCGCCGTGTACTTCATCGTCGGCGCGATCGGCGGCCTGGTCTGGATCCTCAGCGCGGAGAAAGCCGCGCAGGGATCGGCGCCGCTCGGGGTGCCGGAGTGAACGCGGCCGTTGACACGCTCGGCGCCGTACCCTCGCTGCTTGCCGTTGCGATTGCCGCGCTGGTGTCGGGCGTCATCACCTGGACCAGCCGTCCCCTGCTCCAGCGTTACGCATTGGCGCGGCCCAACGCGCGGTCCTCTCATCGCATCCCGACCCCGCAGGGTGCAGGCATCGCCGTGATATCAGCGACGCTGCTGGTCGCATCAGCCTGGGCAGCCTGGGCGAACATCGCGATTCCGCCGGCGCTGATCGCTGCAACGGTCTTGATCGCCGTGGTCGGATTTGCCGACGACATCAAGTCGCTGCCGGTGCTCGTGCGTCTCGTGCTGCAGGCCGCAGCCGTCGGCGCCGTCGTGTTCACCACGCCCGAGACCGCGCGCATCGTGCCGGCGCTGCCGCTCGCGCTGGAGCGCGGACTCATCCTGCTGGCGGGCGTGTGGTTCGTGAACCTCGTCAATTTCATGGACGGGCTCGACCTGATGACGGTGGCGGAAGTGGTGCCGGTCACCGCCGCGCTGCTGCTGCTGGGACTGCTCGGCGATTTGTCGTGGCCGGCCGCGCTGATCGCCGCGGCGCTGTGCGGCGCCCTGCTCGGCTTTGCGCCGTTCAACAAGCCGGTCGCGAAAGTCTTCCTGGGCGATGTCGGCAGCCTGCCGATCGGCCTTTTGCTCGGCTGGTGCCTGTTCGAGCTCGCCTGGCGCGGGCAGCCCGCCGCGGCGCTGTTGCTGCCGGCCTATTATCTCGTGGATTCGACCATCACGCTGTTCCGGCGCATCGCAAGGCGCGAGCAATTCTGGTCGGCGCATCGCTCGCATTTCTACCAGCGTGCCACCGACCATGGCTTCACGGTCTCCCGCGTGATCGGGGAGGTGTTCGCGCTCAATCTCGTGCTCGCGGGGCTTGCCATCGTCACCGCTCGCGCCGGCTCGATGACGATCACGCTGTCCGCGCTGTCGGCGGGCGCAATCGCGATCGGCATCGTGCTGCGGCGGTTCTCCCGCCCTCAGGCGTCCTGAGCCACCAGCGCCAGCCGCAGCCCCTCGTCGAGAGACACCGGTGGCTGCCACCCGGTCGCGGTCGCCTTGGCGAGGTTGAGCTCGAGCGAGCCTATCAGGCTGTCATGCGTATCCTGCCGGCCCAACACGCTCAGCAACGTCCCGAGCAGGTCCTGCGGCATGCCGAACAGCCGCGAGCTCTTGCCGGCAGCCTTGGCCAGCCGCTCGATGAACTCGGGCGTCGAGACCTGCTCCCTGTCGGCCACCAGGAAGATCTCGAAATTGCTCGCGGGATCTGGATGAGAGAGCCGGCGCAGGATGAACGACGACAGGTTCTGCACGGCAAGGAAGGCGCGGTGATTGCGGATCGCGGCAAATGGCAGCGGCAGCCCGAGGTTCACCGCACGCGTCAGCAGCGCGAAATTGCCCTTGGCGCCCGCACCATAGACCAGCGGCGGCCTGATCACCGAGACCTTCATGGCGCTGTCGCGCGCCAGCGTCTTCAAGCCCGCTTCGGCCGCGGCCTTGGACATGCCGTAGAGACCGCGCGGCGTCAGGACATCGTCCTCGCTGAACGGCCCGCGGCCCTCATTGCTGCGACCGTGCACGAGAACGGTGCTGATGAAAATGAACTGCCGCACGCCGGCCGTCGCCGCGCTGCGTGCCAGGTGCAGCGTGCCGGCAATGTTGACGTTGCGGTAGAGCTGGACCGCATGCTCTTCGTGCTTGTGATGCACCCGTGCGGCGAGATGAACGACGGCGTCGACGCCTTGAAGCGCGGCCTGCCAGTCGGTTTCGGGGCCGATCGTTTCGATCACGACCTCGTCGTCCATGCCTTCCGGTTTGCGGACCGCGCGGCGGATCGACCATCCCTCGCGCGCCAGTGCGGGCACGACATGACGGCCGACGAAACCGCTCGCCCCCGTCACCAGCACGACTGGCTTGCGCTCGTTCATCGTTGCTCCGGCAGTTCGGGGTTGCGCAACAATTCGTCGACCAGGGCAGCATAGGCGTTCATCGCGGTGACGCGATCGAATTTCGCCGCCGCCTTCACCGCGCGCTCCGCAATGGCGACACCGTCGGAGCGAGACGCCGCGCGGATCGCCTCGGCCAGTTGATCGGCGCGGCCCGGCGTCACGACCCAGCCCAGCCCGTTCTCCACCACGGTCAACGCGGCCTCGGCCTCCGGTTCGGAGACCAGCACCACGGGACGGCCGACCGCCAACAGATTGTAGAACCGGCTCGGCACTGACACCCCCGCAACGTCCTTCCGGTACGGAATGATCCAGAGATTGGCAGCCGCCAGGAATGGTTCGAGCTCGGCATCCTCGACCCGCCCCACGAAGGAGACATTGGGCAAGTTCGCCTCAGTCTGCAACTGCTTCAACCGCTCGAAGCCGATGCCCCAGCCGGAGAGCAGGAAATGGATGTCAGGCTCGTCCCTCAAAAGACGCGCCGCCTCGAACACGATCTCCGGATCATGGGTGAAGCCGAGATTGCCCGACAGGCCGACAACGAAACCCGCCGAGAGCGCTTTGCGGAACGGATTATCCGCCGTCACCGGCCGGGGTGCGGCCACGAGCGTCGCCCAGTTCGGGATGAAGCGGATCTTGTTCCGCGTCATGCCGGAATAGCTCAGTAGCGGCCGTTCCGCATCGCGGCCGATGGTGATGACGGCATTGAGCGCGCGGAACATCAGGCCGTTGGCGGCGCGCATCGTCATGGTGACGATCGAACCGGGCTTCAGCAGGCCCGCCATCACCAGCACGTCCGGGAAGAGGTCGTGCATGATCAGCGCCGAGCGCGCGCCCTTCAGCCTCGCCGCCGCCGCGACTGCGTAAGGCAGCATGAACGGTGCGGTGACGGTGAGCACGACGTCGCCTCGCCTCAACTCCCGTGTCAACGCCAGGAACGTGCGCACCGCGAACAGCAGCTCGGAGGCGCCGCGCCGCACCAGCGCGGCCTTGCCCGCCATGCGGTTCTTGACGGCGACGACCCGCGGCTTGCCCGGGCCGGTCTGCGAGGCCGGCAACGCGCCTGATGAGCCCGACAGCACGACGACCTCGTGATCCCCGGCGATGCGGCAGGCGATCTCGGCCATGATCGCCGCCGTCGTGCTCGGATCGGGCGGGTAGTGCTGGCTCGCCACGACGATCTTGCCTCGAGGCTGCATGATCAGGCCGCGGTCGACCCGAATTCCGGAATCGCGTCCTTCAGAATGGTCCTGATGGTGGCCCGATCGTCGCGCGCGATCGCCTGCTCCAGCGCCGCAATCCATTTGCGCAGCGTCTGCATCGGCGGCTCGTTCGGCTGCGCGGCCATGATGCCGGCGACGCCGATCTCGCGGGTCGGCTCCTCGGAGGCGAACAGGATTTCGTGCAGGCGTTCGCCGGGCCGCATGCCCGTGAACACGATTTCGATGTCGTAGCCGGGTTGCAGGCCCGAGAGACGGATCATGCGCTCGGCAAGATCGACGATCTTCACCGGCTGGCCCATGTTGAGCACGTAGACCGACACGTCCGAACGCTGCGTTCCGAGCGCATGCGTTGCCGCCGTGATGACGAGATCGCAGGCTTCGCGGATGGTCATGAAGTAGCGGACCATGTCGGGATGCGTGACCGTCACGGGACCGCCGGCATCGATCTGGGCCTTGAACTTCGGCACCACCGAGCCGTTCGACGCCAGCACGTTGCCGAACCGAACCGAGATCAGCCGCATCGACCGCCTGGCGCCGCCGTGACCCGCCGCAAGATCATGGTCGAGCGCCTGGCAATACATCTCGGCGAAGCGCTTGGTCAGGCCGAGCATCGACACCGGCTCGATCGCCTTGTCGGTCGAGATCATCACCATGGCTTCGGCGCCGGCACTGTGCGCGGCATCGGCAACGTTGATCGAGCCAAAGATGTTGGTCTTGACGCCCTCGCTCCAGTCGCGCTCGAGGATCGGCACATGCTTGAGCGCGGCGGCATGGAACACGATGTCCGGCTTGAACTCGGCCATCAGGCGCATGATGCGCTCACGGTCGCGGATGTCGGCGATCCGCCCTTCGATCGAAGCAACGGTGCCGAGTGCCGCGAGCGTTTCCGTGATCGCGTAGAGCGCCGGTTCGGAATTTTCCACGATCAGAAGGCGCGCGGCGCCGAACGCGACGACACGTTCGCAGATCTCGGAACCGATCGAGCCGCCCCCGCCGGTGACGATCACCGCCTTGCCCTCGATCAGGGCCTCGAGCCGCGCATAGTCGATCTTTTCGCTCGGCCGCAGCAGCAGGTCCTCGACGGCAACGGCCGTGAGCCGTGGCGTATCGCCACTCTCGAGCGAGGGCATGCGGCTCACGATCACGCCGAGCTTGCGCGCCCGCATCAGGATCGATTCGGGGTGGGCCTCCGGCTCGAATGCCGTCGGCGTCATCACGACGCGCGCGATCCCCTTGCCGCGCTTGGTGAAGTCGGCGACGATATCCTCGATGTCGTCGACGCCGCCCAGGACAGGGACGTTGCGGATGGACTGGCCGCGATCGGAACTCGACGGCGAGAGCACACCGACCGGCCAGATGTGCTTGATCGCCCCGCTCTCGATTCCGCGCAACAGCACCTCGGCGTCCGCGGCGCGGCCGATCAGCAGCGTCGGCGCGGCATCTCCGGTGCGGGCGTGACGCCGAACCCGCGTATAGCGGAAATAGCGGTAGGCCATGCGCAACGCGCTGAGGAAGGAGATCTCGAGGAACCAATAGAGGACGATGGTCACCTTGCCGAGGAAGAAGGCGCCGCGGACGTTGGGGGCGACGAAGATGTAGTCGAGCGCCAGGAGTGCAACCGTCAGCACGGTCGCGACGCGGATGATGTTCAGCGCGTCGGGCAGCGAGATAAAGCGCCATTTCGTCGTGGTCAGGTTGAAGACGAAGAACACGACCACGCTGAAGGCGAGGAAATAGGGCAGGATCTGGATCAGCAGCGGCAGGCGGTCGAAGAAGCCGTCGCCGCCCTCGAAGCGCAGATAGAAGGCGGCGAACAGCGCCGCCGTGGTCGCGAGCAGGTCGTGGAGCGCGATCATGAAATTGCGCAAGGTGAGATGCGAAAGACGCGTCATCCGCTGACCGAAAATCCAGTTAAATGCAACCTGATCGCGCTGATAACCCATCTCGGCCGGACATGCCAGTCAAGGCTTGCCGGCAAAGGTTTGCGTCCGGGCGGCTGTTCAGGAACCGGCTTCCGCCGGCTTCGCATCGGCCTGCTGGGCCCGGATCACCATGCCGCCGGCAACGCCGACACCGATGACGTACATCCAGCCCTCGTGGAAGTCGAACAGATGGGAGTTGAACAGCGAGGTGAAGACGTTCTGGACCACGACCAGGAGGCCGACCCAGTTTGCGAGCCCGTCGCCGCGAAACAACAGCAGATGCAGGATCCAGATGGCGTAGAGAACGGCGACGCCGATGATGCCCCATTGCACGGCAACGTTCAGCGTCTGGTTATGCGGGTTGCCGATCACCTCGGCGGACGCCAGGTACTGATCGCCGGGCGTCGCGGCCCGCTCGAACAATCCACGCGTCGAGCCGGTGCCGTGCCCCTTGATCGGCGCCTCCGCGAAGAAGCCGAGGGATTTCCGCCAGAATTCGAGCCGCAAGCCGGCCGAGGTCGGCGCGCCTGTTTCCACATAGCGGGTATAGTCGCTGGCAAAGCTGTCGGCGGTCTTGCGCAATTGCGGCGAAGCCTGCCAGGCGAGAACCGCGCCCACGAGCAGGGCCGCGGAGATGATCGCGATGCTGCGCCATCTCAGATGAAGCAACGCAAACACACCGAACAGGATCGGAATGGTGAGGAGCGCGGTGCGCGACACCACCACGAACACCATGTTGAGGAAGAAGGCGAGCGCAAGCGCCGTGAGCAGCCCGGCGATCGAGTAGCGCTTCTGACGCAGCAACTGCACGATCGGATAGGCGAGCGCGACCGCGCAAAGCGTGAACTCCTGGCTCTGGTCGATGTAGTTCTTGACGAAAATCCCGCGCTCGACCCGGTCGGATTTGAGCGCGAGGTCTGGGTAGAAGGCGACCAGCCAGGACATCACCGACAACAGCGCGCAGGACATCAGGAAGGCGACGAACACCCAATGTCCGCGCGGCGAGCGCGCAAAATGATAGAGCAGGACCGGCAGCACCAGCAACTTGACGGTCGGATTGACGGCGTAGAATCGCGCGCCCCAGGCCGCGTCCGACCACAGCGTCCCGACCAGCGCGAGCAGGACCAGAGCAATCGGCGCCGCGCAGATCGGACGCCTGAGCGATTGCAGGAACTCGCGGACGTCGAGGAACGGCACCATGCAGAGAAGCATCAGGACATTGAAGATCGCCGCAAGCGACGTCGACCATGGCAGCGAGGCCGCGGTCAGGATCGCGAACAGATCGACCGTCTCGGACCAGGCCGCCGGACTGCGCAGACGCCGCCACAGCACCTGGCCGGTCGTCTCCCCGGTGAGCGTCGTCACTTGCCCTCTCCCCGCGCGCGATGAACCAGCGCGGTCGTGCTGAAGCCCTGGAGAATGTCGACCAGCACCACCGTCCCGCCGGCGGCCTCAACGACCTCGTGACCGACCACCTGCTCGCGGGTGTAATCGCCCCCTTTGATCAGCGCGCTCGGCTTGATGCGGGTGATCAGGTCGATCGGCGTATCCTCATCGAAAATAACCACGAGATCGACGGCTTCGAGCGCCGCCAGCACTTCCGCACGCGCCCGCTCGTCCTGAACGGGGCGGTCGGCGCCCTTCAGCCGCCGCACCGAGGCGTCGCTGTTGAGGCCCACGATCAGGCGGTCGCAGGCGGAGCGCGCCGCTGTCAGCACCTTGACGTGGCCGGGATGCAGGATGTCGAAGCAGCCATTGGTGAAGCCGACGCGTTGGCCTTGCTTCTTCCATTCCGCGAGCTGCGCGTCGAGCGCACCGGGCTCGAGCACGATCTTCTCTTCGGCCGCGAGATAGGCATGCGGCAATATCTTTCGCTTCAGCTCGGCCACACTCACGCTTGCGGTGCCCTGCTTGCCGACGGCGACGGCGGCCGCGGCACTGGCCATGCGTAGCGCCGTGTCCCAGTCCGCGCCCGTGGCAAGCGACACCGCGAGCGCCGCCGCAACGGTGTCGCCGGCGCCGGAGACGTCGCGCACCTTGACGGGAAACGCCGGAACGTGAACGGCCTCGCCGTTGCGCGGCACCAGCGTCATGCCGTGCTCGCCTTGGGTGACCAGGATCGCTTCGCAATCGGCGAGCCGCATCACGTCCTCGCTGGCGTCGACGATGCTCTGCGGCGTGTCGGCGCGGCTTCGGGTCGCTTCCGAAAATTCCTTGCGATTGGGCGTGAGCAGCGTGGCGCCGCGATAGATCGCCCAGTTCAGGCTTTTGGGATCGACGATCACGGGCTTGCCGAGTTTTCGCGCGGCGTCGATGGTGTGGCGGATGACGCGGGCGGTCAGCACCCCCTTGGCGTAGTCGGACAGCAGCACGACGTCGGCGCGCGCGATCTGCGGCAGGATCGCTTCGATCAGCTTGGTCTCGATCGTATCGGATGCAGGCTGTGCCTGCTCCCAATCCGCACGCAGCATATGCGTGGAAAAATGCTCGGAGACGAAACGGACCTTTCGCGTGGTCGGACGCGAGGGATCGCACACCAGAACGCTTTCTATTGCGCCCTGCTCCGCAAGCGTCGAGGCGAGCTGCCTGCCCGCATCGTCCTCGCCGACGAGGCCGACGAAGATGCAGCGCGCGCCGAGCGCGGCGACGTTGCGCGCGACATTGCCGGCACCCCCGACATGGATCTCGCTGCGCTGTGCCGCGATGACCGGCGCCGGCGCTTCCGGCGAGATCCGCGACACCTCGCCATAGACGAACTCGTCCAGCATGATGTCGCCGATGCACAGGACCGTGCGGCCCGAGATGGCTTGCGCGAGGGCATCGAAATCGAGAATGGGCGTCGGCATGGTGATGGGCCTCAGCGGAAGCGGTCGGGCCGGTCGAGATAATCCCCGACATAGGCCTTCACCGCGTCCTCGAGCGTCGTGAAGCCGCCATTATAGCCGGCGCGGTGGAGGCGATCGACCTCGCTCTGGGTGAAGTACTGGTAGCTGCCGCGGATCTGCTCGGGCATGTCGATGTATTCGATGTTGGGCTTGGCGCCGAGCGCGGCATAAGCCGACAGCATCAGATCCCTGAAGCTGCGCGCCTTGCCGGTGCCGACGTTGAAGATGCCGGACACCGACGGCGTTGCCAGCAGCCACATGATCACGCGCACGACGTCGTCGACATAGATGAAATCGCGGCGCTGGTCGCCGTCCGCGATGCCCTCGCGATGCGACTTGAACAATTGCACGACGCGGCCCGCTTTGACGTCGTCGAAGCGCCGCGCCAGCACGCTCATCATCGAGCCCTTGTGGTATTCGTTGGGGCCGAACACGTTGAAGAATTTCAGTCCGGCCCATTGCGGCGGCAGCTTCTCGCCCTTCGCTGCGCGCTCGGCGACGGCGAGATCGAACAGGTGCTTGCTCCAGCCGTAGAGATTCATCGGCCGCAGTTTCTTCAGCGCGGCGACCGAGGCATCGTCGTCAAATCCTGCCTCACCGTCGCCATAGGTCGCCGCCGAGGAGGCGTAGATCAACGGCACCGCATTCGCGTTGCACCAGTCCAGGAGGCGCATCGACAGGCGGAAATTGGTCTCGAATACCAGGTCGCCGTCGGTCGCAGTGGTCGCGGATATCGCCCCGAGATGGATCACGGCATCGAGCTTGCGGCCCTTGAGCCAGTCCGGCAGCTCAGCCGGCGGCACGATATCCACAAGCTGCCGCTTGGCGAGGTTGCGCCATTTGCCCTCGTTGCCAAGGAAATCGCAGACGACGACATCGCTGCGGCCGGCCTCGTTCAGTGCGGCGACGACATTCGATCCGATAAAACCGGCCCCGCCGGTCACCAGCAACATTTCACCTAGCCTGCCCGATGTTTTGCGACCCGATCTTGCCCTAGCGCATGATCCTCCAAAGTGTAAGCGGTTTTGGGATGGTCGCTCTGCCGGCTTTACCTGCCGGCCCGGAGCGGCTAACCGAACCGCCACATCAGCGCACCCCGGCTTTATTAACGAATGAACCAAGATTCGCAACTTAGTGGCGAGACAGATCGGGGCGACACGCGGCCGATCCTGATCGTCCCCTACATGTGGATCGGCGATTTCGTCCGGAATCACACCGTCGTCCGGGTCCTGAACGAGCGCTGGCCGAACCGGCCGGTCGATCTCCTCACGACCTCCCTGTGTGCGCCCCTGGTCGATTACATGCCCGGCGTGCGCGATGGGATTGTCTGGGACCTGCCGCGCGGCCGGCTCGCCGTGAGCCGCCAGCTCGGCCTGGCGAAGCTCCTGCGCGAGCGGAGCTACGGCACCGCCCTGGTGCTGCCCCGGACCTGGAAGGCCGCCATCGCGCCCGCTTTGGCCGGGATTCCGGAAAGGGTCGGCTTCGTCGGCGAATTCCGGTTCGGCCTGCTCAACCGCTGGCGCTGGGGCGAGAAGAAGCTGCCCCGCTTCATCGACAAGAACGCCGCCCTCGCCCAGCCCAATGGCGCCCCGCTGCCGCCGGAATGGCCGGTGCCGCAATTGCGGGTCCCGGCAGAGGACGTCGTCCGCTGGCGGCAGGCCAACGGTCTGAGCGCAGGCGCTGCCGTGGCGCTGGCCCCCGGCTCGGTCGGGGTGTCAAAACGCTGGACCTACTATCCCGAGGCCGCCCGCTTGCTCGCCGAGCGCGGCCTCGAGGTCTGGGTGGTCGGCGGCCCCGGGGAAAAGGGCCTGGCCCAGGAGATCGTCGCGGCCGGCGGCCCGGGGGTCCGGGACCTCACCGGCAACGATCTGCGCAACGGCGTGCTGGCCATGGCTGCGGCCGGCGTTGCGATCTCCAACGATTCCGGCCTGATGCACATCGCAGCCGCCCTGGGCACGCCGACCATGGGCATCTTCGGCCCGACCAGCCCTTATCTCTGGGCCCCCCTCAACGGCCTCGCCGCGACCGTGGTCCAGGACAAGAGCGTGCTGTCCTGCCAACCCTGCCAGAGCACGATCTGCAAGATGAACGATCACCGCTGCATGCGAGATATCGCGGCGAGCGAGGTGGTCGAGATTGCGCAGCGGGTGCTGGGTGAGGCGGGGACAAGGGCTTCGACGTGAGCGTGGAGGTCAAAACTGCTTCGGCAGCCCAGCCTGTTTCAGAACTGCGTTCGCTGTATGCCGAGATTTGATATTGTTATCGACCGTAAAGCGGATACCTGAGACCGGGCTCTCCCAAATGTCGTGGTCGCCGCGCCCACGTCGAACAAAGAAGCATCCCGCCTTTTCCAGAATTCGTTTCAATTCCGGAGTAAAGCTATTCATGCGGCTTCTTTTGCGGAGCCGATCTTTATGCGTTTGGAGAAGCTCGCGATCACCTCGACGGGGACTTCATACCCTTCAGTGGCGCCTTCACCCTCCAACAAGTCGCGAATAAGGTCGGGCAACTTGGCATCGAGCTCATCAAGGCTCGCAGCTTCCGTGACGAGTCCCGGAAGGTCGGAACTCTCGGCAGTCCACACAGATGCTTCGGTATCCCAAGTCGCTCGAACGACGATGAGATGGCCCATTTTCAGCGTACCCTCTGCGGCGATTTCCTTCATCAAAGCAGCCCTCATCAGTCATGGCAACCGCATAGCAAGCAGAGTGCCAGATAACGCATTAAACCTGAGTTAGTCTCGCCAAGGTTGGGGAAACCCGCCTCCGCGACATAACGCACTGATTTTGATGCGCATTTTTGCGCGCATCCATGTTGGGGAATGTCGATTGGGGAAAGGGTTTTCCGCTCGGGGACGTACTCTGACAGCGGGGGCAGCAAACCTTCGACGATGAACTTTAGACCTGTTTTGCCCGACGAGTCAAATTCATTTCGTAAAATCAGCAGCCCATGACACCGACCGCCAAGTCATTGATTCCGTTATCATCGGCTACTGTGCATGGGGTTGTTTTCGCGGTTTTTGTTTTGCGCACACAAAAGCTCGGGCTCAAAGCAGCGGCCGATAGACCTCGCCGATCCGCGCCGCTTCCGCATCGAGGCTGAACCGTTCGAGCACCCTTGCCCGCCCGCGCTCGCCCATAGCGATCGCGGCGGCCACGTCACGCATCAGCGGTTCGACCGCTGCGGCCAGCGCATCCGCGTCACCGGTCGGGACCAGCACGCCGGTCACGCCATCCTCCACCACGAGCTCGGCCGCGCCGGCGCGCGCGGCGACCAGCGCGCTGCCGGCCGCCATCGCCTCGATCAAGGTCAGGCCAAAACCTTCGTTGCGCGAGGTGAAGGCGTAGATCGTCAGCCGCTGATACCAGCGCTGCACGTCTTCGATCGGCAGCTCGCCAGTGATGACGATGCGCGATTGCAGGCCGGCGGCCTCGATCCGTTTCTTCAGGTCGTTTGCAAAAGCGGTTTGCTCAGGTGTGACCTGGCCGACGATAACAGCGGTGAAATCCGGATAGCGCGGCAGCAAGCGGCACATCGCATCGACGAACACATCGGTGCCCTTCTGCGCGCGCACCCGGCCGAAGCAGCCGATCGCGTAGCGGCCCGGCAGCGCGGCTTCCGCGAAGGCGGCAGTGCGGTCGAGCGGCGGCGCATAGACGGCAGTGTCGACGCCGTGCGGAATCACGGTCGCCTTCACTTTCAGGAACGAGGCCGAAAGATCCGATGTCGCGATGATCGCGTCCATGCGCCGGATCAGCCAGCGCGTGATCCAGCTATGATGGCGCTGTGCCGCCGAGGTGAAGACGAGCTTGAGCGGCCAACCGAGCGCGCGCAACAGCACGCCCGCGATCATCTCGTTGTTGCGGCGCGCGTGCCAGATCACCGGCGCCTTGCGGCGCCACAATCTCAGGAGATCGGCACCGCCCAGGCGCGCGATGCCCTCCGGCGCGTCGGAGCCGAACCACGCGGCGCGATAGAGCTTTGCCAGCCGCGGCGCCACCATCCGGTTGGTCGCGGTGACCCCGGAATAGCGCCTGTGCAGATTTGGCACGATCACTTCGAGATCGCTTGGGGAATTCGCCACGCCACGCTCCGTTTCGAAAGTCCCTATACGCAACATTAAGCATAGTGACCAGTTCAGCCGCGCCGATACCCACTCTTCACCACGTAAACGTTAGCTTGGAGCGTTGATCGAAGACGGGTGAGATCATGACTGTGCTTGTCACCGGCGGTGCCGGCTATATCGGAAGCCACACGGTTCTGGCGCTGGCGGAAGCCGGCGAGGACGTCGTCGTGATCGACGATCTCTCGACCGGTTTCTCGGCCTATCTGCCCGAAGGCGTGCCGCTGTTCATTGGCGATGCCGGCGACGAGAACCTGCTCGAAGGCGTGATCGCCCAGCACAACATCGAGAGCATCATCCATTTCGCGGGCTCGGTGGTCGTGCCGGATTCGATGCGCGACCCGCTCGGCTATTATCGCAATAATTTCACGACCGCGCGCAACCTGCTCAACGTCGCGGTCAAGCGCGGCATCGACCGCTTCATCTTCTCCTCGACCGCGGCGGTCTACGGCGATCCGGACCAGGTGCCGGTGCCCGAGCATGCGCCGACACGGCCGCTGTCACCCTACGGTTCGTCGAAGCTGATGACCGAGATCATGCTGCACGACGTCGCCGCCGCCTACGGCATGCAATACGTGACCCTGCGCTATTTCAACGTTGCGGGTGCCGATCCGCAGGCCCGCATCGGCCTTGCCACCGTCGGCGCCACGCACCTGCTCAAGATCGCGGTGGAAGCCGCGACCGGCCAGCGCGCCAAGATCGACGTGTTCGGCACCGACTATCCGACCCAGGACGGCAGCTGCATCCGCGATTTCATCCATGTCACGGACCTGTCGCAGGCGCATCGCTCGGCGCTCGCCTATTTGCGCAACGGCGGCGCCTCGACGACGCTCAATTGCGGCTATGGCCGCGGCTACTCGGTGCTGGAGACCATCGACGCGGTGCGCCGTGTCTCGGGCCGCAGCTTCGCCGTGCAATACGCCCCGCGTCGGCCCGGCGACATCATGACCATGGTCGCCGACACCAGCCGCATCCGCGGCCTGCTCGATTGGAAGCCGCAATACGACGACCTCGAGACCATCGCCGCCCATGCGCTGGCCTGGGAGGACAAGCTGTTCCGCGAGCGTCACGGCGAGCTCCGCCACGCCGCCTCGGCCTAGATTCCATCCGGGCGCAAGCCCTTAATTGGGCTTGAAAAGCGCTGGCTTAGCGGGCACAGAGGCCGTTCGATCCCTGACGCGCGGGCAGGCGTTTTCCTGTGCCGTCAATGGACTGCGGATGGCTCAGTTTCCAAAGAAAATCACCGACGATCCCTATGCGGCTGCGGTGCTGATTCGCCGCCTGGTCACGGAACAGGGGATCGTCTACTGGCGGCGCTACCTCGTTGCCTTCGCGCTGATGGCGCTTGCCGCCGGATCGACCGCGGGCGCGACCTACGTGCTCGGCCAGGTCATCAACCAGGCCTATGTCGACAAGAACATCCCGGGCATCGCGATGTTCTCGGGCATCACGGTGATCCTGCTCTTCATCAAGGGCGTGGCGACCTACGGCCACATGGTGATCCTGACCAAGATCTCCAACGCGATCCTCGCCACCAACCAGCGCCAGCTGTTCGCCAAGCTGATGCGCGAGAGCGTCGGCTTCTTCTCCGAGCGGCATTCGTCGGAATTTCTGGCGCGGCTGACAGCCGGCGCAAAGTCCATCACCGATGTCCTCAACATGCTGGTCAATGCGGTCGGGCGCGACCTCATGATGCTGCTCGCCATGATCGGCGTGATGGTGTGGCAGGACCCGGTGATGTCGTTCATCGGCCTCGTCGCCGTGCCGCCGGCGATGCTGGTGCTGCGCAAGCTGGTCAAGCGCATCAAGGGCCTCGCCTACAACCAGTTTACCGGCACCGCCGACATCCTGGAGACGATGCAGGAATCGCTGCAGGGCATCCGCACGGTGAAAGCGTTCACGCTCGAAGACACCATGCAGAACCGCATCGACGAGAATATCGCGATCGTCGAGCGCAACGCCAACAAGATGGCCCGCGTCGCCAACCGCTCCAATCCGCTGATGGAGATGCTCGGCGGCTTCGCAGTCGCCGGCTGTTTGCTTTACGGCGGCTATAGCGTGGTCGCGCTCAACGCCACGCCCGGTGCGTTCTTTTCCTTCATGACCGCGTTCCTGATGGCGACCGAGCCGGCCAAGCGGCTGGCGCGGCTCAACATCGACCTCAACAGCCAACTCGTCGGCGCCCGCATGCTGCTGGAAGTCGTCGACAGCCCCGCGAGCGAGCATTCCGACGACGACAAGCCGGCGCTGAAACTCTCGAACGCACGCATCGAGCTGCGTGACGTCAGCTTTTCCTATCGCAACGGTGAGACCGTCCTTAACCGCATGAGTTTTGTTGCCGAGCCTGGCAAGGTCACTGCGCTGGTCGGTCCCTCCGGCGGCGGCAAATCGACCGTGCTGGGGTTGCTGCTGCGCTTCTACGAGGTGACGCAAGGCGACATCGTGATCGACGGCCAGTCGATCGGCGCCGTCTCGCGAAAATCGCTGCGGGCTCAGACCGCCTATGTCGGCCAGGACGTCTATCTGTTCCGCGACACCATCCGCAACAACATCGCCTTCGGCCGCGCGGGCGCGACCGAAGAACACATCATCGATGCTGCGAAAGCAGCCTGCGCGCATGATTTCATCATGGGCTTCCCGCTCGGCTACGACACGCCCGTCGGCGAGCACGGTACGCAATTGTCTGGCGGCCAGCGCCAGCGCATCGCGGTCGCGCGCGCGCTGATCAAGAACGCGCCGATCATCCTGCTCGACGAAGCCACCGCCGCGCTCGATTCGGAGTCCGAGCGCCAGGTGCAGGAGGCGATCGAGCATCTCTGCCAGAACCGCACCACCATCGTGATCGCGCATCGCCTGCACACCATCATGCACGCCGATGCGATCCTGGTGGTCGAGGGCGGCGAGATCGTCGAGCAGGGCCGGCATGACGAGCTGCTCCGCCGCGGCGGGCGCTACGCGTCGTTCTTCCGCCTGCAACATCACGACGCCGGCGCTCTGGCGCCGATCAGCGCAACCGCATAGAGTTCCCTTCACCTCAAGAGCAGCGAGATCGCACCATGAACGCCGCCTCCTACGTCATCCCGCTTCCGACCCAGGCTTCGCTTCCCGTCGTCGGGGAAAGCGGCCGATATCCCGTGCGCCGCATCTGGTGCGTCGGTCGCAACTATCTCGAGCACATCCGCGAGATGGGCAATGACGAGCGCGCCCCGCCGTTCTTCTTCGCCAAGCACGCCGACATGCTGGTGCCCGACGGCGCCACGATTCCTTATCCGCCCCTAACCAAGGATTTGCATCACGAGGTCGAGCTGATCGTCGCGATGAAGAGCGGCGGCCTCAACATTCCCGCCGACAAGGCGCTCGAGCATGTCTACGGCTATGCCGTCGGCATCGACCTGACCCGCCGCGACCTCCAGATCGCCTCGCGCAAGAAGGAGCGTCCGTGGGAGGTCGGCAAGTCGTTCGACTATTCGGCGCCCTGCTCCGCGGTGCAGCCGGCGTCGAAGATCGGCCATCCCGCCAAGGGCAAGATCTGGCTCACGGTCAACGGCAAGGAAGCGCAGAAAGGCGACCTCACCGAGCTGATCTGGAACGTGCCCGAGATCATCTGGCAGCTCTCGCAGCAGGTGAAGCTCGCCGCCGGCGACATCATCATGACGGGCACGCCGGCCGGCGTGTCGCAGCTCCAGCCCGGCGACAAGCTTGAATGCGGCGTCGACGGCGTCGGCACGCTGAAGGTCTCGATCGGCCAACCCGAGTAAGGCTCACGGCGGCTCTACCTAAGAAGGCCTCGGGCATGTCCGGGGCCTTTTTCATTTCGCTGGCGGACGATGCCGATCTACCAGGCCTTCACCGGCCGATCGGCGTGGCTTGTCTGCGGCACACCGCGATTGAGCGACATGTGGGAATGCACGCACAGCCAACCATCGCCATGTCTTGAAAACACCATCGTGGCCCGGCCGGGGCGCGGAAACGCGCTGCCGTCGGGATGATAGCCCGTGCTCGTCCACGGCACGATCACGGTCGCCATTGTGCCATCGGACGATGCCAGGATCGAAGCCTGGTCGATGACGAAACGGAAGTCGGCCGTCTTCGGCCAGACGTTGTCCCATTGCGTGGTGACCCATTGGTCAAGACCTGGGATGACGTCGTTATGTGTGCCGAAGGCCAGCACATCCGGATGGAAGAGCGGCCGCGCCGAAGCATAGTCGACCTCGCGGACATAGCCCGCGAAGGTCTCCAGCCAGTGGCGAAAGAACTGCGTGATCTCGGTATTCGCGGTCGGCAAGGAGGCCATCGCCTGCTCCATGTTCGGCAACTCAATCGCGGCAATCTTTGTTGCCATGAGGCGAACCGTCCAGCAAGATATGTGGAGAGCACCGGTGGAGATCGATCGACGAACCGGGCTGATTTCATGGAGCCAGACTCATGAGACGCCTTCTCCTGCTTGCGGCCACGCTTATCGTCTCGAGCAACGTTGCCAGCGCGCAGTCCGGTCAGCCCTATGCCGGCCTTGAGCAGCGCCCCATCAAGGCGCTGTCGCACCAGCAGATCGACGATCTTCGAGCCGGACGTGGCATGGGCCTGGCGCTTGCCGCCGAACTCAATGGATATCCCGGTCCGAGCCATGTTCTTGAGTTCGGTGACCGGCTTGACTTGACCGCGGATCAGCGCATCCGGGTTCAGCGCCTGTTCGAGGCCATGAAGCAAGAGGCGGTCCCGCTGGGTAACAAGCTGGTCGAGCAGGAAACGGAGTTGGACCGGCTCTTTTCTGCCCGCGTCGTGACATCGGAGTCACTCAAGGCGACTCTCGTTGCCATTTCGGAAACCCAGGCACTGCTCCGCGAAAGCCACCTCAAATATCATCTGTCGACAACCGCCTTGCTCGACCAGAGCCAGATGCAGCGATACGCGGAGCTGCGAGGTTACCAACGCCCTGATGGCTCCGAAGCACACAAGCACCGTCACTAAACGCGATCACCGCAATGCCACAGCACGATGAGACCGAGCATCAGCGCCGTCAGTGAATATTTTGAGCGTGCAGTAGACGTTGCAATTCCATTCCTTGACCTTGCGGCTCGCAAGATTGATCTCGTAGAGCTTGCCGAATACCTTGTTGAGCAGGCCGACGCTCTCGCCGTCGATGTTCTGCGTTGCAACCACATCAATCTCGGCGACAGCACCGAGAAACTGATGGCGCAGTTCGGCGGCCCCTTCCATGTCGGGCCGAGCGGGCTGGAGAAGACCGAGCTCTGGACCTATCACCCATGGCCCTTCTCATTCGAAGTGCAGGCGGACCGTGTCACGTCAATCCGGATTAGCAATCCGACCGTCCAGTAATGGATTGTACGGGGCCCTGGTCACGCCCGTGACAGGGCCTGGAGACCCTTGAAGGTCAGGCGCTTGGGGTCGGTGACGCCGGCGAGATACAGGCGGCGGATGAACGCGATGACGGCGTCGCGGTCACAATCGGTCAACGCGACGACGGCGTCGACCGCGATTCTCTGGGCTTCCATTGGGCTCACCTCGGCCTTGCAAGTAACCCCGGCCGAGACAGGCTAGGACTCCGCGGTTAATCCGGCGTTAACCGTTCGGGCAGCATGGCTGATTCAGCCTAGCGGCCGTATACGCAAAACAACGCATTGCCCGTGCGCGCAGCGGCTCACCCCGCAGTGATGCTGTTCTTGAGCCGAGCAAACTGCTTCTTCAGCCGCGGCACCGCAAAGTCCGTGAAGGTCCGGACCTTCGGCACCGAGAGCCGGCCCTGCGGACAGATCAAATGCGCGGGCATCTCGGGATCCTCGTCGCCGGGCAGCACGATCTCGAGCTCGCCGCGCGCGACCTGCTCACCCACCTGGTACGAATACATTCGCGCCACACCGCGGCCGGCGACGGCCGAGGCCACCGCCGCATAGGTGCTGTTGACGACAAGGCGCGGCGTGAACTGTACCGTGCGGGCTGCCGACGAGCCGGCCTGCGGCGCAAAGGTCCACGAATTGGGAAGGTGGGCCATCGCGACGATCTGGTGCTTGGCGAGATCGCCGGGCTCGGTGATGCGCGGGTGCTGCTTCAGATAGCGTGGTGATGCCACCACGACGCGGCTGATCTCGCCGACCCGCATCGCGACCATCGCTGAATCTGCGAGATGGCCGATGCGGAGCGCGACGTCGACCCCCTCCTCGATCAGATTGACCGCGCGATCGAACAGCAGGAGTTTTGCCGACACGGTCGGATAGGCGTCGAGAAACGCATCGAGGATCGGCCGCAGCACCATCTCACCCGACACCACCGGGGCAGTGATCGTGAGCAAGCCCCGGGGCGCCGTGCGCGGTCCGGCCGCGATGTCGTCGGCCTCCTCCAACTCGGTCAGCACGCGCCTGCAGACCGCGACATAGCGCTCGCCCTCCTCGCTCAGCTTGATGGAGCGTGTGGTCCGGTGCAGCAGCTCGGCACCGACCCGCTGCTCCAGGAAAGCAATGGCGCGGCTGACCGCCGCCGGCGAACGGCCGAGCTTGCGGCCCGCAGCGGCAAGGCTGCCCTCGTCCACCGCAAGGACAAACACCTTCATCGCATCCAGACGATCCATACGTTTCCCGCCAGCCCATCGAGCTCCGAATGCAAGCTAGGCGTTCGCTCCCGCTGCGACAACCACTGCCGGGCGCCGGTCCGGCATTCGTTCGCGCCGCGAAAGAGTGTCTGTCGGACAGCGCATATTCGCAGCCGGCCCGCTGCGGCGTACCTCATCCGGCAAGCCAGCGGTCGCTGGCACAGGTTCTGAAAGCCAACAACAGGAGCCCATCATGGGTATCGAACAGAAGGTTGCCATCATCACCGGTGCTTCGCAGGGCATCGGTGCCGCTCTCGTCCAGGGTTTTCGCGATCGAAACTATCGCGTCGTCGCGACAGCGCGCTCCATCAAGCCGTCGGGCGACGACGATGTCCTCGCCATTGCCGGCGACATCGCCGACCGGAACACCGCCGAGCGGGTGGTCTCGCAAGCCGTCGCCCGCTTCGGCCGCGTCGACACGCTGGTCAACAACGCCGGCATTTTCGTCGCAAAGCCGTTCACGCAGTACACGGCGGAGGACTATGCGGCGGTGATGGGTACCAACGTCGCGGGCTTCTTCCACGTCACGCAGCTCGCTATCGCCGAGATGGAGAAGCAGGGGTCCGGCCACGTTGTCCAGATCACAACCACGCTGGTCGACCAGGCCAATTCGAACGTGCCCTCGGTGCTGGCCTCGCTGAGCAAGGGCGGGTTGAGCGCCGCGACCAAGTCGCTCGCGATCGAATATGCCAAGCGCGGTATCCGCGTGAACGCGGTGTCGCCCGGCATCATCAAGTCGCCGATGCATCCCGTCGCAACGCACGCCCAGCTCAATGCGCTGCATCCCGTCGGCCATATGGGCGAGATGTCCGACATCGTCGACGCCGTGCTCTATCTCGAGGGTGCCTCCTTCGTCACCGGCGAGATCCTACATGTCGACGGCGGCCAGAGCGCCGGCCACTGAACGCTAGCGCCTTCGCGCGCACGAGGACGACATGACAGACGCAGATGCCAAGCAGCAAGTTCATCCCCGACCGCATCAGCGGTCGGGTTCGACATCAGAGATTTCTTCACAGCAAACCTGGCGATATGCGGTAGCCGGATTGTCAGCATCGCTGGTCGGACTTGGCCTCGCGCGCTTTTCCTACACGCCGCTGATCCCGGCCCTGATCGCCGCAAAATGGTTCGACCCGTCCGACGTCGTCTATCTCGGTGCAGCGAACCTGGCCGGCTATCTCGCCGGCGCGCTCGCGGCGCGGACAGTGGCCGCGCGCATCGGCGCCGTTTGCGCTTTGCGGGCGATGATGTTGCTCGCGACCCTCTCTTTTTTTGCCAGCTCAACCCCGGTGTCGTTCACCTGGTTTTTCGCCTGGCGCTTCCTGTCGGGGCTCACCGGCGGAATCATCATGGTGCTGGCGGCCTCCGTCATTCTGCCCCATACCTCGGCAGCGAAGCGCGGCGTGGTCGGCGGTGTGATCTTTGCCGGTGTCGGGCTCGGTGTCGCCGCATCGGGCACGCTGGTGCCGCTATTGCTGCAGCAAGGCTTGCAACAGAGTTGGTATGGTCTTGGCGTGGTCTCGGGCACTCTCACGCTGGTGAGCTGGTGGAACTGGCCTGCCCAGGCCAAGACCGATACCGTGTCATCGCAGCGGGCGAAGCACGCTTCGCCCGCCGTTCGCGGCTTGCTCGTCCAATACGGCCTCAACGCGGTGGCGCTGGTGCCGCACATGGTCTTCATCGTCGATTTCGTCGCGCGCGGCCTCGGCCAAGGTATTGCCGCGGGATCGCACTACTGGGTGCTCTACGGCCTTGGCGCAATCGTCGGCCCCCTGGTCACCGGTCATCTCGGCGATCGCGCCGGGTTTGGACCCGCGCTACGCGCCGCCTTCCTGATCGAAGCGGCCGCCGTGTTGCTCCCGACCGTCAGTACCGCGCCTCTCTCGCTGATCGTGTCGAGCGTGGTGGTCGGCGGGTTCACACCCGGCATCGTACCGCTCGTGCTCGGACGTATCCATGAGGTGGTCCCCCATTCTGCCGAGCAGCAGCGCAGGACGTGGAGCCATGCCACCACCAGCTTTGCGCTGTTCCAGGCGGCCGCGGCCTACGGCTTCTCCTGGATCTACGCGCAGACCGGCGGTGATTATCTCGTGCTGTTCGCGCTGGGCGGCGGCGCCATCGTTCTCGCACTCGCGATTGATCTTGCGCTGCCGCTTGCCACCCGCAAGGCTTAGGTCGTCGCGATCAGGAATATTGCATCACGCCGTCGTCGATCCGGCCGAACCGCAAGGAGACGATGTCGAGCGCGTAGTTCTGGTAGAGCCGCCACGGCTGCTTCGAGCCTTGCTTCGGCATCTTTGCGACCGAGCGCTGCACATAACCCGAGGTGAAATCGAGCGATGGCTGCGCCGTGATCGTGGGATCGTCATTATGCGGCATGCACTGCCGGAAATTGTGCCGGTCCATATAGTTGATGAGGCGGCAGACATACTCGCAGGTGAGGTCGCATTTCAGCGTCCATGATGCGTTGGTGTAGCCGAAGGCGGAGGCCATGTTAGGCACGTCGGCATACATCATGCCTTTGTAGGTCAGCGTATTGGCGAAATCGACGGTGCGGCCGTCGACGCTCACCTCCAACCCGCCGACGACCTGGAGCACCAGTCCCGTCGCGGTCACGATGATGTCCGCCGCAAGCTCGCTGCCGTCCTTCAGGCGGATGCCGCCCTGGGTGAACATGTCGATCTCTTTAGTCACCACGGAGGCGCGCTGCTCGCGGATCGCCTTGAACAGATCGCCATCCGGCACGAGGCAGAGCCGCTGGTCCCAGGGATTGTAGCGCGGCGTGAAATGGGTCGCGACGTCGTAGTCGGGGCCGAGCGCCATCTGCACGCCCTTGAGAACCAGCTCCTTCACCTTCGCAGGGCGGCGCCGACTGAGCTGGAAGAAGAACATCCCCCACATCACGTTGCGCCAGCGGATCAGGTGATAGGCAAGCCGCGTCGGCAGATTGCGCCGCAATCTGTTGGCGACGGGATCCTGCGCCGGCCGTGACACCACATAGGTCGGCGAGCGCTGCAGCATGGTGACCTGCGCGGCGGTCTTGGCGAGCTCCGGCACCAGCGTCACCGCAGTCGCGCCCGAGCCAATCACGACGACGCGCTTGCCTGCGCAGTCGATGTCGTCGGTCCATTTCTGCGGATGCACGATGCGGCCGGCGAAATCGGCGACCCCCGGAAACTCCGGCGTATATCCGGCCTCGTATTTGTAATAGCCCGAGCACATGAACAGGAAATTGCAGGTGAAGCGCACGGTTTCGATAGCGCCCTCGCCGGTGATGCGCTCGGCCTCGACAGTCCAGCGCGCCTCATTCGTCGACCACCCGGCGCGCTTGACGTGATGGCGGAAGCGGATGTGCTTCTCGATGCCGTTCTCGGCCGCGGTTTCGCGAACGTAGTTGAGGATTTGCGCGCCGTCGGCGATCGCCTTCGGATCGGTCCACGGCTTGAAGGAATAGCCGAGCGTGAACATGTCGCTGTCGGAGCGGACGCCGGGATAGCGAAACAGGTCCCAGGTGCCGCCGATGCAGTCGCGCCCCTCGAGGATGACGTAGCTCTTGCCCGGACATTTGGTCTGAAGATGATAGCCCGCGCCGATGCCGGACAGGCCGGCACCGACGATCAGCACGTCGAAATGGTCTTGCGACATTTGTTTCCTCCGCTGCCAACGATTGTCTGACCGGGACGATCCCTCGTCAACTAGCAATCGGCCCCTGACACAACCGCGAGGAAACACGTGCGTCGCACTCAAAAACAACAAAGCCCCGGATCGCTCCGGGGCTCTGCGTCGATGATCGATGTGATCAGCGGATCAGTAGCGATAATGGTCCGACTTGTACGGACCTTCCTGCTTGACGCCGATGTAGTCGGCTTGGTCCTTGCGCAGCTCGGTCAGCTTGACGCCGATCTTGGCGAGGTGCAGGCGCGCCACCTTTTCGTCGAGCGACTTCGGCAGCACGTAGACTTCCTTCTTGTACTTGCCGTCCTTGTTGTTGGCGAAAAGCTCGATCTGCGCCAGCGTCTGGTTGGTGAAGGAGGCCGACATCACGAAGGACGGATGGCCCATCGCATTGCCGAGATTCACGAGGCGGCCTTCCGACAGCATGATGATGCGGTGCTTGTCGGGGAACTCGATCTCGTCGACCTGCGGCTTGATGTTGGTCCATTTCAGGTTACGCAGACCCGCGATCTGGATCTCGTTGTCGAAGTGACCGATGTTGCAGACGATGGCGCGATCCTTCATCGCGCGCATGTGCTCGATCGTGATGATGTCCTTGTTGCCGGTCGCGGTGACGAAGATGTCGGCGCGGGGCGCGGCGTCTTCCATGGTCACGACTTCATAGCCTTCCATCGCTGCCTGCAGCGCGCAGATCGGATCGACTTCGGAGACCAAGACGCGGCAGCCGGCCTGGCGCAGCGAGGCGGCCGAACCCTTGCCGACGTCGCCGAAGCCCGCAACCATCGCGATCTTGCCGGACATCATCACGTCGGTGCCGCGGCGGATGCCGTCGACCAGCGATTCACGGCAGCCATAGAGGTTGTCGAACTTCGACTTGGTGACGCTGTCGTTGACGTTGATGGCCGGCCATAGCAGCGTGCCCGCCTTCTGCATGTCATAGAGACGATGCACGCCCGTGGTGGTCTCTTCGGAAACGCCCTTGATGCTCTTGGCGATCTCGGCGAAGTAGCCCTTCGGCTTCTCCTTGAGCTGCTTCTTCAGAAGCGCGAAGAAGACTTCCTCTTCTTCCGAGCCCGGCTTGTCCAGGAATTTGGTGTCGCCGTTCTCGGCGCGCAGACCGAGATGGACGTACATGGTGGCGTCGCCGCCGTCGTCGAGGATCATGTTCGGGTGACCGCCGCCGTGCCAGTCGAACAGCTTGGCGGTGTAGTCCCAGTACTCGGTAAGGCTCTCACCCTTGACGGCGAATACCGGAATGCCGGCAGCTGCGATCGCCGCCGCGGCGTGGTCCTGCGTCGAATAGATGTTGCAGGAGACCCAGCGGATGTCGGCGCCGAGCGCGGCCAGCGTCTCGATCAGCACGCCGGTCTGGATTGTCATGTGCAGCGAGCCGGCGATGCGCGCGCCCTTCAGCGGCTGCTTCGGGCCGTACTCCTCGCGGGTGGCCATCAGGCCAGGCATCTCGGTCTCGGCGAGCGAGAGCTCCTTGCGGCCGAAATCGGCGAGCGAAATGTCCTTGACGATGTAATCGGTGAAGCCGGGCTTCGCGTTCATGTCTGTTTCCTAGTGGTGGGTCTGGCGTGTCAGTAACGAAGCAAACGAAGCGCCTTGCGGCACAGTCTTCTCCCTCTCCCCGTTCTTACGGGGAGAGGGCTGGGGTGAGGGCTCCATCCGCGCACTGAGCCAGTGGAGTGTCCCCCTCACCCGCCGCTTCGCGGCGACCTCTCCCCGCAAGCGGGGCGAGGTAAGAGCGTTTAGACGGCGCGCTTGAGCGCTTCGACGAGATCGGTCTTCTCCCAGGAGAAGCCGCCCTCGTTGTCGGGGGTACGGCCGAAGTGGCCATAGGCGGAGGTGCGCGCGTAGATCGGGCGGTTGAGATCGAGATGGCTGCGGATGCCACGCGGGGTGAGATCCATCGCCTTGGCGGCGGCCTTCTCGAGCTGTTCCTCGGAGACCTTACCGGTGCCGTGGGTGTCGATGTAGATCGACAGCGGACGCGCCACACCGATGGCGTAGGCGAGCTGTAATGTGCAGCGATCCGCAAGACCGGCCGCGACGATGTTCTTGGCGACGTAGCGGGCAGCGTAAGCCGCGGAGCGGTCGACCTTGGTCGGATCCTTGCCGGAGAACGCGCCGCCGCCGTGCGGGGCCGCGCCACCATAGGTGTCGACGATGATCTTGCGGCCAGTCAGGCCGGAATCGCCGTCGGGACCGCCGATGTAGAACTTGCCGGTCGGGTTGATGTGCCAGATGGTCTTCGCAGTGATCCATTCCTTCGGCAGCGCCTCGCGCACATAGGGCTCGACGATGTCGCGAATTTGCTTGGACGAGATGTCCTCGACGAGATGCTGATGCGACACCACGATCTCGCGCACGCCGACCGGCTTGCCGTTCTCGTACTGCACGGTGACCTGGCTCTTGGAGTCCGGGCCCAACACCTTCTCGCGGCCGGAGTGGCGCGCTTCCGAGATGAGGCGCAGGATCTTATGGGCGTAGAAGATCGGCGCCGGCATCAGATCCGGCGTCTCGTTGGTGGCGTAGCCGAACATGATGCCCTGGTCGCCCGCGCCCTCTTCCTTGACTTCGCCCGGCTGCAGCGCATCCACGCCCTGCGCGATGTCGGCGGACTGCGGATGCAGCAGGATCTCGATGTCGGCCTTCTGCCAGTGGAAACCTTCCTGCTCGTAGCCGATGTCCTTGATCGCGGCGCGCACGACGCCTTCGATCTGCTCGTTGGTGACGGACGCAGGACCGCGGGTCTCACCGGCGATCACGACCTTGTTGGTGGTCGCGAGCGTTTCGCAGGCGGCGCGAATTTGCCAGGGATCGATGCCGGCTTTCGGTCCTTCGCGGTAGAACAGATCGACGATCTCGTCGGAGATCCGGTCGCACACCTTGTCCGGATGGCCTTCGGACACGGACTCGCTGGTGAAGAGATAGGACGCGCGCATCAGTAACCCCTTGTTCCGCCGCTAGCTGGCGGGCGTTGCGATATTTAGCTTTGAATGATGTCAATCACGCCGGCGCGAGATGACGTAGGATTCGTCGAGAAACCAGAGCCCATTGTACTTTCGCAGCACGTCCCTGGCGGCATCCAGAGTGCGGCCGTTTTGAGTCATTTCCGTCAACCGGTCGTCCTCAATCTGAGCGACGTACACCGCCGCATTCCACGCTGCAAAGGCCGTCGAGGTGCCGATAGAGCCTGTCACCTCGTTGGGCAGAGCTTCCATATCATACCTGAAGATCGAGCGGTTATCCGCATAAGCATTAAAATTTAAGTCGCGGCCCACCGAGCCGAGCTCGTACTTCACCGCGCGCAATAGCTCATGACGGCTCACAGAGAAAGGGTTTTCTCCGGGCCATATCGCCTGGATCATCTCCATGCCCGGATCCTGGCCATGGGAGTGGATACCGATCAGGCGGCCGCCTGCCCTCAAGGCCCGCGCCAAGGGGGCAATGATCCGTTTTGCCCGGAAATTGACCGAGGAGAGCGCGCGGTATGGCTGGGATGCGATAACCAGGTCGAAATTGGCCTCGGCCTGGCCCGGCCGCGGAATGGTCGAATCGAGCAAAAAACGCTGATCTTCACGGTAGAGCACCAGCACGACAGGCCGCTCATAGAGCGGCATCCCCGTGCGCGGACTGACCGCTGCGCGCCAGTTCTGCTCCAAAAACGGCTTCAGCTCCGCGATTTGCGTCTCGAACTCGCCCGAGGAAGCCCCCCGCAGGGGAACCTCGTGCCAGACTGTTGCGGCCGCCGCCGCGGGCGATGCCGGCGTGAGCCAGGGCGCCTCCGCGTAAAGCATATTGGTAAATACGAACACCGAGGCCGGATGCTCGAAAATGCGATCCGGCACCTTGTCCAGCGTCAGGCGGAGGTCCTCGAGACTGAGCTCCTTGCCGGCGACATAGAACGGCATGTGCGGAAAGCGCTGATGCATCGCGCGCAGCACGCGCGCCAGCACCGTGCCGTCGCCAACGCCGGCATCGAACACGCGCAGCGCCGGCGGCCGGGGATGGATGCTGGCAAGCTCCAGCGCCACGCGCTCGGCGACCACCCGCTTCTCACTGCAAGTGTGGACGAACAGCAGGTATTTCTGCCGGTTCTCGAAAAAGCGGAAATTGCCCCGCGGATCACGCTTTTCCGGGGGCACCTGAAGCCCCCGCGGCGGCGGCACACCGCCGGCCATCGATGCGGCCATGTAGGCCTGGATCCGGTCCAGCGTGTCGATCGTGATGCGCTTGCCTTCGCGCAAGCGGTGCACGAGCTTCCCATCGTTCACCGCGCGCCGGCCGAACGTCGATTCCGCCATGTCCGCCTTGCGGCAGAACTCAGTGATTTGGCTCAGGATTTCGTCATTCTTCATGGAGTGGGACGCGGTGGGCAGAAGGATTGGGTAGCGCCTCCTAGCAAAATCTGCCCACTGAGGGAATAGGGATAGAGCCGCCCCTGTTTGCCATGTGCACAACATCGGGGCCGTGAACCACCTTCCCCTGCCGGGCAACAAACAGACGCCTCTCCTCTATGGGACCACCGCCATGCGCCGCCTCCTCGTCGCGCTCTGCCTGCTCGCTGCAACGCTGTGGTCGGCGGCCGCATTTGCGCAGGCGCGCAGCCAGCTTGGGCCGCTCTGCACCACCGACACCACGCCGGCGGACCAGATGATCGACGCCTGCAGCAAGATCATCGCGCTGAAGGTGTTCAAAGGCGAGCAGCTCGCAACGGTCTACTTCTGGCGCGCGGTGGGTTGGAACAAGAAGGGCGATTACGCCAAAGTCATCACCGACGCCACGGAAGCGATTAGGCTCCAGCCGAACCAGGCAGTCTACAATCTGCGCGGCTCGGCCTATTACGACAGAGGCGAGTACGAGATCGCGATCGCCGATTTCGACGATGCGCTGAATCTGGGCCCGCCGAGCGGTACCATCTTCCATAATCGCGGCAATGCCTGGCGCGGCAAAGGCGACTACGCCAAGGCCATTGCCGATTACGATATGTCGATCAAGGCCGATCCCAGATCGGCATTCTCGTTCCAGAACCGCGGCATCTCCAAGGAGGCACTCGGCGATCTCGACGGCGCGCTGGCCGACATCAACCAAGCGATCCGGCTCGACCCGACACTGCCGCAGCCGCTGATCAACCGGACCGCGATCTGGCGTGTCAGAGGCGATTACGATCGCGCGATTGCCGACGGCAGCGAAGCGATTCGGCTCGCGAAGGAGAAGCCGCCCGTCAACATCATGACGCCGCCGAACAGCGTGCTGATCTCGGGCTACACCCATCGCGCGCTGGCCTATGAGGCGAAAGGCGATTACGCGCACGCGAGCGACGACTACAAGGCCACGCTGGCGATCGCGGCATCCGATGCCGGCAGCAAGGCCAATCAAGCCACCGCAAAGGTGCGGCTGTCGCTGATCACCGACGCAAGCGCACCGATCCCGCGCGATGCGCCGTCACCGACGACCGAGCCGGCACAGGCACCGGCTCCCCAGCAGACGGGTGCCGCGCCACCCCCCTCGCCTGCTCCGGCCGCGCGCGGCACGCGCATGGCGCTGATCATCGGCAACGGCGCCTATGCGCATGTCAAGGCGCTGCCCAATCCGCCCAATGACGCGCGCGCCGTTGCCAGGGCCTTGCGCGAAATCGGCTTCACGGTATCAGAAGGCGTCGATCTCGACCGCGCGGCGATGCAGAAGATGACGCGTGACTTCTTGCGGGAAGCGGCGCGTGCGCAGGTCGTAGTGGTCTACTATGCGGGCCACGGCGTGCAGGTCGACGGTCGCAACTATCTCATTCCCGTCGACGTCGAGCTCAAGCCGGGCGCGAGGATGACGGACGCGATGATCGACATGGACACGATCATGGCCGGCCTCGACGACCAGGTCCGCACCAACATTTTGATCTTCGATGCCTGCCGCAACAATCCCATGGCACAGCAGGTCGCATCGGCCGGCACCAGCCGCGCCATCGAAGCTGCCTCGGGTCTCGCAGCGCCAACGAGCCTGGGCGCCGGTGCGACGCTCGGCGCCGGCACGCTGATCGCTTTCGCCACTGCGCCGGGCCAGGTTGCGCTCGACGGCGAAGGCGCCAACTCGCCGTTTTCCGCTGCGCTCTCCCGCCATCTCGGCACGCCCGGCCTGGAAGTGCAGCAGATGCTGACACGGGTGCGGGCGGAGGTGGTGTCGACCACGAAGAACAAGCAGGTGCCGTGGTCGAACTCGTCGCTGCTGGGAGAGGTTTATCTGGCGGAGAAGTGAGGGGCGTTTGTATCCCGCTTACAGGAACGCGATGCCACCCGCCACTCGTTCGGTGTCATCGCCCGGCTTGACCGGGCGATCCAGTAGTCCGAGATAGCGAGAGATGCGGAAAAGCTGCGCGTACTGGATTCCCCGCTTTCGCGGGGAATGACAATGAGCGAGTGGAGCCTTATTGGCCCCACACTTCCTTCGCGATCTCCACGGCGAGACTGAGCTTGGCCCACTGCTCCTCTTCGGAGAGGACGTTGCCCTCCTCCGTCGAGGCAAAACCGCACTGCGGGGAGAGTGCGAGCTGCTCCAGCGGGGCGAACTTGGCGGCTTCCTCGAGACGGCGCTTGATGGCGTCCTTGTTCTCGAGTTCACCGAACTTCGAGGTGATGACGCCGACCACGACGACCTTGTTGCCCTTGGGCAGGAAGCGCAGCGGCTCGAAGCCACCGGCGCGGTCGCTGTCGTATTCGAGGAAATAACCGTCGTAATTGGTGCCGGCGAGCATGGTCTCGGCAACCGGCTCGTAGCCGCCTGAGGAAATCCAGGTTGAACGGAAATTGCCGCGGCAGACATGCGTCGTCACCACCATGTCGGCGGGCTTCTCGGCCAGCGCGTAGTTGATGACGCGCGCATAAATCTGCTGGAGACCCTCGGGATTGTCGCCCCGCTCGCGCGCCTTCTGCAATTCGTCCGGCGAGCAGAGATAGGCCCACACGGTGTCGTCGAACTGGAGATAGCGGCAGCCGGCGTCGTAGAACGCCTTCACGGCCTTGCGGTAGGTCTTGCCGAGGTCTTCGTAGAAGGCGTCGAGATCGGGATAGACGTCCTTGGAAATCGCCTTGCGACCGCCGCGGAAGTGCAGCACCGCCGGCGACGGGATCGTCATCTTCGCGGTGACGTGGGCCTGGTCGGCGACCTTCTTCAGGAAGCGGAAGTGATCCAGCATCGGGTGGTCATCGGGGAAATCGAGTTTGCCGATCACGCGCACTGCGTCGTGCCGGGTCTCGACGCCCGCGAACTGGATGCCGGTGTCGGGGTGGAACATTTCGCAGCCGGTGAGCTTGGCCAGGAAATCGAAATGCCACCAGGAGCGGCGGAATTCACCGTCGGTTGCGAGCTTCAGGCCGAGCGAGGCCTGCTTATGCACGACCTTCTCGATCTCCATGTCCTCGATCTTGCGCAGATCGTCGGCCGAGATCTCGCCCTTCTCCAGCCTGGCGCGGGCTTCCTTGATCTTGGCGGGGCGCAGGAGGCTGCCGACCTCGTCGGCGCGGAAGGGGGCTTTGGTTCGCTGCATTTCTTACTCCCAGTTATTTTTGGTGGGCCGCCGCCCCTGCGACGCCGAGGTGGCGCTCGAGGACCGACGGGTCGGCCTTCAGCGCGGCGCTCGGGGCGTCGTGGACGATCGTTCCGCGCTCCAATATCACAACACGGTCGGCCAGCCCCAGAATCTTTTGGGCATTCTGCTCGACGATGATCGAGCAGATGCCGCCCGCCCGGGTGATGGTCCCGATCGCTTCCAAGAGCTCCTCGACGATGATGGGGGCGAGGCCCTCGGTCGGTTCGTCCAGGAGAAGCACTTTCGGATTGAGGGTCAGCGCGCGACCGATCGCCAGCATCTGCTGCTCGCCGCCGGAGAGCTGGTTGCCAAAATTGCTCCGCCGCTCCTTCAGCCGCGGGAACATCTCGTAAACCCTCTCGATGGTCCAGGGACCAGGCTGGGCCACTGCGGACATGTTCTCCTCCACCGTGAGCGAGCGGAAGATGTTGCGCTCCTGCGGCACCCAGCCGATCCCGGCGCGCGCCCGCTGGTCCGGCCGCAAGGTCGTGACGTCGGTGCCAGCCAGCCCGACAGTGCCGGAGAAGCGACGGGTGACGCCGACGATCGAGTTGATCAGCGTGGTCTTGCCGGTGCCGTTGCGCCCCAACAGCGCCAGCACCTGGCCTTCGGCAAGACGCAGGGACATGTTCGGCAGCACCACTGCCTCGCCGTAGCCGGCGCGAAGCGAGTCGATCGCGAGCAGGTCAGACATTGACCGCCTCCTCGCCGAGATAGACCGCCTTGACCTGCGGGTCGCGCGCGACCTGCTCGGGCGGGCCTTCGGTGAGCAGCGCGCCGGAGACCAGGACAGAGATGCGGTCGGCGAAGGAGAACACGAGGTCCATGTCGTGCTCGATCAGCAGCACGGTCACGTCGCGCGGCAGGCTGCCTACGACGGCGAGAATGTCATGGCGCTCGCTCTCGGGCACGCCGGCGGCGGGCTCGTCCAGCAGCAGCACGCGCGGCTTGGCGGCGATCGCGACCGCGATCTCGAGCAGGCGCTGCTTGCCGTAAGGCAGCGTCACGGTCTGCTCGTTCATGACGTCGAGCAGGTGGAAGCGTGTCAGGAGGTCGGCGATCTCGCCGTTGACGTCGCTGCGCGTACCCATCCGCCGCCACCAGTCACCGCCATGGCCGAGGCGCTCGGAGACAGCGAGACCGATGGTCTCGAGCGGGGTCAGATCGGGATAAAGCTGGTTGATCTGGAAGGTACGCGACAAGCCGCGCAACACGCGCTTGTGCACGGGCAGATCGGTGATGTCCTGGCCTTCGAGCAGGATGCGGCCCGAGTTCGGCTTAAGCACGCCGGTGAGCTGGTTGATGACCGTGGTCTTGCCGGCGCCATTCGGGCCGATCAGCGCGTGGCGGGCGCCTTGTTCGATTTTTAGCGACAAGTCGCGGGTGACGCGCAGACCACCGAACTGCTTTTCGAGATTCTGGGTTTCGAGCGCGATGGTCATGCGTCGCTCTCCGGCACGCCGACGACGGCCTTGCGCCCGGCTATCTGCTTGATGACTAGATTGGGCACATACAGCATCCAGCGATGCAGGCGCTGGCGGCCGACCAGGACGATCACGACCAGCACGAGGCCGATCCAGAACTGCCAATATTGCGGGGTGATGGTGGAGAACAACTCCTGCAGCATGCGGAACAGCACCGCGCCGATCAGCCCGCCATAGAGATAGCCGGTGCCGCCGATCACGAGCACCAGCATCAGGTCCGCCGAGCGCTCGAAGGCGAACACGTCGAGCGAGGCGATCGCGGTGGTCTGGGTGAACAGCGCGCCTGCGATGCCGGCATAGAACGCCGCAAGCGTGTAGATCGCAATCAGGCGGCGGTTGACGGGAATGCCGATCGCGGCCGCGCGCAGCGGATTGTTCTTGATCGCGCGCAATGACAGCCCGAACGGCGAATGCACGACGCGGCGGGCCAACAGGAACAACAGAAACAGAACGGCGAGCGAATAGAAGAAGCCGGTCTTGCCGAACATATCGAACGGGATCTCACCGAAGATCGGCTGCATCTCGATACCCTGCAGGCCGTCGGTGCCGCCGGTGATGTTGGAGAAGCGTTCGGCCAGCGCCTCGAGCAACAACGCGATGCCGAGTGTCACCATCAGCCGCGTCAGGTCGACGCCGCGGATTACCAGGAAGCTGGTGGCGAAGCCGAGCACCATCGCGACAAGGCCTGCGACGACGAGCGCAAGCACGGGCTCGTTGATGATCCCATGCAGCGCGAGAAGCCCCGCCGCGTAAGCACCGGCGCCGAAGAAGGCTGCATGGCCGAGCGAGACGATGCCGGCGTAACCTAGGATCAGATCGAGCGACATTGCAAACAGCGCGAGCCGCAGGATGTCGGTCATGATCAGGTAGCGCGTGGGAAATACGAAGCCGCAGGCCAGCACGATCAGCCAGAAAGCGGCCTCGCCATAGTGCCAGCGGGCCTGGCGCTGGGCGTGATAGCCGACGTCGGAGGAGGCGCTCATCGGCGAACTCAACGCGCGGCCGTGCGGCCGAACAGACCGTTCGGGCGCCAGATCAGGATCACGATCATCATGGTGTAGATCACGAAAGGTCCCATCTTCGGGACGTAATATTTGCCGGCGACGTCGCCGATGCCGAGCAGCAGCGAGGCCAGAAACGGGCCGGTGATCGAGGACGAGCCGCCGACGGTGACCACGATCAGGAAGTAGATCATGAACTTCAGCGGAAAATACGGGTCGAGGCCGAGGATCTCGGCGCTCAGCGCGCCGCCGAGACCAGCCAGGCCGCAACCAAAAGCAAATGTGAAGGCGAACACCTGCGGCACGTTGATGCCGAGGCCGCTCGCGGCACGGGGATCGTCGACCGCGGCGCGCAGACGGCTGCCGAACCGCGTCTTCGCGAGCACCATCTGGAGAGCAATGGTGAGCAGCCCGCAGATCACGATGATCATCAGCCGGTAGCGGCCGACGCCGACGCCGAACACGTCGAACTGGCCCTGGAGCGCCGACGGCAAATTGATGAAGACCCGCGACGAGCCCTGGATGTAGTCGACGGCCGCGACCGACATGAACGTGAGGCCAATCGTGAACAGCACCTGGTCGAGATGGCTGCGCGCATAGAGGTGTCGGTACAGCGTACGCTCGAGCACAATGCCGATCGCAGCAGAGGAGACGAAGGCGAGCGGCAATGCCGCGAAGAATGGCCAGCCCATTCGGTTGACCAGCACCATGCAGACATAGCCGCCGGCCATGGCGAAGGCGCCATGGGCGAGGTTGACGAAGTTCATCAAGCCGAGCGTGACCGCGAGCCCGCAAGCCAGCACGAACAGCAGCATGCCGTAGGCAACGCCATCGAACAGGTTGGTGAGGATTGAGGTCATCGTCTCAGCTTGGAGTTGGGCGTCATGGCCGGGCTTGTCCCGGCCATCCACGTTCTTGGTTCGGCTCTCGCGTGGATGCCCGGGTCAAGCCCGGGCATGACGAGAGTGGTGGGCGAGATCCCCGATGCACGCTAATGCGCGCGGGGATGACGCGCTTTCGCGCGTCACTTCTTGGTCTTGCCGAGATCCTTGACGGCCTCGAAGGTCGCGAACTCGACGTTGTAGAGCTCGCCGTCGACCTTCTCGACCTTCCGGATGTAGATGTTCTGCACGATGTCGCGGGTCTCGGGGTCGATCGAGATAGGGCCGCGCGGGCTCTCCCATTTCTGGCCCTTCATGGCTTCGACCAGCTTGGTGCCGTCGGTGTCGCCATTGGTCTTCTTCAGCGCTTCGTAGATCAGGTGAATGCCGTCATAGCCGCTCACCGCCATGAAGCCCGGCCGGTTTCCGTACGCCTTCTTGTAGGCCGCGACGAAATCCTTGTTCATCTGCGAGGGATGCGCCGCGGAATAGAGGTGCGCGGTGACCGTGCCCAGCACGGCGTCGCCCATGTTGTTGAGGAGGTCGTCGTCGGTCACGTCGCCCGGTCCGATCACCTTGATGCCCGCCTTGTCGAGCCCGCGTTCGGCATACTGCTTCATGAAGTTGCCGCCCTGGCCAGCCGGCACGAACACGAAGATCGCGTCAGGCTTGGCATCCTTCATACGCTGGAGGAACGGTGCGAAATCCGGATTGGCAAGCGGCGTCTTCACCTCCTCGACCACCTCGCCGCCACCGGCGGTGAAGTTGTGCTTGAAGAAGTTCAGCGCGTCATTGCCCGGCGCATAGTCCGAGGTCAGGGTCGCCACCTTCTTGATGCCGTTTTTCACCGCCCAGTCGGCGATGATGGTGGAGGACTGCGCCAGCGTGAAGCTGGTGCGCACGATATAGGGCGAGCGCTCGGTGATGATGGAGGTGCCCGCCGCCATCACGACCTCCGGGATCTTGGCTTGCGTGGCCAGCGGCGCCGCCGCGAGCGCGGCCGGCGTCACGCCGAAACCGGCGATGAAATGGACCTTGTCGTTGACAATCAGCTCCTGCGCGGCAGTCTTGGTCTTGTCGGGAATCGCAGCATCGTCCTTGAGGATGATCTCGATTTTCTTTCCGGCGACGGTGTCGCCCTTCTGCTGCATGTAGAGCTTGATCGCGTTCTCGATCTGCTTGCCGGTCGAAGCCTGACCACCGGTCATCGGCAGGATCAGGCCGACCTTGACGCTGTCCTCGGCCTTGGCCGGAGCGATGATCGCAAGGCCCGCGATGGCGGCCGCTGCTGCGGTCCAAGCAGTTTTATGAGACAGTTTTTTGCGTTCGAACATCAGATGTCCCTCCCCTTCATTCCTGATCTCTTGTGCGCCGGACCGAGTGCCCGGTCCTTGCCGTAAGTCGAGCTCACGCACGCGTGATATCGCGCGCCACATGGCGTCTTTCGCGCCCTTATTGTCAATCGGACGTTTGGCGACCATTCGGCGCAAGCCGAGCGTTCCGATTGCCGACGGCAGAAGCGATATCGGGTCACGTCCAGGTAACCCCGGCATCGTGACTGTGGCCGCCATCATTTGTACGATTGTACAAACAAAATGGACCTGTCAACGAAAAAGCCTCTTTGCTGATCAAGCCACTTTGTCGCGAGCTCTTGCCGCAGTGTAGAAACGCTGTCAGCCGGGTGGATGGAGGATTTCGTCTTTTGTTTGCAGAATTTGAACATCGGCAAGGCTTGGGTCCGCGCACTCCGGTATTAAATTACCCACCTCGAATAAGTCTATTTTACCTGTTGAAGGCTACTCTTCCGGCGACAGTCTAACCTGGCGTCCAACACGACTGACCTCGCGCCCCCGTACAATGCCCAGATCCTGTTGTTCCCTCCTGATCCTCCTCGCGCTCTCCGCGGGCCTGTCCGGCTGCGGCACCGTCAACGAAAAGCTCTCGTCCGGCATGGGCGACTACGTCCCGCAATGGGCCGGCGGCTTGCCGGCGGACGCCCCGCCGCGGGCGGGCACGCCGCAATACGATGCCTTCATGAAGGAGCGCGAGCGCAAGCGGCTGATGCCGGCAGCGGATCGCGAAAAGGAAGAGCAGGCGCAAAAGGGCGCGACGGGATCAACGTCGAGCGGCGCGGTGCGTTAGGTCGCGCCCCCTCGCCGCTTGCGGTGAGAGGTGAGGCAAATCAATCCACGAACACCACGGTCTTGCGGCCGTTGAGGATGACGCGGTCGTTGAGATGGTAGCGGATCGCGCGCGCCAGCACGCGGCGCTCGATGTCGCGGCCCTTGCGGACGAGATCCTCAGGCGTGTCGCGATGGCTGATGCGCTCGACGTCCTGGTCGATGATCGGGCCCTCGTCGAGGTCGCGCGTGACGTAATGCGCGGTGGCGCCGATCAGCTTGACGCCACGCTCATGAGCCTGGTGATAGGGTTTTGCGCCCTTGAAACCCGGCAGGAACGAGTGGTGGATGTTGATGCAGCGTCCCGACAGATTTGCCGAGAGATCGTCGGACAATATCTGCATATAGCGGGCGAGCACGACGAGATCGGTCCCGGTCCTGGCGACGAGATCGAGGATCTGCGCCTCCTGCTCGCGCTTGGTCTCTTTCGTAACGGGCAGATAGTGGAACGGAACACCGCCGAAATCGAGCCCGTCATAAACCTCGCGCGGATGGTTGGAGACGATGGCGGCCAAAGTCATCGGCAGCTCGCCGGTGCGCCAGCGATAGAGGATGTCGACCAGGCAGTGGTCGGACTTCGACACCAAAAGCATCACCTTGCGATGCGCGGCCCGATCGCGCATCTGCCATTCCATGCCGAAACGTTCGGCGATCGCGGCAAAGCCGGTCTGGAGTGCCGACAGCTCCACGGCGAGATCGGCGGCGGTGAACACCACCCGCATGAAGAACTTGTTGGTCTCGGTGTCGTCGAACTGTTGGGCGTCGAGGATGTTCTGTCCGGAATTCGCCAGGAAGGTCGACACCGCCGAGACGATGCCGGGACGATCCGGACAGGACAGGGTCAGGACATATTGATGATCGGGCATGGTCTTTGAAACAATGGGCCTTGATGAAGGTTTGGGCAGCGGCAGCGGAACGACCCGCGATTTGCGCCCTGCTCTATCACCGACCCCACCTTGCGCCAATCCCGACGGTGGAGTCAGGATGAACGTATGATTGCTTTGACTGACCGGAGTAGGCTCATGGCCGACCGCTTGAACGGCACCCGCATCCTGATCCTGGAAACGCGCGAGGAGGCGCAGTTTTCGAAGCTGCTGGCCGAGCAAGGCGCCGAGGTCGTGCAATGCCCGATGTTCACCATCCAGGATGCACCGGACCCCGCCCCGGTCGAGGCCTGGATCCGCCACGCCATCGACAAGCCCTTCGACGACCTCGTGTTGATGACCGGCGAAGGGCTGCGGCGGATCATGAAGCTCGCCCTCGCGCGAGGGCTCGACCAGGCTCTCGTGGCGGCGCTTGCCAGATCACGAAAATTCACCCGCGGCCCCAAGCCCGGCAAGGCACTGCGCGAAATCGGACTCGAGGCGCAGCAGACCACGGAGAAGCCGACCACCGAGGGCGTGATCGAGATGCTCGGCAAGCTCTATCTGAAGGGGCACCGCCTCGGCCTTCAGCTCTATCCCGACAAGGATCACAGCGCGCTGACCAGTGCGCTATCGGCGCAAGGTGCCGAGGTCGATGCCGTGCTGCCTTATGCTTACGATTCCAAGGCGGCGGATGCCAACATCGTCACCGCGATCGATGACATGGCCGAAGGGCGAATCGATTCGATCGCGCTGACCAATCTCGGCCAGGTCCGACGGCTGATCGAAGCTGCGAGAGCACACGGCAGCGAGGCGAAGCTGCGCGCGGGCCTCGAGCGGACGCTGATCGCGTCGGTAGGACCGGCGGTCTCGGGCGAGCTTACCGCGCATGGTTTGCGCACGGACGTCTCGCCCACGGATGAAGCCTATTTCATGCGGCCCTTGATCTCGGCCATGGCGGCGGCGCTGGCGGAGCGGAAGCCGAGGCCTGCGGCGAGGTAAGAGCCGAGCGCGGGGGCGGCCTGCGGCGACTGCGATTGACACGAGCACCGTCAGCGCTAGGTTGCCGAACAGCAAGAAGAAACAGCAAGGCAAGGGAATCGCCGTGATACGCGCCATCGCGCCTTGAGCACACCCGCACGCCCCTCCGCGCTCGCGCCATTTCGTATCCGCAATTATCGTTTCCAGTGGCCGTCCGACCTGCTCACCTCCTGGGCATTCGAGATCGAGACGCTGGTGCTCGGCTGGTACATCATGGTCGAGACCGGCTCGGTGCTGCTGCTCACCGTGCTTGCATCGCTCCAGTTCGTCGGGACATTGGTGGCGCCGGTGTTCGGCATGATCGGCGACCGCATGGGTCATCGCGATCTCCTGGTCGCGATGCGTCTTGCCTATATGGTGCTCGCGTCGACCATCATGACTCTGGCGCTGACCGGTCACCTGACCCCGCCAGGCGTCATGATCATCGTCGCAATCATGGGCCTGATTCGCCCCTCGGACCTCGGCGTTCGCGGCGCGCTGCTTGCCGAGATCATGCCGGCCGAGCAACTAGTGGGCGCCATCAGCGTTGCGCGCACGACCCAGGACAGCGCGCGCATCGCCGGCGCGTTGACAGGCGCGGGGCTGTTTGCGGTCCTCGGCATTGGCCTCGTCTACGTGGTGATCGTCTGCCTCTATCTCGCGGCCGCGCTGCTCATGCTGTGCCTGACCCGGCCCAAAAGGACCATTGCCACAACTCATCTTCAGGCAGACAGCCGCGCCGTTTCGAGATTGCTGGGCGATCTGAAGGAAGGGATCGTCTACGCCTGGAATGGCGCGGGGATGCGCGCGGCGCTGTGCGTCGCCTTCCTGGCCAACCTGACCGCCTTTCCTTTCACCGGCGGATTGCTGCCCTACATCGCGCGGGACATCTTTCACACCGACCAGACCGGCCTCGGTTATCTCTCGGCGAGCTTCGCCGTCGGCTCGCTGATCGGCTCCATCACGCTCAGCCTGGTCAGCGGATTGCGCATTGCCCGGCTCCTGATCGGCGCGACGCTGGCCTGGTACGCCATGCTGCTGGTGTTCGTCGAGATCAGGACCATGCCGGTGGCGATGGCCTGCCTTGTGCTCGCCGGCATCGCCCAGAGCATGTCGATGATATCAGCTGCCGTGATCCTGATGCGGACGGCCAGCGCACACCTTCGCGGCCGCGTCATGGGCGTGCGCATGATGGTGATCTACGGCCTGCCGATTGGGCTCCTCGCGGCCGGCAGCCTGATCGACGTCATCGGCTATTCCGCGACGGGCTCGCTCTATGCCGTCTCGGGGCTCATCGCAATGATGGCGATCGCCGTGCGCTGGCGCGCCGACCTCTGGCCGGTGCACGCCCCCGCCAATACGCGATGACGAACGAGGAACTCTAGTCCCCGTAACCGCGCAACCGCTCGATATCGAGAATGGTGACGCCGCCATATTCGAGCCGCAGCAGCCCCTCTTTCTCCAGCCGGTTCAGCGCGCGGTTGGCGTTCTGGCGGGACATGCCGGAAAGAGCGCCGATCTCCTCCTGGGTGATCTCCAGATGCGCGGTCGATTCCGGATAGAGGATCGGATTGAACAGCGAGGCGATGCTGCGGGCAAGCCGCGCGGTGGCATCCAGCGTGCGGTTGACCTCGAGCATGCCGATGAACTGGCCGAGCCGTTCGTTGAGCTGGCGCACCAGGAAGCGGTTGAAGCCGACGCTGTTCTCGAACAGCCACATGAAGGCGCTGCGTTCCATCAGCGCGACGCGGCTGTTGCGCAGCGCGACGACGTCATAGCGGCGCGGCTCGTTCTTGAGCACGCTGCCTTCGCCGAACCAGGCTCCTGCCGTCAACCCCGCCAGGCTCGTCTCCTTGCCGTCGCGCGAGACCCCGCCCATCCGGGCAAGCCCAAAGACCATGCCGGCCCAATAGTCGAACGTGTCGCCGCGCATGAAGACGGTCTCGCCGGTGCCGTAGGACCGCTCCGTGATCCCGGCACGAGCGACCTCGATCTCCGCTGGCGTGAGCTCGCGCGACCAGGCAGCGACGCGCTTCAGTTGATCCTCTGAAATCATGAACTCGAAGCCCGCCGCACCGTTCGTCACTCCTGTTCTGCTGCAATGCAGCATGATCGTCTCAGCTACCATCAGACGAAAGATGGAGGCCGCGAGCGCCCAAAACACTTTGTCGCAGAATTGTCAGGCGGGAGACATTTCAAAATAGCGCTTTCCCCTATTGAGGACCACCTCGGGCGATGCGGCTTTTGATCCCAAACGGGAACGAGAGTGGCGCGGCTCCGGTCGAGACCATCTGCTGCATGGCCTCACCGGCACGGCCGTACTAGGATCGCCCGACAGAACGGACGAAGAGCGCCACTGAATGCGCCATCACCGGGAGGGATCTGTTTGGTGGCTACCAGTCTTGAAGTGCGCGGCGTGTCCTTGCGATTCGGCGGCGTTCGTGCGCTGAGCGATGTCGGCTTCGCCATCAGGGAAGGCGAGCTGTTCTCGATCATTGGCCCCAACGGTGCCGGCAAGACCTCGATCGTGAACTGTATTTCCGGCCGCTACAAGCCGACCGAAGGCCAGCTGTTCTACCAGGGCCGCGACATCACCGGCCTGACGCCCAACGCGCGCGCGTCGCTCGGCATCGGCCGCACCTTCCAGAACCTGGCGCTGTTCCACCACATGAGCGTGCTCGACAACGTCATGGTCGGCCGCCATCACCTCCTGAAGAACAATTTTCTCACGGGCTCGCTGTACTGGCTCACCGGCGCGCGCAAGGAAGAGCTCGAGCACCGCCGCAAGGTCGAAGAAATCATCGATTTCCTCGATCTCCAGTCGGTACGAAAGGCGCCGGCCGGCACTCTCTCCTACGGCTTGCGCAAGCGCGTCGAGCTCGCCCGCGCCATGGCGCTGGAGCCGCGCCTCATTCTCCTCGACGAGCCGATGGCCGGCATGAACTTCGAGGAGAAGGAGGATATGGCCCGCTACATCGTCGATCTCAACGAGGAGTTCGGCATGACCGTGGTGATGATCGAGCACGATATGGGCGTGGTGATGGACATCTCCCACCGGGTCATGGTGCTGGATTTCGGTCGCAAGATCGCCGAGGGCGATCCGGCCGCCGTGCTCGCTGATCCCCACGTCAGGCGCGCCTATCTCGGCGAAGAGGACGAGGTGCTGGTTGATCCTGACGATGCGCCGCCGGCGCAGGAGAGCGCGGCATGATGGATTACGCAGGCCGCGTCGCGCAGGCCGACACCTATCCGAAGATGCTCCGGCTCAATGCGAAGGAGTACGGCAACGAGATCGCGCTGCGCGAGAAGGATCTCGGGCTGTGGCGCCCGTTCACCTGGAACGCCTACCAGACGCGGGTGCGCGATTTCGCGCTCGGCCTGATCGAACTGGGCCTTGGGCGCGAAGATGTCGTCGGCATCATCGGCGACAACCGGCCGGACTGGGTCGCGGCGGAAATAGCAACCCACGCGATCGGAGGCTTGAGCCTCGGGCTCTATCGCGACGTGCTCGACGAGGAAGCCTCTTATCTCCTCAATTATGGCGAAGCGCAGCTCGTTTTCGCCGAGGACGAGGAGCAGGTCGACAAGCTGCTCACCCTCGCCGACCGCGTCCCAAAGCTGAAGCACATCATCTATTCCGATCCGCGCGGCATGCGGAAATACGACGATCCGCGCTTGATGTCGGCGGAGACGTTTGCCGAACTCGGCCGGGCGCGGGCTACGCGCGAGCCGGAACTTTACGACCGGCTGGTGGACGCGACCAAGGGCGAGGACGTCGCGATCCTCTGCACGACGTCTGGCACCACCTCGCATCCAAAGCTCGCGATGCTCGCCGCCGGCCGCGTGCTCGGCCACTGCGCGACATATCTCGCTTTCGATCCGAAAGGGCCGGACGACGAATACGTGTCGGTGCTGCCGCTGCCCTGGATCATGGAACAGGTCTATGTACTCGGCAAAGGCCTCTTGTGCCGGATGAAGATCAACTTCGTCGAAGAGCCCGAGACCATGATGAACGATCTGCGCGAGATCGCACCGACGTTTGTCCTGTTTGCGCCGCGCGTTTGGGAATCGATCGCCGCCGACGTTCGCGCCAGGGTGATGGACGCAACGCCGTTCAAGCAGCGCCTGTTCGACATCGGCATGAAGAGCGGGCTTGCCGCGCTCGAACAGGGCGAGCGTTCCGGCTTTGCCGACGCGATCCTGTTCCGCGCATTGCGCGACCGCCTCGGCTTCACCCGCCTGCGTTCAGCTGCAACGGGCGGCGCGGCACTCGGGCCCGAGACCTTCAAGTTCTTTCAGGCCATGGGCGTGCCGCTACGCACGCTCTACGGCCAGACCGAGCTGCTGGGGGCCTACACGCTGCATCCCGCGGGCAAAGTCGATCCCGACACCACCGGCGTGCCGATGGCCGATAGCGTCGAAATCCGCATCGACAATGCCGATGTTCACGGCGTCGGCGAAATCGTGGTGCGGCATCCCAACATGTTCCTCGGCTACTACAAGAACCCGGAGGCGAGCGTCGCTGACCTCAGGGATGGCTGGATGCTGTCCGGCGACGCCGGCTATTTCAACGCGAATCGCCAGCTCGTGGTGATCGACCGCATCAAGGACCTCGCCGAGACCTCGCGCGGCGAGCGCTTCTCGCCGCAATTCATCGAGAACAAGTTGAAGTTCTCGCCTTATATCGCGGAAGCCGTGGTGCTGGGCTCGGGGCGCGACGCGCTCGCCGCAATGATCTGCATCCGCTACTCCATCATCTCCAAATGGGCTGAGAAGACCCGGCTCTCGTTCACGACCTACAGCGACCTGGCCTCGCGGCCCGAGGTCTACGCACTGCTCCGCAAGGAGGTCGAGACCGTCAACGCCACGCTGCCGCCAGCGCAGCGCATCTCGCGCTTCCTGTTGCTCTACAAGGAGCTCGACGCCGACGACGGCGAGCTTACCCGCACACGGAAAGTGCGCCGCAGCGTCATCAACGAGAAATACGAAGGCATCATCGACGCAATCTACCGCGGCCAGGCCGACATCCCCGTGGACACGGTGATCCGGTTCCAGGACGGCACCACGCAGAGGGTGCGGACAACGCTGCGAGTGGTGGATCTCGGCGGACCGGGGCATTTGGCGGAGGCGGCGGAGTGAGCCTACTTCGAACCGAGAGCGCGATGCGAATCCATGCGCCCTCTCCCCTTGCGGGAGAGGGCATCTCCGCACCCCGCTCCACCCTCACTTCGGTGAGGGGTCCTCTCTCCGCGCGTTCATTGCGGAGAGAACCCCTCACCCGTCTTCGCTTCGCGAAGCCACCCTCTCCCACAAGGGGAGAGGGGAGGAGCGCGCCGGATTTGTCAGCGAGCACCACTTCATGAACACTGCCTTCCTCATTCAGCTCCTGGTCAACGGCCTCGTGGTCGGCACGCTCTATGGCGTGGTCGCGATGTCGTTTGTGCTGATCTACAAGGCTAGCCAGGTCGTCAACTTCGCGCAGGGCGAGCTCTTGCTGGTCGGCGCCTGGGTGTGCTGGACGCTGCTCGCGAAATACCAGGTGCCGTTCTGGATCGGCATGCCGCTGACGCTGGTGTTCATGTTCGTGTTCGGCATCGCGGTGCAGGTCCTGATCCTGCGACCGATGATCGGCGAACCCATCATCTCGGTCATCATGGTGACGATCGGCCTGTCCACCGTGCTGCAGGCGACGCTGAAATGGATGTTCGGCGTCAATCCGCAGCCGTTCCCGCGCGTGTTCGAGAGCCAGTCCGTCAGCCTGCTCGGGCTGCAGATCCAAACCGTCTATGTCATGAGCCTCGTGGTCTCGATCGCGATGATGATCGGCATGGCCTGGTTCTTCCGCGCGTCAAAGTACGGCCTTGCGATGCGCGCCACCGCGTTCAACCAGCAGGTCGCGCAATCGCTCGGCATTTCCGTGAAAAGCGTGTTCGCGATGGCCTGGGCGATCTCCGCAACGGTGTCGGCGGTGGCAGGCGTCGTGGTCGCGGTCGTGAACGGCGTATCCTCGGGCCTCGCCGCCTACGGCATTAAAGTGTTTCCGGCCGCGATCCTCGGCGGGCTCGATTCCGTCGGCGGTGCCGTGCTCGGCGGCATCATCATCGGGCTGCTCGAGAACATCGCGCAATATGTCGACAGCGAATACCTTCACTGGGGCAATCTCTACGAGATCGCGCCGTTCTACGTTCTCATCATCGTGCTGATGATCAAGCCCTACGGCCTGTTCGGCACCCACGACATCGAACGGATCTGATCCATGGCCGGCCCCGCCCTCATCCCTGCTGGTGATTTCCGCACCTCTTACGCGGCCGACACCACGATCTTCCCGACCGCCACCAGCCGCAATTTTGCGATCGCCGGCGTGCTGGCGCTGTGTCTCGTGCCGCAATTCCTTGGCGGCTATTGGCTCAGCATCCTGATCCAGATCGGCATCTTCTCGATCGCCGCGCTTGGCCTCAACATCCTGGTCGGCTTCACCGGCCAGATCTCGATCGGCCATGCCGCTTTCTTCCTGCTCGGCGCCTTCACGTCGGCCTACATCTCCAACAGCGCATCGATCCCGGTGTTCTTCGCGATCCCCCTCGCGGGCGTCGTCACTGCGCTGGTCGGGCTGATCTTCGGCATCCCGGCGGCACGACTGAAGGGGCTTTATCTTGTGATCGCGACACTCGCGGCACAATACATCCTGCTCGACTTCTTCTCACGCGCGGAGTGGTTCACCGGCGGCTCGGTGCCGGCCAGTGCGAATCCGTTCTCGATCTTCGGCTACACCCTGCGCGGCGACAGGCAATATTTCTATGTCGTGCTCGCCTACGTAGTTGCAAGCTACGTCCTCGTCACCAATCTGATGCGCACCCGCGACGGCCGCGCGCTGGTGGCGATCCGCGACCATTATCTCTCCGCGGAGATCATGGGCATCAATCTCACCAAGTATCGCACGTTGTCATTTGGGCTCGCCGCCTTCTTCGCCGGCATCGCCGGCGCGCTCTACGCCCACTACCAGCTCGTGGTGTCGCAAGAGGGTTTCGGCATCGAACGCTCGATCCTGTTCCTCGCCATGATCATCATCGGCGGCACCGGTTCGATCATGGGCACGCTGATGGGTACCGCGTTCGTGGTGCTGCTGCCCGAGACGATGGAGTTCCTCAGCGTGGCGCTGAAGGGCGGCGCGATCGACAAGGCGCTGTCGCTCAACAACAACATCACCTTCCTGCGCGAGATCGCGATCGGGGTGATCATCATCGCGTTCCTGATGTTCGAGCCCGACGGGCTCGCCCATCGCTGGCGACAGATCAAGGCGTATTGGAAACTCTACCCGTTCTCGCATTGAGCGCGGGCAACTCTAACCAACAAATAAACAGGAGGAGGCAACCAATGAAGACAAAATCCTTTTTGAGCACCGCGTCACTTGCGCTGGCGATCGCCGCATTCTCGTCAGGCGCGCAAGCGCAGATCGCGATCGGGCATCTCGCCGATTATTCCGGCGGCACGTCCGACGTCGGCACGCCCTACGGCCAAGCCGTCGCCGACACCTTCGCCTGGGTCAACAAGAACGGCGGCGTCGGCGGCAAGCAGCTCAACGTCGACACCAACGACTATGGCTACCAGGTGCCGCGCGCGATCGCGCTCTACAAGAAGTGGTCCGCGCCGGACTCCAAGGTCGCGGCGATCATGGGCTGGGGCACGGCAGACACCGAGGCGCTGACCGGCTTCCTCGCACAAGATAAAATCCCTGACCTCTCCGGCTCCTACGCCGCCGCCCTCACCGATCCCGAAGGTGTCAGCGGCAAGGCCAAGCCCGCGCCCTATAATTTCTTCTATGGTCCGAGCTATTCGGACTCGCTGCGCGCGATGCTGATGTGGGCAGCCGAAGACTGGAAGGCCAAGGGCAAGTCCGGCAAGCCGAAATTCGTCCACATGGGCGCCAACCACCCCTATCCGAACGCACCGAAGGCCGCCGGCGAAGCTATGGCGCAGGAGCTCGGATTCGAGGTGCTGCCGCCGCTGGTGTTCGCGCTCGCGCCGGGCGATTACAGCGCGCAGTGCCTGAGCCTGAAATCCTCAGGCGCCAACTACGCCTATCTCGGCAACACCGCCGCATCCAACATCTCGGTGATGAAGGCCTGCAAGACCGCCGGCGTCGACATCCAGTTCATGGGCAATGTCTGGGGCATGGACGAGAACGCCGCCAAGACCGCGGGCGATGCCGCCGACGGCGTGATCTTTCCGCTGCGCACGGCGGTGAGCTGGGGCGGCGATGCGCCCGGCATGAAGACGGTGATGGAGATCTCGAAGATGTCCGACCCCACCGGCAAGGTCTATCGCCCCGTGCACTACATCGCGGCGGTGTGCTCGGCGCTCTACATGAAGGAGGCGATCGATTGGGCCGCCAAGAACGGCGGCGCCACCGGCGAGAACGTCGCGAAGGGTTTCTACCAGAAGAAGGACTGGGTGCCGGCAGGCATGGAAGGCGTCTGCAATCCCTCGACCTGGACCGACAAGGACCACCGCGGCACGCTGAAGGTCGACCTCTACCGCACCAAGATTGCGGGCGCGACCGACGGCGACCTCAACGACCTCATGGCCAAGGGTGCGATCAAGCTCGAGAAGGTCAAGACCGTCGAGCTGCCGCGCAAGCCGGAATTGCTGGGCTGGTGAGCTTAGCGCTCACCTCACACACAAATGTAATCCCCCGCCTTGTGCGCAGCGCGCACTGGAGCGGGGGATCCAGTACGCCGGGGCCTCTCCGTGAGTCTCAGGCGTCTCTGGAATACTGGGTTGTCCGGTCAAGCCGGGCGACGACAGCGGAGTATGAGGCATGACCGAAATTCACGAAGCAGCAGCTCGTCCTTCCCCCGGCATCGTACCCGCACCGCCCCTCCTTGCCGTGCGCAACATCGAGGTCGTCTATGACGACGTCATCCTGGTGCTGCGCGGTCTCAGCCTCGACGTGCCCAAGGGCGCGATCGTGGCACTGCTCGGCGCCAACGGCGCCGGCAAGTCGACGACGCTGAAGGCGATCTCCGGGCTGCTCAAGACCGAGGACGGCGAAGTCACGCGCGGCGAGATCCTGTTCGAGGGCGAGCGCATCAACGGCATCGATCCCGACAAGATCGTCCGCCGCGGCATCTTCCAGGTGATGGAGGGCCGGCGCATCGTGGCCGACATGACCTCCCTGGAAAACCTCAAGCTCGGCGCCTTCACCCGCAGGGACCGCGAGGTCGGCGCCGATCTCGACATGGTCTTCAGCTATTTCCCGCGCCTGAAGGAGCGCACCGGGCTTGCCGGTTATCTCTCCGGCGGCGAGCAGCAGATGCTCGCGATCGGTCGCGCACTGATGGCGCGCCCGAAGATGATCCTGATGGACGAGCCCTCGATGGGCCTGTCGCCGCTGCTGGTGAAAGAGGTGTTCTCGATCATCCAGAAGATCAACCGTGACCTCGGCGTCACCATTCTCCTGGTCGAGCAGAACGCCCGCGCCGCGCTGTCGGTGGCAAGCCACGGCTACATCATGGAGCAGGGAAAGGTCGTGCTCGACGGTACCGCGGACGAATTGCGCGACAACGAGGACGTCAAGGAATTCTACCTCGGCGGCGCCGGCGACCAGCGCAAGAGCTTCAAGAACCTCAAAAGCTTCAAGCGGCGCAAGCGCTGGCTTTAACCTTCCAATACCTGTTCCGCTTCCGTGACTGCGCAGAGAACATGATAGAACGACGACGCAGGAATGGTGTCGATCAGCGATTTGCCGTCGCGCTCGAACTGGTCGTACCAGCCGCCCCGCACGGGATGGCTGAGATAATGGCGTTCGAGCCGCGCCAGCGCCATGCGCGCCTCGTCCGCCGCGCCCGCCTCGCCGGATTCGGCCTGCGCGATCCACGCCTTCGCAATCTCGGTCTGTGGCCACAGCCGGCGCGTAGTGCGGCGAACGTTGCCGGCGTCGTCGCCCTCGTCGATCAGGCAGCCGGTGGCCTCGTCGCGATAGCGCAGCGCGGTTTCCAGCAGCTCGGCGCGCCGCTGTCCGGTCGGGCAGCCCGTGATGCGTTCGAACCCCTTCAGCAACCAGACCCATTCCGCCTGGTGCCCGGGCTCGACGCTGACCGGCGCGATCTTCGACCAGTCCTCTTCGAAGTATTCGCCGAGCGCACGCGTCCGCTTGTCGTAGAGATTGGCGAGGAACAGCGCGAAGAACTCGCCGGCACGGTTCTGGAACGACAAATCGTGGGTCGCGTCGAAGCACGCGATCATCGCCTCGAACAGATGCATGTGCGGGTTCTGCCGGCGCGGCAGCGAGACCGGAAGGCCTTCGTGGACGCCGCCGTGCGGCGAGCGCAGATGGCCGTCGAGGAAGGCGAGCAGCGCGTCGATCTCGGTGCGAATTTGTGCGTCCTGGTCGAGCGCATAGACGGCCGCGAGCGCAAACAGGATGAAGGCGTGGTCATAGGCGTCGCGCCGGCCGTCCAGCACCGCGCCCTCCGGCGTCAGCCGGTGCACGTAGCCGGGCCGGCCGTCGGGCGCCTTTGCCTTGGCGAGCAGATGCTCGAGGCCCTTCAGTGCGATGGCGCGCCCCTCAGGGTACCAGCCCATCTGCGCAGCCTTGGCGTAGCACCAGATCTGACGTGCCTGCACGAACACCCGACGCGGCGCGGCGCTGTCCGCCGTGCCGTCACGATGCAGCCGATCGATGAAACCACCCGCGCCATGGTCCCAGCCGACCGTCGACCACAACGGCAGCGCCTCGTCGATCATGCGGCGCTTCAGGCGCGGCACGACGTCCGACGCCTCGTCCGCCGCACCAATTCCCTCGTCCGCCATCGCGTCCCCTTCAAACCTCGTCCATGGCCGTCTGATACCCATGCCGGCGGCGGCACGCAACGGATCCCAACACGGAAAGATCAGCCATGACCGCCCATTACGACGCCCTCGAGACGCGCGAGCAAGCCGCGCGCGAGGCCGATCTGTTCGCCCGCCTGCCCGGCGTGCTGCGCTCTGCGATGACCGCGCCCGCCTATGCTGATCGGCTGAAAGGCCTGGATCCGGCTACCGTGACCTCCAGGGCGGCACTGGCGGGCCTCCCAGTGCTGCGCAAGTCGGAACTGCCGGCCCTGCACAAGGCCTCCACGCCCTTCGGAGGGTTCGTCGCGGCGGCGCCTGGCTCGTTCGCCCGCCTCTTCACCTCCCCCGGGCCGATTTTCGAGCCGGAGGGGCGGCAGGCCGATCCGTGGCGCGGCGCACGGGCGCTGTTCGCGGCCGGGTTTCGGCCCGACGACATCGTGCTCAACACCTTCAGCTATCATCTCACCCCCGGCGGCTTCATCTTCGATGCGTCGGCCCGCGCGCTCGGTTGCGCCGTGATCCCGGCTGGTCCAGGGAATACCGAGCAGCAATTCGAGCTGATCGAGGCCTACCATCCCGTCGGCTACAGCGGCACGCCGGACTTCCTGAAGATCTTGCTCGATGCTGCCGCAAGCTCGGGACGCGATGTCTCCTCGATCAAGCGCGCGCTGGTCTCGGGCGCAGCATTCCCGCCCTCGCTCCAGGCGGAGATCAAGGCGCGCGGCATCGACGCCTACCAGGCCTTCGGCACCGCCGATCTCGGCCTCATCGCCTTCGAGACCAGCGCGCGCGACGGCATGGTCGTGAACGAGGATCTGATCATGGAGATTGTCAAGCCCGGCACCGGCGATCCCGTGGCGTCCGGCGACGTCGGCGAGATCGTCGTGACCTCGCTCGACCCGCACCATCCCTGGATCCGGCTCGCTCTCGGCGACCTCACCGCGGCACTGCCGGGGACCAGCCCCTGCGGGCGTACCAACATGCGCATCAAGGGTTGGATGGGCCGCGCCGACCAGACCACCAAGGTCAAGGGCATGTTCGTCCGCCCCGAGCAGGTCGCCGAGATCGGCAACCGCCATCCCGCACTCGGAAGATTGCGCCTCGTCGTCACGCGCCAGGGCGAGGCCGATGCAATGACGCTGAAAGCGGAGACGGCGGTCGCAAACGACGCGTTGCGTGAGGAGATTGCAGGCACCTTGCGCGCAGTGACGAAGCTCGGAGGCGAGATTGAGCTGGTGAGGCCCGGTGCGCTGCCGAACGACGGCAAGGTGATCGCGGACGAGCGATGACGCCCTTTTGGATCTCCTGGTTGGCCCTTTCTCGTAAGCCGGAATGGCTGGCGCGAGGATTGCGTGTCGGCCAAAATACTCACCCGACTGAACCCGATCGAACAGGTCTTTGCCAAGCTCAAACGCCTGCTCCGGCCTGCGGTGCAATTGACGCGCCAGAAGAATGCGCGAACTGCCTCAAAACTCAAGATAACGAAGCTATTGCCATCACGCTTCAGCTTCCTTGCTGCGCGAGCTGCGGCTGTCATCAATCACAGCGGTCACGCCATCGATGAATGCTTGACACTCAGGGTGGGTCTTGAAAGTGCCCTTGTACTTCCCGAATAGAAAGACGGTCCGGCCGTGACCCTTTCCGAAAAAGTATTGGCCGACGTGTCCGCCGCCTTCGTCTTTGAGCTCAATGCTACCAAGGCTTTGCACTGACTTTAGGTCTGTCTCGGGTAGCTTGATCCGCACATGTGTCTCCGCGATTCAGGCCGGCTCCGAAATCCTATCATGAACTGCGCGGACTCCACACTTAGCGCCAGGATGCCTGGTCGCCTCTTAGGAGGGCTCGGGGTCAACTCGCGGGTCTACCAGATCAGCGCTTCGCCGCGTTGCCGGCCAATTCCATCGCTAGATCCAGAGCTGCGACTCCAATCTGATCTGAAGACTGAGATTTGCAACGCCGGTCCATCCAAGCAACGATCGCGGAGAAATCGCCGCCACCGACAATTTCCCTCTCGGCACTCACGTTTAGACCGCTGACGAAGCCCACGACCCAGGATTCAAAGGCTGCCTTTACGACTAAGTTCTTCTTCCTATTCAGCCAGGCGGTACAAGATTGCGAGCCAGCGCCCACAATCGTTGATCCGGCGTTCAGGCAGGTTATCGGCAGAAGTAGCATCACGGCTATAGCGAGCACTCGTTTCATCTTTTTCTCGAATCGAACGACCACCTTGGGCAGGCAGTCTGACCGCTGCTTATTCAGCTTGGACGCTACCGGGCAAAGAAGCCGCTCAGCCGTTTAGAGGCAAGGATTTTATTTGCCTGCGATCCGCGCTGGCCAGGCGATCACCACCGGGATTAATCGGATGTGGCGGGCGTCGATTGCGAATCTCGCACCTGAAGACCAAGGGAATCCGGGAGCGGCGGAGCCGTTTGCTTGGGCGCTAGCCGGTAACCCGTGCAATTCGTCGGATTGAGGTCCTGGAGGCCGCGGCGATAAACCCAATCCTGGCAACACTTCTACGCGCCAGATCATGCTGACGGCTTCTACACCCACTGAGATGTTCATTTCCATAAGCGGAGTCCGGTTTGTGAGCTCTCGACTTGAGATAATTTCGATTTGCCGAAATATCGCTTGCGCCGTCGGGCAAAACAGGTGCTTATAGAGCGCTGGTCCTACGAAATTGAAGGAGCAGCCGAATGGCGGAGGAAGGCCAAGCATCTAGCGAGCTGTCGAAGATCGCCCAGCTCAATGGCGACTTCAAACGGAATTACGGCATTCTTCTCGGCGCATTCTGTACCTGAGATCTATAAGCGCGGCACGGCAGCGATCCTGGCTTTGGGCCGGCTTGGCATCCGTCATCTGCTCGGTTGTGCTGAACTGGGTCGGCAAGCATCTCTCTTCCTGGTCTGGTTGGTGATACTATCGGCCCTCACGCAACCTGGCGGAGGCAGAAGCATGGCCAACGCACTGATCCTTCGGCGTCGGGCCGATGTTTTAGCGCCGACGAAAACCGGGCGCGCGGCCCAGTATGTGCGCATGTCAACGGACCATCAGCGATACTCGACCCAAAACCAGGCGGCAGCTATCGCCGTCTATGCCGCGCAGCACAGTCTGATCATCGTTCGCACCTACGCAGACGAGGGGAAGAGCGGCCTTCGCATTCATCGCCGCGAAGGCTTGATTGAGCTGATAGACGATGTCCGCAGCGACCGGGCGGACTTTGACCATATACTGGTTTACGACGTCAGCCGCTGGGGAAGATTCCAGGACATTGATGAGAGCGCGTATTACGAGTTCACCTGCCGTCAGGCTGGGATCAAGGTCTGCTATTGCGCCGAAGAATTCGATAACGACGGCAGTGTGATTGCGACCATAGTGAAGAATCTCAAGCGAGTGATGGCGGCCGAGTACTCAAGAGAACTTTCGGTCAAGGTTCACGCCGGCGCCTGTCGAATGGCGAGCCTTGGCTTCAGGCAGGGCGGCGCCATCAGTTACGGGCTCAAGCGCGAACTGGTTGATGAAGACCGCTGCTCGAGAGGCATCATTCTGGGCAGCGGACAGCGCAAACATTTGCAGACCGACCGGGTCCTCGTCCAACCCGGACCCCTGCACGAGCAGCAAATCGTCGCCCAGATTTTCCGTGAGTATGTTGTCCGACGACGGTCGCAGGCGTCGATTGTACGCCTGCTCAACAGCGAACAAGTTCCCAATCATCGGCGAACGCCATGGTCCGAGGGGATGATCCGCAATATACTGAGCAACGAAGCCTACATCGGCAACAGCGTTTATAACCGCAAGTCGTTCCGGCTCAAGCAGGTGATGAAAAAGAACCCCCCTGAATTATGGATTAGAGCGACTGGCCTCTACGAGCCAATCGTTGACAGAAGCATTTTTCTCAAAGCTCAAGAGCTTCTGAAAGAGCAGTATGTCAGGCTTTCGGACGAGCAATTGTTGAAAAAGCTGCGAGAGACGCTCACAGCAAATGGTAAGTTGAGCGTCTCAATAATGGCGGCGACGGACGGCGTGCCTAGCCCTCCACTTTATGCACACCGTTTCGGCAGCCTCCGGGAAGCCTTCCGGCGAGTCGGCTATGTGAACTCTGACCGCGATTTCGATTATCTTGACGCGCGCCGACAATCTGATGCTGAACTGCTGCAACAGGCATCGAAGCTTGCCACGCGCATTCGAGCACTTGGCGCTGCGGCCGTATGGGACGGCGACACCAACGTGATGACTGTTGACGGAAGGCTCGCCATTTCCCTTCGGATGGCTCGCTACTACATCGCGCCGCGACACGCACCCGCCTGGCTGGTACATCGACGGATTATTGAACCCGCCGAGTTCATTTTGGCGCTGAGGCTAGATCCTGCAACAAACAGACAGGTGACGGACTATTTCCTCTTGCCGCTAAGTGAAATGGCCAAGGAGCGAATTGATCTCACGGCGACGCCTCGCTCTCGATTTGCACCCTATCTTTGCCCCACAATCGAGGACGTTTTGCTGGCAATCATGGCCAAAGTGGCGGCCCTCACGACATAGAGCCTCAGCGCCTCCCGCTGCACCTGACTCGGTAGTCGGAAAAAGATGGCCTCGGGACTAAACACCGTCGTCGGGGGAGACGTCTGTCCTCCCTTTCGAACTACTGATATGCCGGCCGCTCCGCGGCCGTTTAAGGACTCAGTGGGCATGGCGATTTGTCAGTAAACGCCCGGGCCCGTTGAGTTTGTCAAAGCACATTGCAGCTTTTGATGCAGATGCGAATGGCAAACTGGGAACGCTTGTACGGGAGCTCGCCCTACCGAAAGGCCTGCGCAACCCGTTAAGGACCTATGCGCAATCCGGATTGCGCCAGCCTAGGACCTCATCAGCGGGCCGGGGATCGACCATTTACAACGCCATATCGCGCGGAGCACGAAAAAGACCGGTGGTAAAGCCCGCGCCAGCAAGGGGAAGACGTAGTTTGTAGCCGCCATCATTCGAACACGCGCAGTGCTACCATGGGTAAAGTCATTTAGCTCAAGCAATGACCCGCAGCGATCGTAGCTCGCCACCTTGTCGTCCCTCACCCGTTGCAGGGCTTCATGCGCTTGAGGCCGCGCCGCTGCCGCGAAAGGGCAACCTTTTCGTACCGCTCTAGCCCCGAGAGCTCTCTCATTTGCCTTCGATCAGCTCCCTCAATCACGGCCAGGATCAGTCGCAACCTAAGAGCGCGGAGAAGATCCTGACGTTTCCTAGCTTGAGCAAAATCTTGAAGTGCGACTTCCATTAATGAGCCGCTGAGTGCGTCCGCAAGCGCTGTATCGAACCCGCCGGAACCAAAACCAGCGGCGGCGTCCCAACGGGAAAAGCCATGCCGGTAAGCGTTGCGGCTCGATCTAGCCTTGCCAACGATTGTTTGCGGGCCCGTGCTATTCGCAGCGTTTGCGCGATTTGCTTCGATTTGTCGCTTTGATGCCAACTTTCCTCCTTGCTTGCTAGCGGGCAGCCGATCGATCTTCGGTCGCGAAATCGACGGCATTACTCCTCCGTTCCCGCGTCTTCGCGGACGATGGATGTTGTTACGGAGGATTTTGGGACCGGGCAGATAATAGCGGTGCGATGAAGGCATGCAGGTTAGACCCATCAAACAGATAGGCTGCGATGCCGGCCGCCTGCGCCGCAGCAAGGTCGCTCTGCTTGTCCCCGATCATGAAGCTAGCATCGATATCCACCGAGTACCGTTCAACGAGGGCTCTAATCATCCCCGGCTGCGGCTTGCGGCAGCTGCAGAGGATACGGTAACGCTCGATCAGGCCATCGGGGTGATGTGGGCAAAATTCGAACGCATCGATACGGGCACCGACGTTGGCAAGTTCACGCGACATCCATTCGTGCAGATTCCGAACATGCCACTCCTCGTAGAACCCCCTCGCAATTCCTGATTGGTTGGTAACGACAAACGCAAGATATCCGACGTCATTGACTGCTTTGACGGCCTGTTGGGCTCCTTCTACCCACCGGATCTTGTCGGGATCAAAAGCATAGCCGTCGTCCTCATTGAGGACGCCATCGCGATCGAAAAATACTGCCGGACGATTCAAATCTCACAGGCCCAAGTTGGAGGGGTGCGCCCCGATCTTCCGACAATCACAGCTTTGTTTCAACAATTCATGCCACCGGACAACATCGTTCGCTGCGAGCGCCTTTTGCGTAGGTCTTCGCTGTTCATGCGTGAATTGGCTTCGTTTTGTCGGTTTTATACCGGCCAGCCTCGTCTCGTCCTTGCCCTAAGAGCGTGAGAACAAGAGCCATTCCTGCCGCTAAAACGAGCAAGATTGTTGCTGCAGATAGGACTGGCCTTCATCCGCGATTGGAGCGTTACTGATTCGACCGGGCGCCACCTTCGATCGTAGCGCCGGTATCTCGCCTCGCGGAAGCGGGGCTTCAAGCAGTGCGGCATGTGAAGCCGCTTGTTTTGCGTAGGAGATACCGGTGACAACAGTTCAAACAAACGGCGCCGATGCGGCCAATCATATCATCAGGTTCAACCCCAATGACCGCCGCCACTTCATCGGCGGCTCGGATGCGCGTGTCATCATGGGTGACGATCAGGACAAGCTCATCCGCCTTTGGCAAGAGAAACGTGGAGAGGTCGCACCAGAAGATCTCTCGGATAATCTCATCGTCCAGCTCGGCACGATAACAGAGGTCCTCAATCGCGCCTGGTACCAGCGCTCAACAGGACAAACCATATCGGACATCCAGAAGCGGGTTCGGCATCCCGTGCACAAATGGATGGCGGCAACTCTCGATGGCATGGTCGAGCAGACTGGAGCGGTGTTCGAGGCCAAGTTCATGCTGCCCTGGGCGTTCACGGAGGAGGCCGCCGCCGAAAAGCATATGGCACAGCTGCAGCATAATATGTGGGTGGTCGCCGCTCGCTCGTCTGTACTCTCGATCATCACCGGCGGTGGCAAATGGGTTGAGATCAAGATTCATGCCGACCCGCTCTATCAGCACCTGCTCCTCACCGCCGAGAAGAAATTCTGGCGCTGCGTCCAGAGCGGCGATGCGCCTCTGCTCTTCAACATCGAAACGCCACGACCAAGGCTGGAGGCCGTTAAGGTCGTCGATATGTCTTCGTCCAATGCTTGGGGCGAGTTCGCTGCAACCTACCTCCGCACCAAGGACGCCCACGGGGAGCACGAGCTCTCTAAAGCTGAGTTGAAGAAGCTCGTGCCCGAGGATGCCAAGGAGGCAAGCGGGCACGGGATCAAGGCCAAGCGCTCCAAGTCCGGCGCGATTAGCTTTGACGCTCTCGTCTTGGAGGGTCCGATGCATCAGTCCAGTGAGCGGATCGGGGCCATCGCGGGTGCCCTTGCCCGAGCACAGGCCGAGCTTACCAACCCGGAAAAGACCCTCACGGCGGTAATCCGGTCCCCCTTCCCGCGGGAGGACGACCGGACCTTCCGCTACGCCTCCCTGGCTTCAGGCCTGGACCTTGTCCGCAAGACCCTCAGCAAGCAGGAGATCGCAACCGTCCAGACCACACGGATCGACTCCAGCAGCGGCCAAGTGCGTCTCACGACCCTGCTGGCCCATGCCTCCGGTGAATGGATCTCCTCCGATTGGCCGGTCTGCCCCGCAAAGGAGGTCGAGGCACCGCATCGGATGGGAGCCTCATTGACCTATGCCCGCCGCTACGCGCTTTTTGCTCTGGTTGGCATTGCCGGTGAGGACGACCTCGACGCGCCCGATGCAATCGCCGGACCTCCCGCGGCTGCCCAGCCGCAAATGGCTCCCGGGCCCAAAGCGAAGCCCGCCAAAGCCGTCTTGAACCGACCGGCTATCCTGAAGCCCCAGCAATCCGCTGAGCTACTGGAGCGGCTGCTGGCGGAGCTGGCTGCAGCCTTGGGGAATAGCGACGACCTCCTGGCTTGGGCCAAAACCAGCCTTCCCCTGAAGAACACCCTGCTTGAGGCCGACGCCCGGGCGCTTGAGGCGGCCTATCGGGTGAGGTTCGAGGAGATGGCCCGGCTTGAGACCGAAGCTGATCTGCCACCATCCGAGCCCGAGCGTGCCACCGGACAGGAACCGGCGGAAGAACTTTCCCTCTCCCAAGCCGCTATCCCAGGCTCAAGCTCCGATGGGCCGGCGGACCAGCGAGGGGGCGGCCTCGCCTTCCCCAAAGAGCCCCCGCGCAAGCGGAGCAAGGCCCACCTTGCTTTTATCCGGGCACAGCCTTGCCTGGTCTGCAAGCAGGCTCCATCCGATGCCCACCACCTCAAGTTCGCCCAGCCGCGAGCACTCGGGCGCAAGGTCAGCGACGAATTCACCGTGCCCTTATGCCGCTCTCATCACCAGGCCCTGCATCGGCATGGCAACGAAAAGGCGTGGTGGGCCGATATGCAGATATCGCCCTCGCCTGTCGCGAACGAATTATGGGCAACCAGCCCTGTTCATGACCACGCCAATCCTACTGTGGCCACTTTCGACACCACATCGCAGGGCAGGCCGGAGGTCACACGCCAATGAATGGCCCCTTGAGCAACGCCACGCCCGCAACCACATCCGCTATTCCAGCCGAATTTCAGGCCTTGTGTCCCGCTCCGCAACTTCTGCCTGGAGAAAGCATCGACCATTATCGCGCGCTCCAGACCGTCATCTTCCGCGACATAGCCCCCCAATCGGCCATCGAGTGGCTGCTTGCCATTGATGTTGCGGAGCTGTCCTGGGAGATGCAGCGCTATCGAATTCTGCGGCACAAGCTGCTGGAATCATATCGACAAAATGCAATAGAGATGACGCTTCGTCGGATAGACGTGCCCGGTATCGTGCCCGACTTCGAAAATGACGCCGAACACTACATCGTTCAGAACGCGCTCGATTGGCGGCTCGACCGCATCGCGGCAGACGAGATTGAAGCACGTCTGGCATCATATGGCTTCGATCAGCACGCCATTAGCGTGGAAGTTTACGTGCAGGCCCGCGAGATCTTCACCTTGTTCGAAACGTTAATGAACGCGGCACAGCTGAGACGGCTGTTCTTGCTAAAGGAGATCAATAGCCGCCGCCGAATGCAGGATCCGGCTAACTTCGTCCGCGCTCAACCACAGTTACGATGAAGAACGAGGTACAATTCGCCGCTTCAGGAACAATTCAGCGATGCATCGAGATCGTAAAACCGAATACCGTCTAGCGTGCCTTTCATTCAACAAGGATCTTGAAGACGCTGACGATTCGGCCGGTGACCACCAAGTTGCCTTTAGCACATGGACCATGGCCACGATCATCGCCGTATCCGCGTCGCGGCGGATGGTAGTGACACCGGCTTCGATCTTGAGGGCCTAGAGCCGTAAGATCCGGAAGAATGAACTTGATCACGTCTGGACTTATCTCGGTCCTAGAGAGTGGAGTTACTGGAGTGAGAGTTTACACGCCGCTTTTTTGTTTGCTCTTATCGAGCTGTTCTTCAATCTGGGTAGAAGCCTCTGCGCCCCCGCCCCTGCCGTCCAGCCCTTTCAGCCGCCTAGTGAAGAGGCCATCCAAAAAGGCGTCGGCACCTCCGTGAAGGATCAGAAGTTAGCGCAGCCGGTTGAAATCTCCGCCCCACGGACAACGGACCACGGGCCAGGCCGATACTACGTTTGCTTACGGGAGATAGCCGTGCACGTCTAATATTTTCATCGCATGGCACGTTGCTGAGACTTCCAAGCTGCAGGAGTCGGTGTTCTGCCCGTCTACGGCCGCCCTTCGCGAGCCAGCGGACTAGAATCCTAAGCTGTCATATGAACAGTCCACACGGTCAACCAATTTCCTTAATTTCGAACAACCGAACGCAATCCAACTGTGTGGCATTCTGAGCCAAATATCTATTGGCCGCCGAGAGAAGATCGCTCACAGCTCCATGGTCATGGCCGTCTACACTGGGGGTAAGCACCAAATAGGTCTCCAAGACTAATACCCTTTTGATGCCGTCCGCCGTCAGCTCCTTGGCTTCCCAAACTGCCCGAGCATTCGGATGATTGAAGGCCATAAGCGATATCCCTAGGTTTCAAACAATTCCATGAACTGGAAACGAGCCATCAGAAAGTGCCTGAGATCCCGCTCGACGGACGAACTATCTGGTGGTACGGGGGAGTCAAGTACGCGCTGTGCATTTTGCGGCCAGGCGGAACGCCTTTGCGACGGTTCCCTCCATCTAGAGCCACGTAGTCCGTTGACAACACTGTCTAATTTTCTTGCGCTCCTCTGGAGCCGAGGGTAAGGACGCACAGAGTGGATGCGCACACTGCAGTTTACAAAAAGGGCGACACTTCGGTAAAGCTATGAATGTCAAAGATGCCGGACAACGGATTGCTCTGATCACGGGTATTACCGGGCAGGACGGCGCCTACCTCGCCGAATACCTGCTTTCGCTCGGCTATGTCGTGCACGGGATCAAGCGGCGTTCGTCCTCGTTCAACACCGCGCGGGTCGATCATCTCTACCAGGACCCGCATGTCGGAAACGTGCCGTTCCTAATGCATTATGGCGACATGACGGATTCGACCAATCTGATCCGCCTGGTGCAGCAGATTCGGCCGACCGAGATCTACAATCTCGCCGCCCAGAGCCACGTCGCCGTCAGCTTCGAGAGCCCGGAATACACCGCCAACGCCGATGCCATCGGCGTGCTGCGCCTACTGGAGGCGATCCGCATCCTCGGTATGGAGAAGGAGGCGCGGTTCTACCAGGCCTCGACGTCGGAGCTTTACGGCCTCGTGCAGGAGATCCCGCAGAAGGAGACCACACCGTTCTATCCGCGCTCGCCTTACGGCGTCGCCAAGCTCTACGGCTACTGGATCACGGTGAACTACCGCGAAGCCTACGGCATGTTTGCCACTAACGGCATCCTGTTCAACCATGAGAGCCCGATCCGCGGCGAGACATTCGTCACCCGCAAGATCACCCGCGGCGTGGCGCGGATCGAGGTAGGGCTGGAGGAGACGCTCTATCTCGGCAATCTCGAGGCCAAGCGAGACTGGGGTCATGCCAAGGACTACGTCGAGGGCATGCACATGATCCTGCAGGCCGAAAAGCCCGATGATTTCGTGCTTGCCACCGGTGAGACGCGCTCGGTGCGCGAACTGATCGAGCTCTCCTTCGCGCATGTCGGCCGCAGCATCGAATGGCGCGGCGCCGGCGTGGACGAAATCGGTGTCGATGCCAAGAGCGGCAAGACTTTGGTGAAGATCGACCCGACTTATTTCCGGCCGACCGAGGTCGATCTGCTGATCGGCGATTCCAGCAAGGCGCGTCAGGTGCTGGGCTGGAAGCCGAAGCGGTCCTTTGCGCAACTCGTCGAAGAGATGATGGCAAGCGATCTAGCTGAGGCCAAGCGGGATGTCGCAAATGGCAAGCGTACCGTTTGAGCTGAGGGGCAAAAGCGTCTACGTCGCTGGCCATCGCGGCATGGTCGGCAGCGCGATCGTTCGCCGGCTGGCGCGGGAAGAAGTCAAGCTTGTCACCGTCGACCGCCGTGAAGTCGATCTCCGCAACCAGGCCCAAGTGCTCGACTGGTTCGCAAAGGTGCGACCGCGAGTGATCTTCATGGCTGCGGCCAAGGTTGGCGGTATCGTCGCCAACAACACGCTGCGCGCCGAGTTCATCTATGACAACATCGCGATCACGGCGAACGTGATCCAGGCGGCGCACCAAAACGGCGCCGAGAAGCTGATGTTTCTGGGATCGTCCTGCATCTATCCGAAGCTAGCGCCGCAGCCCTTGCGCGAGGACTCGATGCTGACAGGCCCGCTGGAGCCGACCAACGAGCCCTATGCGATCGCCAAGATCGCCGGCATCAAGATGGCGGAGGCCTATCGCAGTCAGTATGGCAGCGACTTCATCAGCGTAATGCCGACCAATCTCTACGGCCCGGGGGATAACTACCATCCCGAGCTGAGCCACGTCGTCGCCGCGCTTATCCGCCGCTTCCATGAGGCGAAGCTGGCGGGCGCCAAGAGCGTCGCCGTCTGGGGCACCGGCACGCCGCGGCGCGAGTTCCTCTATGTCGACGACATGGCGGATGCCTGCGTGCATCTGATGAAGACCTATTCCGGCGCGGATCTGGTCAACATCGGCACCGGCGAGGACATCACCATCGCCGAGTTCGCCCGCGTCGTCGCCAAAATCGTCGGCTATCGCGGCGGGATCAGTTTCGACACCTCGCGCCCCGACGGCACGCCGCGCAAGCTGCTCGACGTCAGCAGGCTCGACGAGCTCGGATGGCACACGACGACTTCGCTCGAGAATGGCTTGAAGCGCGTCTACGAGGCGTATCGGGCGGAAAGCCAGACAAACGGCCATAAGCCGCACGACTGACCGCCGAGGATCACGTTGCATATGACCACTTCCTCAAAACTGATCGTCGCGGCACAGTTCTATCCGCCTGACACGACCACAACGGCAGTCTATATCGGAAGGATCGCCGAGAGCCTCGCCAGGGATCGCCAGGTCGTCGTGATCTCGGCAACGCCGGGCTCGCGCGCGATCGGCCAAACCGGCAAGCCCGAGGTCGTTGAAATCAAGAACTGGAATCCTCGCAAGTCAGCGATCGTCCAGCGGGCGGCAGCGATATGTCTTCTTGCAACGCAGATGTTCTTCTCAGTCCTGCGGCGGGCAAGGTCGGGAGACATCGTGTTCTGCGTCACTACGCCGTTCACTCTGCCTTACACTGTGCTCCTCGCCGCCCGATTGCGCGGAGCAAAGACAATGCTTTTGATATACGATCTCTACCCGGAAGCGCTCGAGGCGGCCGGCATAGTCCACTCGAACTCGCTCGCGGTCCGCCTCATTCACTTTGCCAATATGCTCTTGTTCCGGCGCCTTGATGCGATCGTCGTGATCGGGCGCGACGTGCCGCCGCTGATCGAAAAATATCGCGGTGTCACCCCCGAGCAGCTTCGCTACATTCCGAACTGGGCGCTGCTCCCCATTGGCTATCGAGAGATAGACCCGGCCAGCCGCTTCCGTGCGCCGGATTCGTCCAGATTTATCGTCGGCCTCTCCGGAAATCTCGGCTTCACACACGATCCCGTCACGGTCTTCGAAGCGGCCCGCCTTTTGCAAGACCAGAAGGAGATTCATTTCATCCTGTCCGGATGGGGCGTTGGCTGGGCCACGCTCGACGACCTCTACGCCAAGGACCGACTCCAGAATGTCACGATCCTGAAACCCGTTCCCGAAGATGAACTCTTAGAATTTCTGTCTGCGGCCGATCTTTGGGTTATTCCTTATCGTCGGCACGTCGCTGGCGTATCGGTCCCTAGCCGCCTTTATAACATCCTGGCGATCGGGCGACCCGTCATCATCACCTCCGAAGCCAGTTCCGAAGGCGCGCTCGTGGTTGTAGAAGCGGCAATTGGATGGGTAGTTCCTCCCGAAACTCCAGCCGAGCTTGCGCGCACCATTCGCCGTGCGGCCGGCGACCGTCAGGCCACGAAGGACAAGGGCGTTCGTGCGGCCGGCATCGCCGAGAAATATCGCGAAGACATTGCACTTGCTCGCTATCGGCAGGCCTTGAACGAAGTCGACCAGGCCGCACGCCGTTGAGCGACCTCACGCCTGCAAAGTAGCTGATGCACTCGGAAGTCGCATCAGATCGATCGCTTGCCTGAGAACACTTCAGACCCGCAGAGAAAATAGACAACAACGACCAGACGGTATAGCTCTGCACAACCTGACAGTCCTAGCGGGGATACAACCGGTATGAGACCTATCATAGTGGCATTCGTAGTGACCGCGGCGTACCTTCCAATCGCGTTTCACCTTGATGCAACGTACAAACCATCAGGTGATGCCGACGTGCTACACAGACCTTTCACCAAGATTGGCCCCAACGCTTATTTATCTTACCATAAGATTGCGGGAGCAAAAGGAGACATCCCGAACGACCTACGCCGCGCGACGCTGGCATTGACTGAGAATGGTCTGGCGCTCGGGCCGCCGCACATCCCAGAAGCCGAAGTCTCTGCATTGGGCGGCGGCCGATATATTTTCCTTCAGACAGGCAACGATCCGCCGGTCCTTGTATTCTCAGCATCCGACAACTCCGACCCGAACACGAATGGGAGCGTCTATCGGGTGACTGATCCAGGCGCACGTGACCCGTACGAAGCGCAACGCCGGCGCTAGCCACGTACCGGCTGCATCCACCACGCCTCCCCATCACAAATCTCATCGCGCCGAGCGCCGCGACCCCGGTGCAAGGCGCCAGAAATCGAAAAGCATCCCAGGACTCGCAGCCTCCGCCGAGGTTCCGTCGGAAGCTACCCGCAACGGCGTTATAGTTGAGTAATGGCATCGTAATGGATATTGCTCTTGGACGGACCGGATCACATTGGCGGGGCTTCCTATCGAGCAAATCCTTGAGTGCTCTCATATGCGGCAATCGTGGTCCTTCAATCCATTGAGTGACACACGCCGATGGCGCGGATATCCCTAACCAGATTAGCGGACGCTTGCGGCGCGCTTGTCCCAAGCGATGGCTGCGCTTATTTGTTTAGGGCAATGACTGATCCCATGCGTTACTTTCCCTTGCTATGTCTTCTTCTGTCCGCCTGCTCGGTCTGGACAGACAGTTCAGTTGCGCCTCCTGCGGCTCCTCCGGAAAATCCATTGACGGACCATGCGCTGCGGATAGGAGTAACACAAGCAGCCAATAGTGCGCATTTTACAGGTCCGCTCGAAGTGTCCACTGTGCGCAAGACTGATCACGGCCCAGGATCATCCATGGTCTGTATTAGAGAGGTGGCTTCATCCTCTGGTAAGCAGCAATCGCCATACGCCGTCTTCTTCGACGGCGATAAATACAAAGGGTCGAGACTCCCGGTCATAGTAGAGGAGTGCGAACGGCAGACGTATGTACCTGTTCAAAGGCTCAACGACCAGTCTTCTAATCCTGAGCCCTGCGTAGCAGGCTGTCTACCGGGAAAGACATTCTAGTTAACGGGTGAGCTTGGTTGGATTAGGAATGTCGCAAAATGCTTCTCTGCAGTTGCTGACATGAGGGGTCCTAGGATAGATACTCAGCTCACGAAGTCTCGAAAGGGACGAGCGCTACTCGATACGATTTACGACAAGCAAATATGGCCGCGATGTCTGCGCTCCTGGTGGGTCACGGGCTTAGGCCGGTACTTGACTCGCGCGCGATAGGGTAACTGCACTGTTAGGAGCTGACGTTTAATCCATTCTGGCTGACCGCGTGCTCATGGGATTTGCTCGAAAACGTTGGGACAATTGCTGATGGGCTTCAATCATCCGCACAAGCTAAAGAACTGACAGCTGGCGGCTAAAGAGAGTTTTGGTGGTGGAGACTCATTTGGTACTTAGTACCAATGCTGAGGGCCACAATGCTGTGGCTGTGAACGATCTTCTCTCGGCTGCCGAAGAATATTTGGCAAAGAATGACGTGCGGTTGGGTTGCCTTCGGCTTTTCGAAGTCAAAGAAATCGGTTGATGCACCATGAACGAAGTGTGCGCCACTCTGCGGGGGTGATTGACTAGTTTGCACGTGTGCGGCCGCAGATGACCTTTCGCGCTGCGGAATCGTTGATCCAGCCTGCACATCGGAACGTTATCAGGGACCAGGCGACCATTATTACCCAAACTAACCACGTCGTTACCGCCCCGATCCGCCGCTCCCAGCTAACGTGGATGTGAGGCGCGGCGAGCGTCGCGATCTGGGCAGCGGCGCCGCGAAGCGGGTTCCTCATTTCGATGATTGGCTGATGGTTACCTAGTAAGCGCTGTTCAGCGCTCTACCAGATGGCGGAGTGTTCTGTGAGTCTGCGGTCTCTTCGGACCGTTAGCTTAGAATGGACAAATGCATAACGCTGTTACCGAGCCGGTGCGGCGGGTTGAGGTCTTCACCGAGACCCGCCGTCAGCGAAATTGAAGCGACGAGATAAGGAGATAAGGCGCGCATCTTCGCGGAGATCGTCGCGAACGGCGACTTGGTGTGTTCCGAGGTATGGATTGTCGCTGCAGCATTTGGTTGGCTAGCGCCGCCCTTGCGAGAAGCAGCAAGCCATCATTCCGAAGCGGACAAAGTCCGGCATTTTTCTAAGAACCTAGTGAGGAAACGCCTCAAGGACATCGCCGAATCGGAATAGCCAGCCGTACTCGAAACCCTGCTGACTATCGACGAACACTGCCTTATCCTTTATCCTGCCGAGGATGGTATTCAAGCACCACTGCCTGTTGCTCATGTTCTTGCTAATGATCTGAAAGTCGACGGACCGCTCCTCCATTTCCTGCAATCGCTTCTTCAGATCATCCATCGACTGGCATTTCGCAAAATCAGCTTCCAGCCAGATCAATCCCGGTGCGCGATAGAACGGCGCCCAGTAATCGAACGCGACCGTCACAGGCTTGGTCGTAACGTTCTGTTCGACGTACTGGCTCATTGGGTAAGCGGTCTCACCCCAGCCAGGCCACGTCCACCAGATGTAGCGATTCATGTCTAGCGCAGCGGCATTGTCCAGCGCCCGGTCCCGCACCACGTTCTTGTATCGCAAATATGACGGCGCTGCCGACAGTGCGACCAGCACCATCAGAGCGGCGACAGTTGTCTGTACCGCAGCGGTGGTCGCGGTGCTGATGTTCTCGAACCATACCAACATTGGATAGACGCCGAAAATCGTCAGTAGCAGGCTTACCAAAACGAGGTATTTCGGCTCGAACGGCAGGTCCGCGAAGCTAAACGCGCTCAGCATCGCGACCGGGAAGAACAAAACCAGGATTAGCGGTATCATGTGAAGATCAAGCACGGACCGATTTCTTCGCGCCAAAAACAGGAACAATGGCGCGGCGGCGACGATCATCACCAGGGTGATCTCTGGCAAAGTATAGAAAATGACTCGCGCCATGCTCCAGAATTCCTTGAGATGCTGAAGCATGGCGCTGTGATCCATCGTCGTGATGGCGCTGTAGGCAATCGGCCTGGCCACGTAGATCGATTGCGCGCGAAGCGCTTCAACATCGATGTCGTTGCCGACGATTGTCGGATCAAACAGAACATTCTGCTGGAACAATATTGCCGACACGCCAAGTGCCACGACAGTCAGCGAAATGATTAAAAAGAATATCGTGGCGACTTGCGCCGGCATCTTGGACGGCACTAGCGCCGGCCATCGCTTACGGATTGCCGGCAGCCCCAGGTAAATCAGCAACAGGGCCACGAACGGCAGCAGCGCGATGGACGGCTTGATATTGACGAAATATAGCGGCACGCTGGCGAAGATTGAGCGCATCTGGAGCGGATTGAGCCAGATCTTTGGCACCAGCAACACGCACGTTCCTAAAACGGTCAGGCCGAAGATCACCAAAAATCGTCCCGCCGCGGCCGCCGCCTCGCGCGGCGCCGGCACCAAGAGCGGTATCAACATCAGCTCGAGCCAGCAAATCAGGATCGTGATCGAGAGCGAGGTGTCTTTCTCCAGATAGGCGAGGCCGCAAAATATCGCGATCACGGCCACGCCATTGCGCCCAAATGCGCGATATCCGACGTAGTGAAGGATGGCGATGGCGGCAAATAACGTAGACAGAATGTCGTATTTGAGAACCTTTGCGATGCCCTTGAGCATCGGAAAGTTCATGACGACGAGCAGCGTGAACAGAAAAGCGTTTGAGCTCCAGGTGGACGCGCCGGCCAACCTCACGACGAGCGAGGCCAGATAAGCCATCAAGACCAGTGCAACGACGACCTGGAAAAACGCAAACGGCAAGATTGGCGTGTAGTGAATGTCCCAGACGATCAGATCGTTGAGCTGATACAAACGGCTCAGGATCGAGTTCAGCCACTCTCCTGGGTAGGCAATCAGAAGATTGGAGATAAGAGATCCATCGCTCAACTGAATGGATCTCACGTCGGCGAGAAATGCACCGAGCCGCTTCAAAGTCGAGGTCTGATCTGCAGTTGAGTATTGGGAGAGGCCCCAAAAATAGGTGGCAATCGACACCAGCGTCGCGGCGAGGAGCCCGACCGTGGCAAGTATTCGCAAAACATCGTTCGATTTTGTTTTAGGCGACACTGAATTTGTTGATGACAATGATGCTAAACCTTAGAGGTGCCGAAAATTCCTGACGCGCAAACTACCGCATGCGCGGCCGCCGGTTAGTTTCCGCCGGAACGCTAAAGTCGGGATGTGTATCGGGAGCGGATCTCCTTCCAGAACTCCACGTACTTTTCTGCCATGCGAGTCCACGACAACGATTGGACCTGCTGCAGCCCCCATTGCCGCAGCTCGGCGTAGCGCTCGCGGTCATTTAGAAGCAACGAGATACGATCGGCGAGTTCCGAGGGCGAGTCAGGATCGACTAACGATAGTTCGTGGGTAAAGAATTCCGTCGAATCAAGCGTACGACCGGTAATTGCCGGCGTTCCGCAGGCCATGGCCTCGACCGCACTCAGGCCAAATCCATACCTGGAGGGAAACAAGAACAGATCCAACTCAGAATAGAACTGCCTTATGTTCTCCTCGGGCACGAAGCCGACAAATTCATATCGATCCGGCGGAATGTTCTTGCGCGCAAGATCCTTCATCTCCTCCAGTTCATTGCCGCCGCTTGCGATTGCGAGGAACGCATCCGGATTCTGCCTGGCAATGTCGCCAAAGGCGAGGATCGCGGCATCGAGACCCTTCGCCCGCTTGGCTTCGCCCAAAAACCCGATGCGGAATTTGCGCTTAGGAATCGCGGCATCACACCAGAATCTACTGTGGTCGATGCCAAGCGGGATAACGCCGATACGATCCGCCGGCACGCCGAACATGTCGACCACCTGTTTGGCCGTCGATGGAAACGGCACGATCAGTCCGTCGCTATGCCGGCACGCGAATTCGATGCAGCGGCGCTTGATCGAGTATTTCAGGAAATTGTCGTACCCCCGCGCCAGAAAGGGAATGAGATCGTAAACCCCGGTGACGACCGGGCGCTTGCGCGCCAGAATTGTGAAGATCGACGACACCGAATAGACGCCGAACCAGACGTCGTGCTGGACGCCGCGCAAATCCCACAGGAAATTCGGCGCCTGCTTAAGCACCGCGGCTTCGGTGAGGAGCATGCCGCGATCGTGGAAGACGTAAGGCTGCTCAATGGCATCAAGGCCTGTGACCAACTCCGCAATCACCCGTTCTAGGCCGCGTCCGGTGTCGCGTCCCATAGACAACGGAAATGCGCTGATGCCGACCTGGTTCAACGAAGCCGATAACGGCGACACGTCGCGGGTGATTGATTGTGTGCCGGGTGCAATCATAAGGCGTCCGTCGACGCACGCCCGGAACGCACTTCGCTCAGCTTGCTCGGGGCATTCGTCACCTTCATAATCGCGCCGTTCTTGACGATCTCGCGAACCGAATAATAGCGCTCGGCGGATATCGCATAGTAGATCTTGATCAGGATGTCGGTCAGGATTCCCAGCGACACGAACAGCAGCCCCGCGATGAAGCTGAAGACAGTCAGCAGCGGCTCCAGCGTGCTCGACAACTTCCTGTCGGTGACGAACAGCCAGACCGTGCGCAAGCCGAAAATCGCCGCGATGAGGAAGAACAGAACCCCGATGCCGCCGAGCAGATGGATCGGCCTGACCGAATAGCTGCGCCAGAACCAGAGCAGCACGATATCGGCGAGGCCCTTGATGGTCCGGACCGCGTTATATTTCGACGTCCCGCTCCGGCGCGGCCTGTGATTGACGGGCAACTCTCCGACGGAGAACCCCCGCATTTCAAGTAGCGCCGGGATGAACCGGTGCATTTCACCGTACAGATGGACGTTGTCGAAGCACTCACGCCGGTAGACCTTCAACGAACAACCGCTGTCGTGAATAGTGTCGTTGAGGAACACCTTGCGCAGCAGGTTTGCGCCGCGCGAGACGAAGCGCTTGCCAAACGTATCTTGCCGTTGGACGCGCCAGCCCGAGACAACGTCCAGATTGTTGGCCTCCAGATGCGCAATCAAACTGGGAATGTCGGCGGGGTCGTTCTGCCCGTCGCCATCCATGGTGATCACGTATTCGTACTGGGCGGCGTGGCAGCCAGCGTCGAAGGCGGCGGTCTGCCCAAAATTACGCCGAAAGCGGAAAACCGTGACGTTCGCCATCGATCCCGCAACGCGCGCGCTGTTGTCGGTCGAGCCGTCGTCGACCACAATGATCTCGCGCACCCAGCCGCGCGCATCGCAGACGCCGTTGATCTCATCGATGAGCGCAGCGAGGTTGTTCTCCTCATTCAAGACCGCGATGACGACGCTCAACCGTGGCTCGATGGACACCTCAACATTGCTCGTCATCTTTGTCCCTCAGAACGGTAGTCGAGATCGAAAGCATCTGGTTGGCGAACCAGGATACCTGGCAGATCCATTTTCGCTTTTTGCAAAAGAATGAAAGCCGAGGCATCGCGGTGACCGAAGGCCGTCTGCGCCTCCCGGGCTGTCAAGAACATTTCCCCTTGCGGGGACGCCCCCAAGGGACTTGGCCTATCCTAATCTGACCACAGAGGGAAGTACCGCGCGGGGGCTCCGAATAGCGACTCAGCCGTCCGTGGCCGGAACGCATCACCTAGTGGCCCTAGGCTCGCGTCTCAGGCAAATTTGCCTAGTTTTAGCCTGCCGCCCATCGTCCTGAAGGCGCCTATAGCCAGGGCTATTTTGATTTGCTAGAGGATCGCTCGTATTACTGCGGTTTCCGTTTGGGGCTGGTTCAGGTCAGGCTGCAATAAGCCCTGTTGGTGCGAGAATACACGGGTTATTGCGAAATCGGCGGCAATCGCTCCAGCAACCCATCAGGGGCCGCGAAGGATCCGGGCTAGTACTGGTCTGATGACGGAAGCGCTTAGCAATTGGCTTCAGCATTTTGGTAGTTTGACGCCGGTTTCCGCGGCGGCACTTTGCCTGGTATTTCTATTGACCGCCTTCATAGTCTTTCCTCGCACCGTGCTGATCATTGTGGCGGGCGTGGCGTTCGGGATGGCAGCTGCTCCAATCATTCTGCTGAGCGGGACCGTCGGCGGGATCCTTGCGTTCTGTTCGTCGCGATACATCGCTGCAAACTGGTTCCGTCGAAAGCTGGAGACGAGGCCGACGCTCAAGGTTGTCGCGCAGGCCGTGGACGAAGAGGGCTGGCGCATCATCGCTCTTTCGCGCCTCGGGGCACCCGTTCCCAGCGCATTGCAGAATTATCTGTTCGGACTGACAAAGATCGACATCGTCAGTTATTCGATCGCGACCTTTGTCTTCAGCGCCCCGCAGGTATTCCTGTTTTCCTTTCTTGGCGCGACCGGCAGGGCCTCCCTGCTCAATGATGGGTCCTCAGGCGTACCGCTTGGGTTTCCGCTGGTGGCGCTGTTGCTTACCGCCACGATCATCGCCCTCATTACGCGGCGCGTAAGAACGCTGCTGGTGCGGCTCGAACGCTGATCGGATTGAAGCTCGATGCGCGCCCTCAAGCCGCGGCGGAACATCTCAAAGGCCCGGATCATTGATGCGAAGGTTGTTATCGATCCTGAAATTCGTGATCATCCCGGTCGCCATAGGGCTCGTCGTCTGGCTCAGCGATGTCAGGGAAATTTATGCGGTTGTGGCTCGCTCGGGCTTTGCCTGCGACGCAGCGGCCTTCGTGCTATCCATGCTTGCCGTCGGCTTGAATGCGGTCAAATGGCAGCTTGTTATCCCTGCGCTGAGGGTGGTGGACCTTTTCAAGGCCGCCTTTATCGGTCAGTTCTACAGCTTTTTCTTTCTCGGACAGGCTAGCGGAGAAGCCGCCAAGATTTACCTGATTTCCCGCGGTTCGGGTAACGTCAGCGGTGCGGCGGTCTCGGTCCTCACCGATCGGCTGACATCCTTCATCGGGATGCTGTCTGTCTCGGTGATCGGCTTTGGGATGTCCTCCAGTCACTACCCACCGAGACTTCAGCACATTGCGCTGGCGAGCCTGGTCTTGCTGATCGGGACCTTGATTGCGCTGCGTCACGACGCTGTCTTCCGTTGGGCCGAACGCGTTGTGACGTGGACCGAAGGTTCGACGAACGGCTATTCGGTCGCACTCGCCAGGGAATTGCGGAACGCTATTCGGCAATGGCATGTGGCGGTCAGTCAGTGGTGGCGGGTGGTGATGGGCGTATCGATCGGGGCGCTGGTGCACATCGTCAACGTTCTGACATTCATTGTTCTGGCGGTCGGTATCGGCATCAAAATCGACTTCGCCGATTGGTGCTGGATCGCCGGACTGGTAAGCATTGCGGGGCTCATTCCGATCACAATCGGCCAAGTAACTGCGGGAGGTGCGCTGGTGGCACTGCTTCGTCTGCAAGATGTTTCAATGGTCGATGCACTGGCGCTTGCGACCCTTGTCGTGGCCGTCACTTGCCTGCTTGCGGTCATCGGAAGTATTCTCGAATGGCATCGCTTACACGCTCGGGACGCGGTGCCTGCGCCATCTGCCACGGACGGAATATCGAATCCATCATGATCTCGCGCCTAAGACCGACTGTCGACCTTCCAGCTGCGACGATTTGACGATGCAGGCACGCGACCAAACATCGCATCCGGCCGTCGATATTGTCGGAGAGGCCAACAATCGTCTCGCCCGCTGGATGCTGCTGGCTTGTCTGCTGTTTGCAATTGGCCAGCTCGTATTCAATGCCCTTACGCTCGACACCTGGATGGACGAGGGCAAGTACCTGATGAAGGGCTACTGGTACCTTACCGGTCAGATCGCACCCTATTCTGCGCTGGATCCGACTTGGTACATGCCGCTGCCATTCTACTCCGTCGGTTCGATGGAGCGCTTGTTCGGCACCGGTTATCTTCCCGGCCGCGCTCTGATGCTCCTGTTCGCAATCGGATGCTTGGTGCTAGTTTACCTGGCCGGCGCGCGGATCGGCCGTACTCGCCTTGCCGGTGTTGGCGCGGCCATCCTCGTCGTGGGGTATCCCGTAACCATGACCTATTTTGCTACCGCTACGCCCTATGCGATGGTGAGTTGTCTGTCGCTGGCGATGATCCATATTCTGCTCGCTGCAAACGCACGACGGATCGCCTATGCGGTTGCCGGCGTTATTCTTTGGGCGTTGTTGTTCGCTCGGCCCGACATGCTGCCGTTTGCCATGATCCCGACCGGCTGGAGCCTCCTGATCGAACCCAGGCGCAAGCTGCAGTGCTTCACGATCGGCTTTCTGACGTTCCTCGCCGCATCCATGGCAACACTCTGGATATTCGGAAGTGGTTTGGTGGATGTGGTTCTGGACACGCCGGGGTTGGCGCAGATTGCAATGGCGCTGGGGGTGCCGGCGGCCCCAACCTCCAACCTCCTGCCGCTTACGGTGTCACCGCTGGACCCCGTGGTTCGGCTCCGTGAAATCCCTGTCTATTTCAACTCATATTTTTTTCGGCCGTATTTTGCTGTGTCCGTGATCACGCTGGCGATGATCGGGATGCGGATTTATTCAGCCAGGCGCTCGAGTGAGGACCGTCGCCTGAAACCGATCGACCTGATCCTCGCTTATTTTTGGATCACCGCCATCCTGCATTACATGCTGTCGCTGTCTTACTGCGTCGACTGCATTATTCCCTACACGAACTACTTTCTGCCAGTTGGCGCGCTCGCCGCGGCGGCCTTGATTGGGGAGATATCCAGGCTTGGGCGCAATCGCCACCTAGTCTATGTCGCGCTCGGCGGCCTCTGCATCGCAGCCGCAGTGATGCAGGTCTTTCCTTCCTTCCCCACTCTGTTGCGCCCGCAAACTGAAAAACTGCGGACAGCGGCGACGGAGATTTCGCGCCAGTTGCGGCCGTGCCTCCCTCCAACAGGCCGCGTTTTCGTCCTGAGCGATCGGGTCGAGGTCGCACAAGCGGTTTGGCTGGCCGGCGGCGTGATCGAGCCACGATCCTTGTACCTGCCCACGGTCTTACGCGAGCCCAAGACCGGATTGACGAACGACCAGCGCGACAGGGTCAACGCGGTGATCTGGGAAGCCGGCTTCTGGAGCGAGGCCAGCATGCGGCTAGCGCTGGCCCGGGACTACCAGACGCTGCTGATCGAGCGCCGCAAGAACTATGGCGACACGCTTGTCGGGACAGTGCGCGACGGCATTCCGTTCGGCGACGTGGTGGCTAAGCATTTCGCGCTCACGGCCAGCTTCGCGGTCGGAGAGCGGACGTTCGAGGTCTACCGTAAGCACGAGTAAGTCGAGTCTGTCGACGAGCAGAGATCCGGTCGCTTTCCTAAATAGCCTGCTCGGCAAAAGCATCAGACCGCGACCGCGACCATCACTGCAGCCCATTTACGGCAACTCGCGGGCGCATTGATGTCCGGGAAACCGGTCAGCGCCAGCAGCTTGAATCCGCTGATCCGAAGCATCAGTTCGAGCTCCAGCGGAAAAAAATACCGAACCTGATGGGTCTCTTCTGCTTGTTCAAGGACCGTGTCATCTTGCGAGCGCGTGACCTTGACCGTGATTTCGCAGCGCTGGCTGTCAGGCAGATGCAGGCCTGAAGACGACCTGACGACGACCGCGTCGCCAGTCTCGAACCTTCGGGTGTTCTCACCCGGCGGATCCACGACCACGGCTGGCCCGTACCAGAAATCTGCGATCAGCAATCCGTCCTGCCGCAGATTTTTCCGCGCCGCGCCGAGCGCGCCCAGCGCATCGTCATTGCTGGTCATATAACCGATGACGTTGAAATTCATCAGGGCCGCATCGAACGGTGATTTGCCCGAGAAATTCCTGATATCGCCGGAAAAAAATTTCGGATTGGCGCCAAGTTTCATGTGCGATGCGCGATCGCGCGCGCGCGCCACCATCGGTTCGGATTGATCGACGCCGGTGACGTCGAAACCATGGCCTGCGAAGATCACGGCATGCTTGCCGGTTCCGCAGCCAAGATCGAGCAATTTTCTGATCTCGCCGTGCCTGAATTTCGCGATTAAGTTCTCCACCGCCTCGCATTCGGCGGCGTAGTTCTTTTCGGCGTAGACAGTGTCATAGGTCGCCGCATACGAGTCGTTGAAGACGCCTGTCACGAAAGAACCTCACGAACCGCGGCACTGACGCGATCGATCTGCGCCTCGGTCAAGCCAAGTCCAGAGGGAACATACAGGCCGCGGCGCGCCAGCCGCTCCGTCACCGGATAGCTGCTGCTTCCGGCAAAAAGGCCTCGTTCGCGCAGGACCGGTTGCTCGTGCATCCCGAGGAAAAGCGGCCGCGTGTCGATCCCCTTTGCACGCAGGCGCTTCGCGAACTCGACGGCGTCAAAGCCAACGTCATCGGCGAGGATCAGGCAATACATCCAGTAGACGTTCTTTGCCCATTCCCGCTCGATCGGCAACTTGATCTGCGCCAGATCGGACAGCCGTTCATAATACGCGACGGCCATCTTTCGCTTGCGCCGGATATGATCTTCGACGCGGTCGACCTGAGCCACGCCGATCGCAGCCTGCAGATTGGTCAGGCGATAATTGTGACCGATTTCGGTGTGATAGAACCGTCGCTCCGGGCGGAAGCAAAGGTTGCGCAGGGAGCGCAGCCGGCCGGCATAGTGGTCGCTGCTGGTAACGACCATCCCGCCTTCGCCTGTGGTCACGATCTTATTGGCGTAGAAGCTGTAGCAGGCCATGTCGCCGAAACTGCCGACACGACGGCCCTCGACTTCCGCACCGTGAGCCTCGGCGGCGTCCTCGATGATGCGCAGATCGTGCTTGGCGGCAAGCTTCATGACGCGACGCATGTCGACGGGATGCCCGAACATGTGCACCGGCATGATCGCGCGCGTCCGCGGCGTGATCGCGGCTTCAACCTGATCGAGATCCATGCACCAGGTTTCGGGATCGCAATCCACCAGCACCGGCACGCAATCGGCTTCCAGGATCGCGATAGCGCAGGAGATGATGGTGTAGGAGGGCATGACGACCTCGGAGCCGGGCTCGAGACTCAATGCCTTCATGGCGACCTGAAGGGCTGTGGTGCCATTGCTGACCGCCACACCGTGCGCGGCGCCACAAAACTGCGAAAATTTCCGCTCGAACTCCTGGATGAAACGCCCTTCCGAGGAAACCCATCCGGTTTCGATGCACTCGTTGACGAGGGGAGCCGTGTTGTCTCCGATCAGGGGCTCGGAGACTGGAATGAACGGGGCCGCTTCCATTACGACCTCGGTGCGATCAGGGGGATGTCGAGACGAAAGGTGTCCTTCTCGTATTCCTCGCCGCCGCGCGGGCCGCGCGTCAGCACCAGAAAGGTTGTGTCTTCCAGCGCCTCAAAAGCGTGCCGCTCGTGGGGGACGCTGAGGATGAGATCGTTAGGCCCCATGATCGCCTCGACTGGCGCCTGGTCCGGCATTTGCGAAACGGTGCGAAGCTTCCCCGACAGCACGTACAGCCACTGCCACGTCTCCTTGTGATAGTGGTTGGCGCGAACCGCGTCCTTCCGGCTGTGAATGATGGTCGCATACTCGATGGGCTCCCGCTGCAGCACGTCGATGATTTCCCCGCGCGTATCCGCAAAGGAAATCGGAAGCTTTTTTAAATTCATCTCATGACTCCCTGCTGCCGACGGCAAGTTGAGTTGCCTGGCAGGAACTAGTTGGAAAGATGTCAGCCGACGATCCTGGGCGTCGGAATCGGGATGATGAACTTGCCGCCTCGATCTGAAAACTCCTTCAGATTGTTCATGATTTCTTCGGCAAAATTCCAGGCCAGCAGAAGCGCATAATCAGGCTGGTGCTTCAGTAACATATCGTCCGAAACGACTTCAATGCTCATCCCCGGCGTGTAACGGCCGAGCTTCAGCCTCGACTTCTCGGTGACGAAGTCGAGGAAATCGCCGCCCAGTCCGCAATAATTCAGCAGAGTCATTCCCTTTGCCGGCGCACTCACGGCGACGATCTTGCTCCCGCTTTGCTTGAGGCCGGTCAGCATCGCCCGAAGCGCCAGGCGGTTGTTGGCGACGCCCTGCGCGAACTTCCGCAAGGTATCCAGCTCGTAGATTTTCTCGCGTTCTTCGTTGGCCAGCATCTGTTCGACGATCGGAGCGACCGGGCTGGACGAGACGCCGATCCTGCGTACGAACAGGCGGATCGAACCGCCATGGATGTCGCGCAGTTGCACGTCGAATATCTCCATGCCGAACTGCTTGAAGAACCGCACCAGCGGCTTCACCGACAGATAGGACAGGTGCTCGTGATAGATGGTGTCGTACTCGAGGCTGTGCAGAAGTTCGAGGAAATAAGGAGCCTCGATGATGAAGGTGCCGCGCTCGGCGAGCAGGATAGAGACGGCCTGCATCAAATCATGCAGATCGCCGACATGAGCGAAGACATTGGTTCCGGTAATGACCGAGGCCTGCCCCTTGCTGGCAACGACCTCCTTGGCGCTTTCGCTGTTGAAGAACGCGGCGACAGTCTCGATGCCGTTCTTGTTGGCGATCTCCGCGATGTTGGCGGCCGGGTCGACGCCGAGCACCTTAGTGCCCTCCCCCTTGAACATCTGCAGGAGCACGCCGACGTTGCTGCCGATATCGACGACCAGATCATCCTTGGTTAGCCCGAGCAGGCGCGTCGTGGTGCGAGCAAACTCCCCCCAATGCCGGCGGCCGGCCGAGGTGGTTGAGGATTCATAGGGATAGTCGTCGCAGTAGAGAATCTCGGGCGGCACGACATAGTTGAGCTGGATCAGCCCGCAGTCTTCGCAGACCGCGACCTGCAGTGGGTACGCATCCCGGTGCTCGCTCAGCTGGTGTTTGTGCAGGAACTGGTCGGCCGGCGGCATCTCTCCCAAGTCGAGAAAGAGCGCGAGACGCTCGCTCGCGCACATGCGGCAATTCTTTACAAACATAGGTCGGCCCATCATTCAGGGGTTGAAGGCAGTCGCCAGTTCCGCGACTCCAGCCGGGGGACTGGGCTCTAAGAACACACTTCCTCCGTAAAATCGAGAGGGTTGGAGGGCCTGGATTGGCCCAAACTCTAGCCTCGCGGATCGCCCAAATAATGCCGTAGGATGCCAATTCCGGTTCAGCTGACCTCCACCGCTCTCAATTGGCGCTGAGAACCGCTTAGTGCGGCCTCCGCATTCGGTTCCGGTCTACTCCCTAGGACAACGATCCGATGGATCAAGTGGCGTATCACTAGAACATTTCAAGAACATAAGATCTAAGACGCGATCTAAATTCTCACCAGTTGGTATTTAAACACCGCAATCAGGCGCTCACGCAATGGTCCTAGTTTGGAGACACGCAACCACCAATATCCTCGCACTAACGCCGGAAACCATGACTGGTGAGAGAAAAGCCAGTTGGGTAAAGGCAGCGTCGGCCCGCCGTTCGAGGTTCGCGGTCGAGCTTCGCGAGATGAACCACTGCCCGTGAGTGGGCCTCAGCATCCGCATTGATGCGCTATTGGATTGCCGGGGAACTATCAACTTTCCGCCGACGAGATCGCGAGTCGTCGATGACGCGATGATCTCAACTCGACTCCGGCAGGCACGCGCTGACGGTTGCCCGGTGAGGATCACTCTCGGCAGATGCGCGCAATGGACGAGCGCGACGTCCTCGCTAACAGCGCCGACTATCGCTGCGGCCACGACGCGGTCCTGAGCGCAGATGGATCGTCTGACGACTGCGGCTATCGGATCTTGAGCCGCGCTTCATCTGCCCGGCTTGCGGCACCTTAACGTTGCAACGCGCCCCTTCTGCTAAGGCACCAGAGCTCCTTGCAAGCCGGTGTCGCTTTGAGGTATCGATCTAGATCGCACGACCGTATTGGAGAAGCGCAATGTCTAATTCCGCTCGAGCGCTCTACGAGCGTGCCCGTGCCGTTATGCCCGGCGGCACCCAGTTGCTATCGAAGCGTCCGGAGATGTTCCTTCCCGGTCAATGGCCGACCTATTTCAAATCGGCCAAGGGCGCCGAGGTCACAGACCTCGACGGCAAGACCTATCTCGACATGAGCTATTGCGGCATTGGCGCCACCATTCTGGGATTCGCCGATCCCGACGTCGACGCCGCCGTGAAGTCGGCAATCGACATGGGCTCGATGTCGACCTTGAATTGCGCCGAGGATATCGAGCTGGCGGAGCTCCTGGTCGAGCTGCATCCCTGGGCCGACATGGTGCGCTTCGGGCGCGCCGGCGGCGAGGCCATGGCGATTGCGGTTCGCATCGCGCGCGCCGCGACCGGCCGCGACATGGTGGCGTTCTGCGGTTATCACGGCTGGCACGACTGGTATCTTAGCGCCAATCTTGGCGAGACGACAGCGCTCGACGGCCATCTGCTGCCGGGCCTCGATACCAAGGGTGTGCCGCGTAGTCTCGCCGGCCTGATGCATCCATTCCATTTCAACAAGCTCGACGAGATCCAGGCGATCGTCGCCGCCCATGGCGAACGGCTAGCCGCTATCGTGATGGAGCCGGTGCGCTCCAGTGAGCCCGAACCGGCCTTCATCAAGGGTATCCGCGCGCTCGCCGACCGCTGCGGCGCTGCACTGATCTTCGACGAGGTGACTTCAGGCTTCCGCATCAATTCCGGCGGTGCGCATCTCGCCTATGACGTCGATCCTGACATGGCCGTGTTTGCCAAGGCCATCGCCAACGGCTTCCCGATGGCCGCGATCATCGGCCGCGCCTCGGTGATGGACGCTGCGCAGGAAACCTTCGTCAGCTCGACGGCATGGACCGAGCGCGTCGGCCCGGTCGCGGCGCTCGCCACCTTGCGCAAGCATCGCGAGCAAAACGTCGCGCGGCATCTGATGCGGATCGGCACGCGCATCCAGAAGGGCTGGACCGAGGCGTCACAGGCCACCGGCCTGCCGCTGCATGTCTTCGGCATCTCGCCGCTCGGCCATTTCGCCTTCGATTTGCCCGACGCGCAGGAGGTGCGCACGCTGTTCACGCAGATGATGCTGGACCGCGGCATCCTCGCCACCGGCTCGTTCTACGCGATGTGGTCGCACACCGACGCCCATATCGACCGTTACCTGGAAACGGTGGGCGAGGTATTCCGCGAGCTGCGCACGGCGGTGGATCAGCAGGCCGTCAGGCAATTGCTGCGCGGCCCCGTCGCTCACTCCGGGTTCAAGCGTCTGACCTGATCAGCTCGTCACCCCGAAGATATCGCGCACCACGTTGCGCGACGTCGGCGAGCGCGCTGCCTTCGGATAAATACCATGCAAGACGCTGTCGGCGGCAAGCGTGCCGCCGTCGATTACGATCGCGCCCGTCGAGACGAAAGAGTTCTGGCCCACTTCGGTCTTGCCGATGACGCGACTGCCGCCATACATCACGATGCCGCGCCCGAACGAGGGATAGTCAGTGTCGAGGTTCGCGCCCACCGTGCAATTGTGGTAGCAGATGAAGTAATCCGAGTAGGTGGCGCGACCGAGCACGGTGCCCACCGGATGCTGGACCGCAAACACGTCGGGAAGTTCGACCTCGTAGAACGCGTCAAGCGCGTGCAGCGCCTTGTTCAAGGCGTAGGCCTTGTCCGCGATGGGGTGGCCGGGCCGTTCGCGAAAGGCCGAATTGGCGAGATAGTAAAGGAAGATCGCGTACTGGTCGGAGTGGCAGTGCGAGAATCGCGCCTCGCCGTTCGCAGAGAATCCCTTCAGCCGCACCCGCGAAAAGCAATGATCGATCCGGCCGAGCGCAAGCTCAACGAATTTCGGGAGATCGCCGAGGTGTGCGCCATCAGGAAACAAGTTCTCGAACTGCTTTCGCACATAGTGGACAAGATCGGTACGGGCCAGCGAAAGCTGCATCGTCCTAATTCCTGCTCGAGAAGCTGGCGCGCACGTCCAGACCGCGCGAGAACAGATGACTGCGCAGCTTGATCGGGCTGTGGTCAGTAAAGAGGAACATCGAGGAGATCGCTACCGCCGACGCTCCGGCCTCGAGCGCGTCGATCGCATGCTGGAGCGAACCGCAGCCGCCTGAGACGATCAGCGGCACGCTCAGGACGCTTGCCGCCTTGTGGATCAGTTCGAGGTCGTAACCGCTCATGGTGCCGTCGCGATCGATCGAGCCGAGGAGCACCTCGCCACAATGCAGGTCCTCGCAGCGCTGCGCCCATTCGAGCGGATCGAGCGCGGCATGCTCGCGGCCGCCGTCGATGAATACGCTGGCGTGATTGGGACTGATCCTCTTGTAGTCGATCGACACCGTCATGCACTGGTCGCCGAAGGTGCGTGCAGCCTCGCGTAGAAATTCCGGGCGCCGCACCGCCTCCGAATTCACCGAGACCTTGTCGGCTCCGGCACGGAGCAGCATGTTGACGTCGTCGAGTGTCTTGACCCCGCCGCCGACCGTGAAGGGCATGAAGATCTCTTCCGACATCCGCTCGATGATGTCGACGACGCGGCCGCGCGAGGCCGCGCTCGGCACGATGTCGAGCACAATCAACTCGTCGACCCCGTAGTCGTTATAGACCTTCGCCGTCGTCACCGGATTGCCAGCAACGCGCTCGTTCTCGAAGAAGCGGACATATTTGACGAGCCTGCCGTCGCGCAGCAGAAATTTCGGGATGAGGCGCTTCTTCAGCATCGCAAAGGCTTCAGGGATTCCAGCGCAGGAAATTGCTCATCAGCTCGATCCCGGTGTCCTGGCTCTTCTCGGGATGGAACTGCGTGGCGGCGATATTGTCCCGCGCGATGACCGCGGTCACCGGTTGGCCGTATTGGGCGAAGCCGACCACGTCGCCCGCATCCCTGCAACGCATCGCGAAGGAGTGCACGAAATAGAACGCCAGATTGCTCTCGCGGATGTTGGCGAGGATCGGATGGTCACGCTCCTTCGCCACCATGTTCCAGCCCATATGCGGGATCTTCAAAGCGGGATCGTTCGGCAACAGCCGCCAGACGTCGGCATCGAACCAGCCGAGCCCACGATGCGCCACGCCGTCGTCGGCATGTTCCTCCGACGTGTTGGCGAGCAGCTGCATCCCGAGGCACACCGCAAGGAAAGGCTTGCCCTTCTCGCGGACCTGGCGCTCCAGCATCTCGTCGATGCCACGGGCGCGGATGTTGCTCATCGCGTCGCCGAACGCGCCGACGCCGGGGAGGATGACGTGGGAAGCATCCGCGATCGCGTCGGCGTCATGGGTCACGACCGGATCGAAGCCGCAATATTCGACGGCGTTCTTCACCGAGCGTACATTGTTGATGCCGTAATCGACGATCGCTACGCCTGACATCGCCTGCTCCCCCGGGCGCGGTCTCCGCGCCTCCCATCAACCTTTGCCTATCCCTTGCCGCCGCCGATCTCGACGCCGGGATGGTTCGGCCACGGCACCTGCGTGTTGTTCCACTTGTCCATGTCCGGCATGCGGCGACCCGGCTCGACCGTATTCGGCGCGAACTGCCACGGGCTGACCTCGTGCTTGATCGCTATCCCCAGGAACTGCTCCTCCGTGAGCTGGAGATAGTCGAGGAACAGATCGAGGCTCGGCGGCCGCTTGCCGTCGAACTCGCGCACCAGCGCTTCCCCCTGCTCGCGGGTCATGCGCTTGTTGCGGATGTCGATATTGGCGAGATGGTTGGTCCGGCCCATGCCGCGCTTGATGTACTTCAGGTAGTCGCGCACGCCCTGGAAGAAGCACTCGATCTTCTCGTAATCGTACTCCGGCGGAATGCCCTCGACCTCCTGGCCTTTCCAGCCGAGCTCGCGCTTGATGATTTCGACGTGCTTCTTGGTGTCCCACTTGATGTAGCTGCCGAGACAGATCGAGCGGCACTTGATCCGCATCAACTCCTTGCGCGGCGGGTAGACGAAGGGATAGAGGTCGCGCTTGGCGACGCGGCCCCCCAAAAACTCGTACATGTCGTCGGCGGTGATGCCGAGATTCATCGCGCGGTTGAAGCGCTTCTCGTCGACCTCTTCCATTTCGTCGTAGGAATAGAACGACTGGTATTCGGCCAGACTCTCGCCCCAGAACAGCAACGGCGTCTCGTAGCGGATCGCGATCTGCATGGTGTGCGCATAGATGCCGGTATGACAGTGCCAGCAGAAGTCGCCACGGCGCTTCAGCGATTCCAGCATCAGCTCACGCACCACATGCCAGTTCGGCGTGAAGTTCAGCACGTCGACGCCAAGCTGCTTGAACACGCTGGTGTTGTTCTCTTCGATCAGCGGACGGTAGAACCAGTGGTCGAAGCGCACCACCAACGGCTTGAGACCGAGCTTCTTGACGACGTACCAGAGCTGGAAGACGCTGTCCTTGCCTCCCGAATAGGGCACGATGCAGTCGTACAGACCCTTGTCACGGTATTGCGCAACCAGTTCCATCATCTGGGCGTGGCGCTCGTCCCAATTGATCTGGGTGTCACGGACCTCGATCTGGGCGCAGACGCTGCACGAACCGGTCTCGTCGAACGATGTTGCCTCTGCCGTTTCCGGCAGTAAGCACTTACTACAGCTCAACATTTCGGAAATTCCTGCAATTGCATGATTTGCTGCTGGCTTACCACGCCGTCCACCCCCCGTCGACCGCAATGCACTGGCCCGTGACGTAGGCTGCCAGGTCGCTCGCAAGGTAGGCCACAGCGCCCTTCATATCGTCCTCGCGTGCCATGCGGGCAAGCGGCGTCCGGGCCACATAGCGGCTCAAAAACGGCTCCGGCGTGGCCCTGAAGACCCCCCCGGGCGCGACCGCATTGACCCGCACTTTTGGCGCCATCGTGGTCGCCAGCCAGCGCGTCATCTGGATCTGCCCCCCCTTGCTCGCGGCATAGGCGGCCGGGTTCCCGAGCGCCGTTCCTTCGTAGAGCCGCCAGTCGGGCCCGGCGAGGCCGTAGATCGAGGAAATATTGATCACACTGCCATGGCCCGATTTGGCGAGGTCCTCCGCCGCGGCCTGGATCAGCACGAAGGGCGCGGTGAGGTTGACCTCGATCGCCCGGCGCCAGGTCGCATCCGATTGCTGTTCGAACGGCACCGCCCAACCCTCGAGCCCGCTGGTGCCGACGAAGGCTGCGCAATTGACGATGATGTCGATGCCCCCGAAGACCTCGCGCACCCGGCGCGGCAGATCCTTTACGGCGTCGCCCTGCTCGAAATCACAATCGAACATCGTAGCCTTGACGGAGTGATCGGCGGCGAGCTTCGCCGCGGCCTCGATGCCCGCGGACGCCGCGATATCGACCAGCGCGATGGCGGCGCCGAGTTCGGCGAGACCTGCCGCGATCGCGCGACCGATGTGGCCGGCGCCGCCGGTGACAACAGCGATGCGGCCGTTAAGCGACATCATCTCGCGGAGCGAGCGTTCGGTGCTCATCCAAATATCCTCTGGAATTCGTCGGACGCACGCTGCAGATCGTCGAGGCGGCCGACATCGATCCAGTACTCGCGCAGCGGAAACACGACCGAAGGCTTGTCCTTCGCGATGGTGCGCTCGATCAGCGTCGGCATGTCGACGGCCTCGTTGGCATCGAGATGATCCAGCACGCCGGGGTCGAGCAGATAGACGCCGGCATTGACGAAGAATTTCTGCGTCGGCTTTTCGCGGATGCCGAGCAGCCGATGGTCGTCGAAATCGATCACGCCGAACGGCACGGTCACCGAATGCTCCCGCACACAGACCGTGGAGAAAGCCTGGTGCTCGCGATGGTATTTCAGCATCTGCTCGAAATTCACCGTCGTCAGCAGATCGCCATTCATCACGAAGAATGGCTGCGTCGGCCGCTCCGGCAGCAGCGACAAGGCTCCGGCAGTGCCGAGCCGCTCGCTTTCCTGGAGATAGTCGATCTCCACGCCCCAGGCCGAACCGTCGCCGAAATAGTCGCGGATCATATCGGCTTTGTAGTTGACCGAGATGAAGAACTTGCCAAAGCCGGCCTTCACGAAACCGCCGAGCACGGTCTCCAGGATCGGCTTGTCGCCGACGCGGATCAGCGGTTTGGGAATGTCGTCCGTGAGTGGTTTCAGCCGCGAACCGAGGCCGCCGGCCATCAGCACGACCCAATGATCGGATTGTTGCGCGAGCGCAAGGTCGTCGATCAGCTTGACCTCGACCACCCGTCCCTCCGCATCGACCAGCGGAAGCTGATGGATGGAATGCTTTCGCATGACATTGAGCGCCGCGGGATTCGAGATGCCGACGGAGGCCGTGACCGGCGAACGGTTCATCACGAGGCTGACGGCAGCATCAAGGCTGACGCCGCCCAGCAGCGCACGCCGTACGTCGCCGTCCGTGACGGTACCGACGATCCTGCCGTCGCGCTCGACGACGGCGAGTTGCAGCGTGCCCTGATCGATCCGCCGCAGCGTCTCGATCAATGGCGTACCTTCACCGACGACGAATGCACCCTTCATGACAAACTCATCCTATTCGTTGCCGGCGAATCCGCCGGCCGCGACATCCTTTCTAACCACCGCGCCCGCGGCAACGACGGCTCCGGCATCCACCTTGATGCTGCCCAGCACCACGGCGCCTGCGCCGATATGAACGCTCTCGCCTACCGACACGCCCCCGCACAGCACCGCCCCCGGAGCAACATGCGCGTGATCGCCCACGATGCAATCGTGCTCGACCACTGCGCGCGTATTGATCAGGGCGTTCCGTCCGATGCGCACCGCGGGCTGGATCACGGCACCGGCCATCACTTGCGCGCCGTCGCCAAATTGTACATCGGAGGCGATTACGGCGGAAGCATGCGCAATCACCGGAAATCTGTAGCCCGGCCCGGCGAACCGCTCAAACAGGGCGCGCCGGTCGGACAATCCGGAATTGCGGCGCGAGGCGCGGTTGCCGAGACCATTGGCGAGCTCGATCTCATCAGCGGACATTTTCAGGACGTCGTCGTCCGATACCGTGATCCGGACGCCGCCAATAACCTCGCCGATGCGCGCGGCGTCGGCCGCGGCTATCGGACGTATGCCGCGGCTCAGCAACGCCTCGATGACGACACGGGCGTGACCGCCGGCGCAAAGCACGATCAGACTCATGGCTCCAGCGCCTCATTGGCCGCGTAGTCGCGCTGGGCGGTCTTGCCGAGATAGCTCCAATATTCGATCGGCGGAATACCGCTGCCCGGGCGCTTGACGCCAAGATTGCCTTCCGTGAAGCGTTCCCCGGCGCGCACCGGCTGGAGCACAACGAGGCTGCGGCGTGCCACCACGCGGTTTGGAATCTCCTCCGGCGCCGGCACCTTGCGACCATCTCCCAGCGCTGTCTCGACGTCGCGGATCGCGGCGATCATTGCCGCCATCTCGTCCGGCTCGATCGAGGCCCGGTGGTCGGGCCCCGGCAAATTGCGATCGAGCGTCAGATGTTTTTCGATCACGGTTGCACCCAGCGCCACCGCAGCCGACGCGATGTGGATACCGCGGCTGTGGTCGGAGAAGCCGACAGGCAGGCCAAACGCACCGCTTAGCATCGCCATCGCGCGCAGATTGATCGATTGCGGATCAGCCGGATATTCGGTCGTACAATGCAGCAGCGTGACCTTTGCGCGCAACTCTGTCCAAGTCGCGCGATCCAGCAGGAGATTTGCGAAATCCGCAGGCGTCGGCCGCGCCGATGCATCGCGGAGATAGCCGAAGGCAACGACGCCGAGCGCCTGCTCCACTTCGGCAAGTGTCCCCATGCCGGTGGACAGAATGATCGGCAGGCGGAAGCGCGCCAGATGCAGCAGCAACGGCGCATTGGTCAGGTCGCCTGAACCGACCTTCAACGTTGAAACCCCGACCTGGCGGACCAGATGGGTGGCGCTGTCTGCGTCGAACGGCGTCGACATGTAGGTGATCCCAGCGGCCGCGCAGGCCGCCGCGATCTGGACCTCGTCGTCAGTGCTGAGCTCGAGCGCACGAAGCATGTCGAGCTGCGACTGTGCCTTCCCGGTCGTCGCCTGCTGGTAGCTCGCCTTCGCGGCCTCGGCTGTCGCGAGCTTGTCGGCGCGGAACGACTGAAACTTGACCACGTCGGCCCCGGCCCGCGCAGCTGCTTCCACCAGCGCCAGCGCGCGCGCGCGGTCGCCGTTGTGGTTGACGCCAGCTTCAGCAATGATCAGGGTTCGGCGGTGCATGGGGTTTCGTCGCGCGGCGCAGCGAAATCGCCCGCCAATCAAGCGGTTGTCTTAGTCGAGCACGCTGGTAAAAGCAACGCAGGCGGGCGGCTCGCGGCGTGTCCAAAGGCCCCGCGGGTGTCCCGCTGGACGACGAATCATGCCGATTCGCAAGGACACAGAAGCCGGATCATCGAGAGCCAATGACGCAAACGCCTGAGATATTGTTCCTGCTGGTCGGCCGCGGTGGATCGAAGGGTCTGCCCGGCAAGAATCTGCGCGAGATCGGCGGCCTCAGCCTGACCGGTTACAAGGCAATCTCTGCGCGGCAGTCCCGCTACTGCTCGCGCCTGATCGTTTCCAGCGACAGCGCCGAGATCAGGACCGAGGCCGAGCGGCATGGTGCCGAGGTGCTGTTCGAGCGGCCGGCCGAGCTTGCGACCGATACCGCCTCCTCCAACGACGTGGTGCTGCACGCGATGGACTGGATCGAGACGCACGAGAAGCGGCGCTACGACGCGATCATGCTGCTGGAACCCTCTTCGCCCTTCGCCACGCCGGCGCATTTTGACGAGGCCGTCGACCTTTTCGCCGCGCGCAAAGCGAGCCTCGTGGTCGGCATGCGCGAGACCGAGGTCTCCTCGATCTTCGTCGGGACGCTCGGCAAGGACGGCTCCATCGGAGGCATCGTCGAGAAAATGCTGACCACGACGGCGCAGCGACGGCAGGATCAGGCCGTCGAAGTCACCATGAACGGCGCACTCTACCTGGTCGGCTGGGACGCGATGCGCAGGCATCGCAAGATCTACGCCGATCCGTCCGCGAGTTACGGCATCATGATGGATCGCATGCATTCCATCGAGATCGAGAGTGCGGCCGACCTCGCCTATGCCTCCTACGTCATCGAGCACGGGATGCTCGATGCTTCGCGGTGGCAGCAGCGAACATGAGCGCACGCCGCCGCATCGCTGTCGTCACGGGCTCGCGCGCCGATTACGGCTTGCTGCGGGGCATACTGACGCGGCTAAAGGCGGCCGACGACGTCGCGCTGAGCATCATCGCCTGCGGGATGCATCTGGTGCCGCGCTTCGGCGAAACCTGGCGGGCGATCGAGGCTGACGGTTTTCAGATCGCCGCGAAAGTCGATCTCGCGCTCGCCGACGACCGCGCCGAGTCTGTAGCGCGCGGCACCGGCATCGGCGTAACCGGATTTGCCGAGGTGCTGCCGAAGCTCGCCCCCGACATCCTTGTTGTGCTGGGCGATCGTTACGAGGTGTTGGCCGCCGCGGTCGCGGCAACTTTGCTCAATATTCCGATCGCTCATATTCATGGCGGCGAGATCACCGCCGGTGCATTCGACGATGCGATCCGGCACGCCATCACGAAAATGGCCTGCTTGCATTTCGTTGCGGCAGAGCCTTATCGCCAGCGCGTGATCCAGATGGGCGAGCAGCCCGATTTTGTTTTCAACGTCGGCGCGCCGGGCCTCGATCTGGCGGACAGCACGCCGACACTGACCCGCGCCGAGCTGTTCGCAAAGCTCGGCATCGGCGGTCCGGAGCGCTTCCTGCTGGTGACGCTGCACCCGACCACCGCGCAGCCCGAGGCGGACGCCGCAAATCTTGCCGCGACCCTTGGCGCGCTCGCCGAGGTCGAGGACCGCAGCATCATCTTCACCGGCGTCAACGCCGATCCTGGATATCGCGCGATCGATGACGCGATCTCGGCTTTTGTCGCGGAGCGACCCGGACGCGCTCACCTTTTCGCCTCACTCGGCAGTGAACGCTACTGGCCTGCACTGCGGCTCGCCGATGCCGTGGTTGGCAATTCCTCCAGCGGTATCCTGGAGGCGCCGGCCGTCGGCGTGCCCTCAATCAACATCGGCGACCGCCAGAAGGGCCGGCTGCGCGCCGCCTCGATCATCGACTGCCCGGCCGATTCGGCTGCCGTTCTCGCAAGTCTCCAACGTGTCCTCGACGGCCGGTTCCAGCCCGATCCGGGCGTTGATCCGCCCTACGGCCGCGGCGGGGCCTCAGAGGCCATTGCCGGAACCCTTCGAAAGATCGAGCTTCGGCGCGCTTTCCCCAAGCATTTCCATGATTTAGCACCTCCACCGAAACCCTCTGGATTGGCCGTATAAGTCCCGTCCATTGTTGCCTGCGCAGCACCCCAGGCTGTATAGATGGGGGCGCGCCGGAGACGAACGGCGCTCGTTCCGGGAGAACGCGACATGACGACGATCGAATCACTTTCCGACGTGACGCCGGCGACCCGCGCCGTCGAGATCGGTGAACTTCCGATTCCGCCCTATCGCGGCAACACGATTCCTGCGATCGACTATGATGCGCACCCGGCTTATGGCGGCATGTTCCCGAAGCCCACCTTGCGTGAGCGGCTTTATGCCCTGAACGTTTTTGCGCGCACTTTCGCCTTCGTCACCATTCGTCGCATGGTCGATTACGACAACATGCCGCTGCTCACCAAGGAGGCTGGTTTCAGCGGTCTCAATGCGCGGACAGCGCTGCGCTACGTCTCGATGTTCGCGAGAATCCGTGCGAGCCGCGCGATCGGCTGGCTGACCGGTACGCGCCGTCCTGCGAAGCCGGTGAACCCGGCGCTGCTCAACAAGATCAAATCCGACGGCATCGTCTGCCTGAACCTCACACCCGACGAGATCGAGCAGATCCGCAACGTGACAAATCCGGGCTTCGCCAAGCTCGACGAGCGCCGCGCCAACATTTCGCCGGAGAAGCGCAAGTTCGACGACAACGTCTACTGGTGCACGCGCTCCGCCGATCCGCAGGCGTTCGCGACCGTCGAGTCCATCTTCAAGCGCTACGGCATCATGGAAGCGGGAAGCGCCTATCTGGGCCGCCCCGCCGGCGTGAAGCACGTCAATGCGCAGATTAACGATCAAGATCTAGCATTCTGGAAGCGTGTGTTCCCGGATACGCAGCTTGCCGACCCCTGGGGCAGCTATCTGCACATCGATGCCACCTACGGCATGCTGAAATGCGCGATTTACGTCCATGACATCGGCCCGGATGGCGGCCCGTTCTGCTACATCCGCGGCAGCCAAAACGCGAAGATCGGCTGGTTCGAGGGCATGATCCGCCGCACCAACGATTTCTCCGGCTTCTCCGGCCGCCGGCCGGACGCGCGCAAGAAGTTCATGGCCTTGCCGGCTTTCCTGCGCAAGAAGGCCGACTTCGGCGGCGACCTGCCGGACAATTCGCCCGACGTGGCGCGCCTGCGCGAGGGCCACTTCGCCGCGACCTCGAACTACGGCAATTGCGTGCTGTTCGACGGCAACGGCATGCATCGCGGCGGCATGGTCAACAAGGGCGAGCGCCGCTGCCTCTTCATCCTGCTCGCGGAAATCTGACGTCAAGCTTGCCGCTGCAGCTTGCTCGGACGCTTGAGATATTCGCCAAGCTGCTCGGGGCTGAAATAAGCCGCCTGGCTGCGCAGCGGGCTGTCCTTGCGGATGAAAGCAAGATCGATCTGGGCAAGCGCGCCGTCGAGCGAGCGCATATGCCCTTCCAGCACGTCGTAGACTGCAAAGCCGGCGTCGTCGCAGAAGCGCACGACGTCGGCGAATTGCGGAATGCCATGCCGCATGGGCATCATGGTGGTTTCGAGGATCATGAGATCGATCTCGCTGATCCGCGTGCCGAGCCCCTTCAACACCTCGATCTCGGCGCCCTGCGTATCGACCTTGAGGAACACCGGGTGCTCGAGCGTCTCCGGCAACAGCGAGTCGAGCCGGCGCATCGGCGTCTTGCGCGCCTCGCCGTCGAGCGCCTTGCCCTCGACCTGTGCGAAGATGCTGGAGCCCGAGATGTCGTCATGGACGTTGAAGGTGATCTCGCCGTTCTCGGCACCGGCCGCGACCAAGAAATACTCGGCGTTGAGCCGTTGCTTGAGCTGCTCCAGCAGCGTTCGGCATTCCGCCACCGGCTCGACCAAGAAGTATTTGGCGCGCGGGAATGCATCATAGATCGGCGACGTGCCGAATGCGACGCCGACGTCGACCACCGTCTTCACATTGAAGCCGAGCGACTTCAGATGCTTGAAGAACAGACTGAAATTCCTGACCGGCGCGTTGGTACGCATCAGGCGCAGGCCGATCGGTTCCAGGACGTTATTGATGGCCTGAAACGCGGCAGAGACGAATGCCTTCATGAAGCGAGCGCCGGTTGGGCAGAAGCCGAGGTGGAGGATCGCGATCGCAAAATGCCCCTGCTCACAATGAATTTGCGACAGTTTGCAATCGACTGGTCGGTTTGGTAGATCAGCCCGGCAAGCCGGTCAAGCGACCGCCCCGTGGGCAAAGACAGCGACATCAGCATGAAAGTACTCGTGACCGGAAGCTCCGGCTTCATCGGCCAGGCATTGGTGCGGCGACTGCGCGCCGAGCATTGCGAGGTCGTGGGGCTCGACAAGGTTCCGGCCGAGACCACCGATATCGTGTGCGATATCCTCGATGCCGGCGGCCTGACGAAAGCCGTCACCGGCGCCGCACCCGATGGGGTGGTTCATCTCGCCGCCCGCATCGACCTCGACGAGAAGACCGACCTTGCCGGCTACACCGCCAATATCGAGGGCGTCGAAAACCTGGTCGAGGCCGTGCGGCGCACGCCGTCGGTGCGGCGAGCGATCTGGACCTCGTCGCAGCTCGTCTGCCGCGTCGGCTATGTGCCGACCAGCGACACCGACTACAAGGCCGACACGCTCTACGGAAAGAGCAAGGTGCGGACCGAGGAGATCGTCCGCAGCGCCGACGGCGCAGAGCGCGAATGGTGCCTGGTGCGCCCCACGACCGTCTGGGGCCCCGGCATGAGCGCGCACTACCAGCGCTTCCTGCACATGATCGAGCGCGGCCACTATTTCCATGTCGGGCACGACCCGCTCTGGAAGTCCTACAGCTATATCGAAAACATCGCCTTCCAGTATTGGCGTCTGCTGAGCGTTCCGGCGGAGCAGATCCATCGCCGGACGTTCTATCTCGCCGACTACACGCCGATCGATCTGATCGCGTGGAGCGACGCATTCCAACGCGCCTTCGGTTCGCGTCCGATCCCGCATCTGCCGACCGGCGTCGCCCACACGCTGGCGCTTTGCGGCGACGCCGTGAACGCGATGGGATTGAAGCGGTTTCCGTTCAACTCGTTTCGCCTGAACAACGTGCTCACGCAGTATCAGTTCGATCTGGCACAGACCGCCGCGGTCTGCGGCCCGCTTCCGTGCGATATGGAGCAAGGCGTCGCAGCAACCGTTGCCTGGCTGCGCAACATCTCCGCGCGCTGAGATCAAGTCGCCGGCCTGTTAAGCCCGACTCCGCCGGCTTCCTGTGGTGCCTTCGCGCGCAGCCTGGCGAGATCCAGCACCAGCCCGGTCGCCACCATCGACACCAGCACCAGGGCCGAATTGGCCACGCCGAGAGGTCCCTGAACCGGACTGAGCAGGACGCTGGCGAGCGCGAACACGAGCAGCAGCAGCGGCGTCATCAGACCGGAGTGCCGGCTTCCTGCCGTGCTCCAGCCGGCCACCCCTCCCCAGATCACGACGTAGACGATCGCGCCGACAAGGCCGAAATCGATGAAGGCGGCGGCCCAGACGCTCGGAAAGAAGCCATAGATCAGCGCTTCCCGCAGTTCGGCCTCCATGATTGCGACCTGATCGCTCTCCGGGAAGAATATCCGCAGCAAAGGCGACAGCGCGCCGATCTCGTAAACGCCCCATTGGGGCGTGAACTTGTCGCGCGACTTCCAGACGATATCGACCGTTCGCACGCCGTGTGTCAGATAAAAATACGTGCTCAACCCAATCATCGCGCTGCGCGCCGACACACGGCTAGATTGGATCGCCGACGCAACATAGCCGCGCGGCTTGACGTTCCAGGCATCGAGCATCGTGGCCAGAACGGCTTCCATCGAGGTCGTACCGGTGGCCTGTGACGGTACCGCCTTCGTCTCAGCGACGCGCTTGTTGAGCTCGGCTGCGGTGATCGCCTCCGCGGGCCTGGAGCGGTGGGCTTTGCTTGATGCCGCGGGCGCGCCGGCTGCCGCGGCCGTGTCGAGCTGGTTTGTCTCCTGCTGCAATTCGGCGATCAGGGGCGACATCAGGATGCAGAAGTTCTGGCGGCTGGACCAGATCGCGCTCGAATAGACCGCGAACACGCCCACGGCGATCACGGTCTTGGGCAGGAGATAATGGCCCCGCGGCAGAAGCGTTCGTCCCTGTGCGAGGCGCACCAGCATCGCCATCGCGACCAAGACGAGAACGAACAGGATCGGCATGCGTCCGGAATAAAGCAGCGCATAACCGACCGGCGAGATGATGGATAGTTGCGCCAATGCCGCTGCCCATCCCCTGATCTCCTCTCCCCTGAGCAAGAACAGCACGAGGGAGGCGAAGCCAAACGAGAACATCACGTAACCGCCATAGAGCAGCGGCGTGCGTCTGATCGCAACCGTGTCGACGAGCCCAGGCGCACAACGTAGCAGTTCGGCATAGCTGGAATTGCTCACGCCGCTGAGGAACGTGCGGTCAAGCGCCACCAGCGCTATGCCGACGATGCCGAACAGCGACGCGGCTAAGGTGACGTTGTTGAGCAGTCGTGCAGAGGCCGGCGGGGAACGGTCGTGGCCTGCGAACCAGCGATCGAAGGCTAGCTTGCCGCCCCGATAGGACAGCAAGAAGACCGCCAGCCCGATCGCAACCACGGTCAGCACTGCCATCGACGGCTGTCCCGGATAGTCGATCGGCCCGACGGCGACAGCGAAAAGCGCCCCGAACCAGATTACGGTCATCAGAATCGCGGGCGACGCGAGAGCGCCGACCAACGGAAGCAGCCGCTGCTGCAATTTGCCGTCCAAGAAGCGCCCCTCGGGTTAAGACGTGAAATTGTCTTGACGTTTACCTATGAACCGCCCTCAGGGGTAGAGCATGTCTGGATCGGTGGGAAGGCCGACCGTCTCGGTTGCGGCGGGTTCCCTGAAGCTCTCGCGCATCCTGTGGACGGCAAAGCCGGTCAGGGACACGAACAGCGCCGCGCTGGCGATCCCGCCGGCAAGCGCCGCACCGTAGATGCCGAGTACGGGGATCATCGTCACGTTAAGCACCGTCGATACCGCGGCGGAACCGAGATTGCAGATCAGAAGATACTTATCCGACCGCGCCGAATACAGCGCATAGGAGGGAACATCCGCCAGCATGCGCAGGAATATTCCTGGCAGCATGGCGTAAAACACACCGATGCTCGCTGCGTAAGTCGACAGCCCGAGCAGCGCGAGCATGGGCCTCATCGCAAAGGCCGACAGGATCATCGTGGCACAGACGAGTGCCAGCATGGACCAGAAGAACGAGCGCAGCGCGGTGCGATAGGCATCCCTGCCCGCCGTATAGCCCGCAATAACCTTCGGCAGGAACTGGTGCGACACCGAGGCGCCCAGTGACAGCAGGCCGATCAGGATCGTGGAATAGAACGTGTAGATGCCGAGCGCATCGCGGCCGACGAAGGCGTCGATGACGAAGCGATCGACATAGGAAATGACCAGCGCTCCCCCGGCCGTCAGCATGAAGGGACGCGCGATCCAGAGGCCCTGCCGGATGTTCTTGAGGTCCGGCCGGTATCCCCCGAGTTCGCGCCACGGCAATTCGGAGAGCGAGAACGCAGAAAAGGCAATCGCCGCCATACCACCGAGCGCCCACCAGACCATCACTGTTTCCAGCGTCCGCGTCGAGGGCGCCGCGAACATCAGAACGGCGATCGCATACACCCAGATCCCGCCGCGCAGGAACACGCCGATATAAGCCCTCACCGGCCGCCAGGTGATGATCAGGATCCGCGTCGCCTCCAGCGAGACGTGTTCGGTGACGAGGATCAGGATGAACCACGGCGCCAGACGCGCCGGAAAGGAGCCCGCGGCGATCGCGACGGCAACCACGATGCCGACCGCCACGAGCGCGGCCGTGCCAAGCACCATCTGGTCGGCGATGATGCGCGCGCGCCGCTCAGGCGTGGCCGGCACCAGTTCGCGCAAGGTGTAGGAGTAGAACTCCAGACCGACTGCGAGCAGCGCGAAGGCCAGCGTCGCGGTCAAGAGGCCGTACTGTCCCATTTCCGCTGGCGACAACATGCGCGCCAGCAGCAACGACAGCAGAAAGCGGCTCGCCAGCGTCAGCGCGCGCAGCACCAGCGCCGCGACCGTGCCGGCAACCGCCGGACGCGTCACGAGATCAAGCAGACGAAGTCGCATCGCGCTGTTTCCATCTCCGCCGGACGACGACATCGGTTGCAAGTGCGTTCCCCGCGGGATCGTCAAGCGACGGCCTTGCAGGACTTCATGAATTGCGGCAGGTGCGCGTTCAACGAGCGTGCCAGCGGCTCGACTGAAGCCCGCACGGCTTCGTTCTCGGGATCGAACTTGCGCCAGCCGAAATAGTCGCCCTCGACGCTGATCGACGCCAGGTGCCGCATGATTGCGCGACGCGTCGCGGCGAGATCGTCAGGCGGTTGCCATTTTGCAAGCCGCTCGGCGAGACCGTCGATCTCGCTTGTGTCGCGGACATGCAGGAAGTGCTGCTCGGTTGCGTAGTAAGGCTCGGTCGCGACGGAAATCAACCCGGCGAGCGCCGCCTGGAAGCCGATGGTACCGGTGAACGTGACCGACACCGCGCACTTCCCGATCAGCAGATTCGCAGGCACGTCGTAAGGCACCAGCACAACGGCCGGCAGCTTCGCCAGGCGCTCCAACAGCTCGCGCTGACGAAAACCGAATTGCAGCGGATGGTCCTTGACGAAGATGCGGTAGCCTGCACGGCCGAGCACCTCGCAATAGCGCACCAGCACGTCGTCATGCGCGAGCATACCCTGCGATTCGAGCCAGTAGTCCATCGAAGCTTCGGGGAAGAGCTGAAGCCCGAGGAATACCCGGCGCTCGCGCTCGACTCCGGCGAGCCGCTTGTCCCAGCCGTGATCGAGCAACCCGACCACGGCGACGTCGCGCATACGCACCTTGTGCTTCAGCCGCTTCAGTGCGTCGAGATAGTGGCAATTGTAGCGATCGCGCTTGATGAACCGCCAGATGTTGAAGTAGGCCCCGCGCAGTGCATAGTAGCCGAAGATCCGCCAGAACCTGGCGAGCGAAAAACGCTTGGCGTCACGCACATAGGCCGGCGCGAAATCCTCCTTGCAGAGCTGGCCGACGGCCGCGGCGATGTCCTCCGCGGACGGCTCGCGCAACCAGACCGGCTTTCCCCGGCGCATCAGCATGACCTGATCCGGGATGATCGAGGTCGTCATCTCCAGGAAGTCGATGCCACGCCGCCGCGCGATGCGCTCCATCACGTCCATGACGTAGCGGTCGATGGTGAATGTCGTGACCAGCTCGGGGGCAAGCTTGTCAAAAGCCTGCTCGATCGCCTGCGTCATGCCGCCGATCATCCTGAGCGCGACATCGCGATCGAGGCTCCTGAGCACGCGACAGCGCAGGATGATATCGGCACATCCGTCCTGGCCGAACCGGTCGAATGCCGCGGCAGCGGCATCGCCCCTGTCGACGAAGCGATAGAAGTCGTCGACCAGCGAATGGTCGCCGTCGTCGCGCAGATCGCTGAGCACGACGGCGTCGGCAAACTCCATGCGCGAGGCCAGGTACTTCCACCAGGCCGTCGTGCTGTGAATCGTGAAGAAAACGATCCGGGGCATCAGCGCTCGTTCGCGCTTTCCGCCAGGAACGGACTGCTCGGCAAGTTGATGCAGCGGGTATTCATGTCCTCGGCCACGGGGAGCGCCGCGCGCGGACAGTCGCGGTACATCGGCAACAGGTGCATCGGCGTCCACAGCGGGCGTGCACGAATGCCGTGGCCGTGCAGGGCCTGAAGCAAGCGGTCGCGCTCGGGGGCATAGTCGCGGTCGAGCACCAGCGTATTGAGCCAATAATTGCTCTCGGACCCCTTCGGCTCGCGATAGATGCGCGCCGAGGGAAAATCACGGAAGGCATCGAGATAGCGCTGAGCGAGGACACGCTTGGCCGCGACCATTCCCCCCAGCCGCTCCATCTGCGCGCAGCCGAGCGCGGCATTGATGTTGGGCAGGCGGTAGTTGTACGCGATCTCGTCATGCTCGAACGCCCAGGCGTGGGCCTTCTTTGCCGTCGACGTGAGATGCCGGGCGTGGCGGGCATGCGCCTCGTCGTCGGTCACGATCATGCCGCCGCCGCCCGTCGTGACGATCTTGTTGCCATTGAAGCTCAGCACCGCGGAATGGCCGAACGTGCCACAGCCCTTGCCGTTCAGGCGCGAGCCCAGCGACTCGGTCGCATCCTCGACGATGACGAGGCCGTAGCGGGCCGCAACCGCGCCGAGCGCAGCCATGTCGACGGGATGCCCGAAAATGTGCACGGGCACGACGGCGCGAAGCCGGCGCCCCGTGTGCCTGTTCACCCAGGCGCCGTTCTGCTGCACGGCGATTGCATCGAGATGGGCCTCGAGCGCACGCGGGTCGAGCCCCAGCGTGTCCCAGGTCGAGTCGACGAAGTGAGGCACCGCGCCGGCATGGCTGATGGCGTTGGCGGTGGCGACGAAGGTGATCGAAGGCAGCAGCACCTCGTCGTCAGGCTCGACGCCCTCCAGCACCAACGCCGCATGCAGCGCCGCGGTGCCGTTGACGATCGCAACCGCGTGGCGCGAGCCGGTCGCCTCCGCCACCATTTCCTCGAAACGTGTGACGTATTTGCCGGCCGACGACACCCAGTTGGTGTCGATGCAGTCGAGCACCAGCTCGCGCTCGCGACCCCCGAACCGCGGCTCATGCAGTTCGACCGGACGCTGGGCTGAGCCGAGCGCGGCATCGACGGCGTCAAGCACCGGCTTGACGTCAAGCATGGCGGGACGATTCGGGCTCGCTTGCGCGGAGGACATGCTCATGGTGCTCACAACGTGTAGGTATTGACGCGATAGCGGGCGAGATTGTCCTGCTTGGTGAACCAGGCGATGGTCTGCTCAAGACCCCTACGAAGGCCGTCGACGCCGCCGAAACGCGGCGACCAGCCCAGCAGCTTCTGCGCCTTGGCGTTGGAGGCCCATAGCCGCTCGACCTCGCTGCGCTCGGGGCGCACACGAACGTCGTCATGCTCGATCTCGATCTCGACTCCCATCAGCTCTGCGATCAGGTTCACGGTGTCGCCGATCGAGATCTCGAAGGCGCTGCCGATATTGATGACCTCGCCCTTGCCGGCCTTGGAATCAAGCGCCGCCAGGAAGCCGCCGACGGTGTCCGCGACGAAGTTGAAGTCGCGGGTCGGATGAATGCTGCCGAGCTTGATCTTGCGCGCGCCTGCCGCGATCTGGGTGATGATGGTCGGGATCACCGCGCGGGCCGATTGCCGCGGGCCATACGTGTTGAAGGGCCGCACCACGACCACCGGCGTGCCGAACGATCGCTCAAATGACAACGCAAGCTGGTCGGCGCCGATCTTGGTCGCGGAGTAAGGCGACTGGCCCTGCAGCGGATGCTCTTCGGTGATCGGAACGAATTGCGCGGTGCCGTAGACCTCGCTGGTCGAGGTATGGATGACCTTTTCGACGCCGAGATCGCGCGCTGCCTGCAGAACGTTGAGGGTGCCGCGGATGTTGGCCTCCACATACGTGTCGGGCGAGTGATACGAATAGGGAATGGCAATCAGCGCGGCGAGATGCAGCACCGCATCGCATCCCTTCATCGCTGTTCGCACGCCGTTGGGGTCGCAAACATTGCCCGCGAAGACGTCAAACTCCTTGCGGATCTCGGGCGACGAGGAATCGAGCCATCCGTACGAACCCGCGCTGTTGTAGTGCACGAACGTGCGCACTGCGACATTGCGTCGGACCAGCTCTTCGGCGAGGTGCGATCCGATGAACCCACCCGCACCCGTCAAAAGTACTTTTCGCAAAGTTCCGGTTCCCCTCTGGCAGGCCACCCAACCTGCCTGCCCACCTGATACGGCAGCTTCTAATCATTCCCGCCGCTGGAGGCCAGTTTTGAATGCACTGCAGGCCCGCAATGGGCTCGGGACCCCGGCACGAAATACAACCGTCCCTGTTGCACAAGTCTTTGAGAAAGATCAACAAATCTCTTGCGCGACAGGCGCGCCACCGGGGCTATGCAAATTCGCGCACGAGCCGGATCACGCTCTCCTGCTGCGCGGGCGTGATTTCGGCAAAAATCGGCAGCGACAGGATGCTGGTCTGGTCCCGGTATGCATGTGGAAATTCCGCCGCCGTGTGACCGAATCGCGCGTACGCCTGAAGCAGCGGCAGCGCGGTCGGATAGTTGATTGCGGTCTGCACGCCGTTAGCGTTGAGGTGAGCCGCCAGCGCATCTCGTCGCGGATGCCGGATGGTATAAAGGTGATAGACGTGGTGGCGACCAGGCGCGACCTGCGGTACGCTCACCCCCTCGATCCGGTTGAGGCCGGAATCATAGACCGCGGCCGCACGCTGCCGCGCCTCGGTCCAGGCCGCCAGATGCGGAAGCTTTGCCGACAGGATCGCGGCCTGCATTCCGTCGAGCCGGCTGTTGACGCCCTCGATCTCATGTTGATGCTTCACCAGGCCGCCGTGACGCGCGAGCCGCGTCATGTGCTCGGCAAGCCCGGCGTCATTGGTGACGACGGCGCCGGCATCGCCCATCGCGCCAAGATTCTTGCCCGGATAAAACGAGTAGGTTGCGGCCGCGCCGAACGTTCCCACCATCTGCCCCTTGTAGCGGGCCAGATGCGCCTGGGCACAATCCTCGATCACCCACAAACCATGGTTGCTCGCGATTCCCATGATCGCGTCCATCTCGGCAGGCTGACCATAGAGGTGCACTGGAATGATGCCGACGGTGCGCGGTGTGATCGCAGCCTCGATCGCCGCGGGATCGATCGTAAACGTCACACCATCGGTATCGCAAAACTTCACGACAGCGCCGGCGTGAGTGATCATTGCCGAGGTCGATATCCAGGAATGTGCCGTCGTGATCACCTCATCGCCCGGCTTCACCTTGAGCGCGGCCATCGCCAGATAAAGCGCATCCGTCCCGTTGGCACAGGAGACGCAGTGCTTGACGGATGCGGCCTTGGCAAAGTCGCGCTCGAACGCATCGACAAATGGGCCGCGGATAAAGGCGTTGTCGCGGATGACAACCGCAATCGCAGCGTCGATCTCGCCCTTGATGTTCTGGTACTGGAGCTGGAGATCAGCGAAGGGTACGGCCATCAGTCACTTCCGCAAGGTCAATAGGCGCGCCGGATTGCCGGCATAGGTTCCGGCCGCGGTGATGTCCCTGGTCACCACCGAGCCCGCGCCGATCACGACGTCGTCCACGATCGTGACCGGCATGATCGTGGCATTCGAGCCGATCGACACCCTGTTGCCGATCCGGGTCTCACGCCACAGCTCCTTGCGACCGCGCGCCGGACCACCGCCCGCGAAGGTGTCGTTGATGAACATCACGCCGTGGCCGATGAAGCAGTCCTCACCGATGCTGACGAGCTCGCAGACGAAACTGTGCGATTGCACGCGCGTGCGGGCGCCGACGACGACATCCTTCTGGATCTCGGTGAAGGGGCCGATGAAGCAGTCATCGCCGATCGTGCAACCGTAGAGATTGCAGGGCTCGACGATCTTGACGCCGATACCGAAGCTGACGTCTCGCATTCCGACCTGATGGCGCTCGGGGCCACTCACGAAGCAACACCCAGCCGACTGCGGCGAGGCACGAAGTGAAGCGGCACCTCCTGCCCCGTCTCGATCGATTCGTAGAGCGCCGAGATCAGTTCCAGGCTCTTGCGGCCCTGCAGCCCGTCGACCAGAGCTGCGCCGCGGTCAGCGAGACACTCGACGACCTGCTGATAATAGGCCTGGTGGCCGAAGCCATAGACGTTCGGCGGGTTGACCGAGAACTTTTCGATCACCTCCTTGTCAGACGGCAACTCGTTGACGAAACGCCAGTGGCGGATGTGGTTCATGGCGAAGCCGCCGACCTCGACCGTTCCCTTCTCACCCAGGATCGAGAGCGACCCCTCGAGATCAGCCGGACGCACCGCGGTCGTGGCCTCGATGATTCCCAGTGCCCCATTGCGGAACTTCAGCGTAGCAACCGCCGTGTCCTCGGTCTCGATCTTCACCAGCGCGGTCGCGCTGCGCGCATGAACGCTGACCACGTCGCCGAAGAACCACTCCAGCATGTCAATGTGATGGCTGGCCTGGTTGGTCAGCACGCCGCCGTCCTGCGCCCAGGTCCCTCGCCAAGCGTCTTGATTGTAATAGGCCTGCTCCCGGCACCAGCGCACGCGAACCGTGCCGAGCACGAGCTTTCCAAAGCGGCCGGCATCGAGCGCCTCGCGCGCCTTGACAATCGGCACGTTGAAGCGGTTCTGCTTGACGACGAAGAGCTTGACGCCGGCTGCATCGCAGGCGCGGATCATGTCGTCGGCGTCTTGCAGCCGCAGCGCCATCGGCTTTTCGACCACCACATGCTTGCCCGCGCGCGCGCAGGCGATCGCATGCTGCGGATGCATCCCGCTCGGCGTGAGCACCGCGACAGCGTCAATGTCGTCGCGTGCGAGCATCTCGTTGAGAGCGGCATACGCGGCGACCTTGAACTTCGCGGCGATCGCATCCGCCCGTGCGCGATCGGAATCGCACACCGCGACAAGGCGAGCGCCTTCAATGATGCCGCCGCCGAGGATCTCGGAGTGGCGCTTGGCGATACGCCCGCATCCGAGCAGGCCGAACCTAACCATAAGACCTCGATCTTTCCCGTTGATGGCTCGTGACGAAAGGGTCTGAGCGCACCGGTCAGGCTGACCTATATTAACAAAAGCCCGAATAAATCAAGGCTTTAGACAGTTCAATATCCCCATTCGGGCGTGCCTTGGACATTGCCTGCGTTCCTCAAATGGGATATCCGATCCGCCACATGGTGCCTCCCACGAACTTCACGGATCACAGGGCCGCGGACGGATTTCGTTTGCGCGGCAACGATCGCGGCGTAGCGCTGCTCATCCTGTGCCACCTGGTCCTGGGCAGCATCTCGCTGATCTGCGTGGCGCGCATCTACCCGGTCTACAGCATTATCTTCGACAACGAGAGGCTACCCACCGCGATTGCTACGGTCGCAGCGTTCGCCGTCCTGACCATCTTGTTCGTCCGCGCCCGGTTCAGCTTCGGCTATTTTGCCGGCTACTACCTCTTCGTCATGATTGCCGGCTATCTCTGGCTCAACAACTTCACCGAGTTCGATTACAACCATCGCCTGAGCGGCCTCTCTGCGGCGGCCTCCGCCGTGGCATTCCTGTTGCCAGCACTTCACCAGCCAACCTTGCCGCGATTGCTGGAATTGTCCTCGCAGGCTTTAGAGCGGCTATTGGGCTGGATCGTTCTGATCGGGGCCGCCGTCGCCGCGATCGGGGCGTATTACAACTTCAGGCTGGTCTCGCTCGGAGACATCTACACGTATCGCGAAGCTTTGACCGCACCGGCACTGGTGAACTACCTGGTTGGGATCACAATGACGGCCCTCTTGCCGTTCGCATTCGCATGCTACGCCGTGCATGGAAAACTCTGGCGGGCCGGCGCCGTCGTCATCCTGCTGCTGCTGTTCTATCCGGTCACATTGAGCAAGCAGGCTTTCTTTGCCCCGGCATGGCTCGTCCTCATGTTCGTGGTGACACGGTTCATCGGCTTGCGGCTCACCGTCATCCTGTCCCTCCTGCTCCCGACTGCGACAGGGTTGGTTCTGTTCAGCCTTTACCAGAGCGGCCTATTGCCTGAGCGGTCCGCGATGGCGGTATTCCAGCTGGTGAACCTTCGCATGGTGGCCATACCCTCGCTTGCGATGGACTATTACAACGCGTTCTTTTTCAGCCACGAACAGACGCATTTCTGTCAGATCAGCTATTTGAAGCCAATCATGCCTTGCCACTATCGGGAGCCACTGGCAGTTGTCATTTACAATTGGTTTGGCATCGGTGGCTACATGAACGCCTCGCTCTTCGCCACCGAAGGCGTTGCGTCGGTCGGCCCGCTGCTTGCCCCGATCTCTGCACTCGTATGCGGCATCGTCGTCGCCATCGCCAACGGCATGTCCGCGGGCGCATCCCAGCGCATTGTTCTGGTTTCCTCGGCACTGTTGCCGCAGACCCTGCTGAACGTGCCATTCACGACTGTGATGCTGACCCATGGAGCCGTCGTGTTGTTTCTCCTGTGGTATGTGATGCCGCGAGACACAACCGAACGAGCGGATTAACGCGATGCGCGTCCTCATCCTCAACGCCGACTACCCACGCTTTCTGACCTGGCTGTACCGTCGCACGCCCGATCTTGCCGGCGCGACTTACGCGACGCAGATGGCGGCGCGCAATGCCAGCCTGTTCGGCGTTGCCGATTTCTACTCACGCAACTTCGCGGCCGCTGGGCATGTCGCCGCCGACATTCACATCAACAATCCCTGGATGCGCGCAGCTTGGGCGCGCGAACACGGGCTTGCTTTCGAACAGCCACCGGAGCCGGGAAACGAGGCTCAACGGCGAGCGATCCCCGGCTCGCTTCAACGCATGATCGCGCCATTCAAGCCGATCCTCAGGCCACTGGCACGAAAAGTGGGCTTGAGCCCACGGCTCGATGCGCAGGCGGAAGAGATCCTGTTGGCGCAGATCGAGGGATTCAAGCCGGACGTCGTGCTGAACCAGGACGTCTTCCACATCGATGCGCGCCTGGCGCGGCAGATCAAGGGCATCGGGCGGCCGATACTGATCGGGCAGGTCGGCATCGTCCCCTCGCGCGGCGAGGATTGGTCGGCCTATGATCTGATGATCTCGCAGCTTCTCCGGGTCGTTGAGTCCTTCCGCAGCGTTGGCGTCAGGTCCGAGGTGGTCCATCTGGCCTTCGAACCAGATATCCTCGACCTTCTTCCGCCGGCGCCCGAGCGCAGCATCGACATCTCCTTCGTGGGCGCGGTGTCGGCGGATCACCAGCAGCGGGTCGCACAGCTCGAAGCGGTGGCTTGGAAATACGACCTGAAGCTCTACGGCAGCGGCCTGCAGAACCTGCCCGCCTCGTCGCCGCTGCACCGCTGCTATCAAGGCGAGGTCTGGGGCGTGGAGATGTACCAGGCGCTCCGGGCCTCGCGCCTGACGCTCAATTCGCACATCGATCAGGCTGGCCGCGAGGCCGGCAACGCGCGGCTGTTCGAGGCGACCGGCGCCGGCACGTTCCTGCTGACCGATTTCAAGGACAATCTCCACACACTGTTCGATATAGGCAGCGAGGTCGCGGCTTGGCACACGGCCGACGACTGTCTCACGCTGATCGATCGCTACCTTGGGAACGAAGACGAGCGCTGCGCAATTGCTGCCGCAGGACAGGCGCGGACAGTTTCGACCCATACATTCAGGCGGCGGATCGAGGACATTCTTCGCTTTGTGAGCTGAAAGTCGCGAGTCCTTCGCTCTTGACGGTACGAATCAAAATAGCCAAAGTGCCTGCGCTTGATAGACGCCATGTCAGTTTAATGGCGCCTTTTTTATTTAAGGGCCTGGATAGCATACGTTGGTCATTTCAGATTCGGCGAGCAACCTTACCTAAGATCATTCTCAACAAGCGCGCATCCAGCGGATCAAGTACGGGACGCTTCAATTCGCGCCGGATCGCACAACCCCAAAGCGTCGAAAATCAGCTCGAGCATTCGCGTGAACCACATACTCATTGACGAAGAGGATCGTTTGACAAGGTGGTCTGCCTACGAATCACACCGAACGTACTACGGGTGTCCATTCAAAGTCGACACGACGTCAGACTCCAGCGGGTTTCGATTGACCAGCCGCTATCACTTGCTGCCGAAGCCACAAACACGAGTGGACGCTGAACGATGAAACGCTACCACATTGGTGTGTTCCTCGAACTTCCGCTCGACGTCGGCGGCGGTTTCCAGCAGTCGCTCACCGACATCATATGGATGCACGACTGGGCCAGGACCGTCGGCCTGGAGGTCACCGTATTCACGACGCTGCGCGATAACGTTGCGATCCTTGCCGAGCTCGGCATCACCAGCGTGTATCTGAAACTCAACTGGCTCGACCGCCTGTTCTTGTTCCTCAAATATCTGGGACCGTTCGATCTGCTGCAATACAGCCTGCGCGCCTGCGCGCCGTTCGAGAAAAAGCTCCGGAACGCTGAGGTCGATATCGTCTACTTCACCACCACGTCCAACTGGAATCTGGTGCTCTACAAGCTGCCGTTCATCATCACGGTTTTCGACGGTTGCTTCCGCGACAGCCCCGAGTTCGACGAGGTGCGCGAATTCGCCCAGTTCGAGCGACGTGAAATCGTTTGGCGCAGCGCTTGCATTAAAGCCGCCCTTGTCATCACGAACGCCGACGAGCTCATCGATAAATTATGTTTTCGTTATGCGATGACGCGGGACCGCGCCGTCTGCATTCCTCTTTCGCCATCACCTTACGTCACCCGAGCGAACGCGGACGAGGCAACACGGGAACAGGATTCTGCGATTTTAAGCAGATACGGCTTGGAGCCAGGCTATCTGTTTTACCCTGCACAGTTTTGGTCGCATAAGAACCATGCGACCATCCTGCTCGCCATGCGCCTGCTGAGAGATCAAGGGCACAAGCATAGGCTGGTGCTGTGCGGCTCAGATCCTGGTGCACGATCCACTTTCGAGGCACTTGTCACCGAACATAAGCTTGAAGATTCCGTCCGTATCCTTGGCTTCGTCCCCTCCACCGAGCTTGCCGCTCTCTATCGGGCTGCAAATGCGATGGTGATGGCTACCTATTTTGGCCCGACCAACCTCCCGCCCTTGGAAGCTTGGGCGGTCGGAACGCCCGTAATCTATCCGGAAGCATTGAAGGCGCAAGCCGGCGATGCCGCAATCCTGTTCGACTACGACGACCCCGCATCGCTGGCCAAGGCCATCGTCAAGGTCGGCTCGGCGGAGGAGCGCAGCCGGCTCGCCGCGGCCGGCAAGGAGCGGCTCGGTTTTTTCGCCGAGCGGATTGACGAGGGTCATCGCCAGCTCGCCCGGAAGCTGATGCGGCTTCGATACCGCCGCTATCCCCAGATCTACTGACTTCCACAGGAGCAGGAAAGACGATTGGCCGGATGTGCTAAATCAGTTCGGCACCGCCGCCAGCACCCGCGCACGCACCCGCTCCATCAGAAGCGGACTGGCCGCGATGGCAACGACGACCAGCCAGATCGCACACCCCGCGATGAAAGGCAGCAGCCCCGCCCCCGGCACGACATCCCGGATTGCTGCGCCAAGACCCCATCCGCCGAGCACGATCGTCGCCATGGTTGAGATCAGGACCACAACGTGGCGGACCGGATGGCTTAGCGTCTGGCAGACGATCACGAGCGTCAGGATTCCGAACTGGGTAAGCAGGTCGCTCGCAACGATCGCGATTGCGGCACCGAGCGGACCGAGCCGGGGAATCAGCACGGCAGACAACACCAGGAAAACTCCCAGCTGTACTCCCTTGGTCCGCACTAGGAGATTACCACGATTGCTGTGATTGGCGAAACTAAGGGCCATCAGGGAAGGCGCAACGACAGCTGAACCTATCAGCAGCGTGACGGTGAGCGCGGCGTCGTTCGGAATACTGCCATGCGTCCACAATGTGAAGAAATCCGGCCAGAACGGCAGCAACCCGCCGACGATCAAGCTGGCCATCGCGGTGATGAACAGCGATCCGTAAGCGTAGAGGCCGCGCAGCCGTACCAAGTCGCCGATCGCAAAATCGTGGCCGAGCTCAGCGCCGATGGGCAATGTCATCTGGATGCTGATGCCGCGCAGGAAGCTCGAGATCACGCGGATCAAGCCCCATTGCGCGACCGCCACGCGATCGGCAACCATCGCGCTGACCAGCAGCATCGGCGCATTGGCGAGCGCGATCTCCGTCAGATTGGCCACGGCGAATGGCAGCGCAAGACGGAATTGCCCGGCGTTCCATAGCCAGGACCGTGAGGCGATCGCGCGTCCCCGCCGCAGGAATGGCAACTGGCGCGGGGCGTCGTAGACGGTCAAGAACAACGCGAACAGAATCTGCGTCGCGACGAAAGTGATCGCGACCGCAAGCAGGCTCCCGAGCCATGCAACCGCGATGAACTGTCCGATCTGTCCAACTAGCAGCGCGACATTCTGCGACCACACCGCGCGACTGTATTTGCCGCGCACGCGATAGAGCCCCGAGACGAGATTGGCCGGCAGAGCGAGCAGCGTGCCGACAGTGATGACGATCATCGCGACATTGAAGCTCGGCGTTTCGTGAAACCCGAGGACTGCGGCCGGCGGGAACAGCTCGGTTCCCGCAATCAGCAGGGCACTGAGTCCCAGGACGATCACCAGATAGAGCCGCATCATGCGCGCGTAGAAAGTTGCCGTGCGTCCGTCGGAATCGACGCAGGCCTTGAACGCGAGAAAGCGGTTGATGGCACGAAGCTGCAGGCCGGCATCGGCGACGACAACGAGGCTTCCGGCCGCATACAGCGCGAGCCAGGCCGCAAGTGTGTCACTGCTCCAGAAATGCAAAAACGCCGGAATCAGAACGAGCTGCTGGGTCAGGGCAAGCAGCATCTGGACGACATTCGCAGACCAGCCATGAATGAGGCGGCGAAGGCGGCCGGGGACGTTCATTCGGCTCTCAGGCTGCATATCAACGATAGATCAGAGACATAGCTCGGCCACCCGTTGGTCATCGCAGTTGAGTCGGGGCAACAAACCGCGACCATCACCCGTCATCGGCTCCCGAAGAGGTCAGACTATAATGAAGTGTCCTGTCGGGTCGACAAAATGAAATCCGGAGTCGGGGTTGTCCCCCCTGCCGCCAGTCGTGTCCTGCACCTGAGACGATGCGGCAATAACAGAAATTTGCGTAGCATTGTGATTGTTGTTGGCCTCGTTGCTCTCCGAAATCGCATTATTGTAGTCCGAGATTCCGCCGATGTAATAGGTGCCGGGCGCCAGATTGGCGGGAAGCGCCAGCGAGATCGTCTGGTGATCGAAATAGCCCGGCGCCCCGTTCGCCGACAGCCCTGGCGAGGCCACCGTCGTCAGCAGCGTGTCTCCGGTCGTGATCGTGGCGTCGGTCGATAGATAGAGGCCCGAGATCGACGCGGCGGCGGCAGCCTTACCAAAATTCACCACCCAGAAGTCGATGTTAGTGCTTCCGCCCGCCGCTATCGTCGTGCTGCTCACGCTGTCGAACGA